>DAONKS010000039.1:0-3782 GCA_035406305.1 bacterium | reverse complement strand
TGGGCGGTGCAGGACTTGAACCTGCGACCTCTACGATGTCAACGTAGCACTCTATCCAGCTGAGCTAACCGCCCTTAAATAAATTTTATCATTTTTTTGACCCAGATGTAAACACAGCGGAGAAATTTATTTCTATCAGGGTCAAATCTGGTCAGGGTTACTTTCTACTGTTGCGTCTGTTTCATAAGCCATTTTCTTTATCTCATCTCTATCAAAATCCCCTTTAAACCTTAATAGATACTTCCAGACCCCCTTCCCTTTCTTTACAGGTGGAAATGAAGGGCCTGAATAAAATAACTCATATCCTTTTTCTTTTATATATTCTTCAATTATTCCCTTCCTCCTCTCAAATACATCCTTTTTAGCACCCTTTATCTCTATCTTTATCATCTCTGAAAATGGAGGATAACACAGTTGTTTCCTTACTGATAGTTCCCGGCTGTAAAACACATCAGAATTATTTTCAACCAGTGCCCGGTACACTTCAAGATTAGGACTTCTTGTCTGGATAAGAATCTTACAATCAGGATTATCTATCATACTTCTTATCTCATTAAGCAGAACAAAAAACTTTTCCTCACTGGTATAGTGAGGTGTATTCAGGAAACTCTCGCCGTTTATTATAACCACAAGAGAAAATTTATAGTCCTTCAGGACCTTTTTAACTGCGGATGTACCTATAATAATGTCAAATTCATCTGCAATTTTCATTCCACCGGTAAATTTCACAATTCTAAAATCAGGGTAATATTCTTTTAATCTTCTGTATATTTTTTCAATGCCATAAATTCTTTCTCCTACCTTCTTACTTCCACAGGAAGGGCATATCTTATCAAACGGAATTACAGTTTTACAGAACCTGCAAAGTAAACTCTTTCCGTCATCCGAAAGGGTCAGAGGGTAATTACAGGTATTACAGGGAAATTTATATTCACACTTCTCACATCTGAGAACTTTTGAACTCCCCTTCCTGTTATGTAGAACGGCAACCTTTCCTTTCCTGAGAAGTGTTTCTTCTATCAGAGAAATGGTGTCCATTACAAAAAATGACAACTCTTTATCAACTGTTTTTCTGCTCATAAATATAGTATGGATAGATGGCAGTCCTTCTCCATTAAACTCTTCAACTGAAAATCCACTTTTTCTGATATCAAAGTATTCCCTTATAGAAAGAGATGTTTCCCCTATAATAAGTGGGATTTTATTAAATCTACACCTGAAATCCGCAACTTCAAAAGCATTATATTTCGGTGTCTGCTGTTCATAATAAGAAGGGTCGTTTCCCCTGTCCAATATAATAGTTCTTATATCTCCTGCAGGTGAAAAAACAGCAATCCTTGTCCCTATAATAATAAGTTTTTCCTCTGTTAAAACCTTGAGCCATATCTTCATCTTATCTGTCTGTTTCAGTTCTGAATGGAATAACAATACCTTTTCTCCATAGATAGCATTGATTTCTCTGTAGTATTCTTCAGCAATGGAGACCTCAGGAAATAAAAGAAGTGTTGAACCATTCTGAATTGACTGAATAATTTTTAGATATGTATCCTTTCTATTTTTATCTCTCAGAAAAATAAGATATTTTCTATTGTATCCCTTAATGGAAGAACAGGATTTATCTTCTGAAGGAAATTCAACGGGTGATTGATATTTTAAAGGAAGTCCACCTATCATAGAAAAAAGCACCTGTCCCAGAGAGGCAAAATATCTATTTGAGATAAAGTCAGCCAGATGAAAAAGTTCTTCACTTAATAAAGGGACATCATCATAAACTTTAAGGATATTTTTGTAGTCACTTTTGTCTGAAACCTCCGCATCCTTAACTGAAACTACTATCCCTGTTATTTTCTGTTTTCCAAAGGGAACACGTACTCTTACCCCCCTCTGTATGGATTCTGAAAATTTAGCAGGCAGGTAGGTAAATGTTTTATCAACAGGAATATCAAAAACAACCTCAACGATTTTCATCTATTGCCGCCTTTAGAAGTTTTATATACTCCGGATTGGTTCCACAACATCCGCCTATAAATTTCACTCCATCTCTTACCATCTCAATACAATTACTGACAAATTCTTCAACACTTTCAGGATAGACAACCTTACCGTTTACAAGTTGTGGCTGTCCTGCATTAGGTTTTACCCAGAGAGGAATATCTGTCATTCCCTTCAATTTCTTAACAATCTTTACCATATCTCCACTTGAAACTCCACAATTTATTCCAATTACATCAACTTTTTCTTCATCAGCGAATCTAACTATATCTTCAAGCCCCTGTCCCATAAGTGTTTTAGGGTTATCACCTGATGATAAAGTTATACAGGGTAGCACAAAAACATTCAATTTTTCCCGAATAGAAGAAAAGGCAATCTTTAGTTCTTCAATATCCTGAAATGTCTCAAGAAGTATAAAATCCGCTCCTGCATTAATAAGTATCTCTGCCTGTTTCAGAAAAATTTCTCCCGCCTCTTCGCGTATCAGATTTCCATAGGGTTCAAGAAGTTCTCCGCTTGGTCCTATATCGCCTGCCACAGAAACTTCTCTTTCTCCTTTTGCGTTAAGAGCAATTTCTACTGCTTTCAGATTTATATTCCTCATCCTTTCAGCCATACCCTTTTTAGCAAGTCGCAATTCATTGGCACCAAAGGTATCTGTAAGTATAACTCTGGCTCCTGCTTCAATGTATTCCCTGTGAATTTTCATTATCATATCGGGCTTTTCTATAACGGCAAGTTCAGGACTCTTACCCGTGTATCCTGACTTTTCCAGATACGTACCCATACTCCCATCTGTTATCACAACCCGATTTTCTTTAATTATCTTTTCCAGTATCATTTTGTATTCCTCCGGGACACAAACCCATTGATAAAACAATAGCAGGTATTGCCCACTGTATTTACATTATAGCCCCCTTCAAGCACAATGAAAATTTTTTCTGTTATTGTAGAGATATGTTTTGCCATCTGATAGTAATGGGTATCATCCAGTGGAAGATTCAGAAGTGGGTCTGAATGGTGTGCATCAAAACCGAGTGATATGCCCAGTAAATCAGGAGAAAATTCTTTAATAATACCCATTGCCTTTTCAAACTTTTCCATATAATTTTTTGCTGTGCTTTCAGGGAATACAGGAAAGTTATAACAATTACCAAAAGAAGATGTTCCTGTTCCTGGAAATGCAGGATACTGATGAAGTGAAATATATATTACATCTTCATTTCCTTTTAAAATCTCCTCTGTTCCATTGCCGTGATGACCGTCTATATCCAGAACAGCAATTTTCAATCTGTGCTCTTTTAAAATTTTTTTTACCGCAACTGCCATATTGTTAAAATAGCAAAACCCTCCCGGTGTATTTCTGCCAGCATGGTGTCCTGGCGGCCTGGAAAGAGAAAATGCAATTTCACCATTTAGGGCGAGAGATGCTGCATTGATGGCAGAGCCGCAGGACAATACAGCATATTGATAAATATTCTGGATATTGGGGGTATCAGGGTCATAAAAATTGTTTTCTTTTATTCTTTTTACAAGTTCTTCTGTATGAGCAAGTAATAAATCTTCTTCGCTACAGGAAACAGGATTTATAAAATCAGCTATACCTTTTTTCTGCAGGAATTCCTTTATTGCCTTCACTCTCTCAGGAGATTCCGGATGTCCTGGCTCAGAGTATTTGAGAAATTCTTCGGAGTATAAAATCTTCATAATTAATAAGTAATAACTCAAAAGTAATAAGTTAAAAGTAATAAGTCAAAAGGCAAAAGTAATAACTCAAAAGGCAAAAGTAA
>DAONKS010000038.1:0-14193 GCA_035406305.1 bacterium | reverse complement strand
AATCTCTCTAAATTTGTTAAACAGGGGTGGTAACTATCTATAAGCCCATTTACCAAAAACCTTTGCACAACTTCTTCAGGAGAAGTATAATGATAAAGATTTCCGTGAGCAGTTTTCTTCTCTGGCTATAAAGGAGGTTGACAGGATAAATGCACTGGTGGAAGATATCCTTGTATTTGCGAAACCCAGGGGCCTGGTATGGGAGGATGTTGATATAAAAGAGGTAATAAAAGCAACGATACTTCTTCTTCCACCACAGTTTCCGGACAAGAAAATTGAGATAAAAGAAAGTTTCTGTCCTGAGCCGCTGATTATCAGAGGAGATGCAGATAAGTTAAAACAGGCATTTCTTAATATATGTATCAACAGTGCCCAGGCGATAAATACAGAAGGGGTCATAGAGATTAAGGCAGAAAAAAAAGATGATATGGTAAGGATAGCAATAAAAGACAATGGCTGTGGAATAAAAAAAGAAGTTCTGGATAAGATATTTGAGCCGTTTTTCACAACAAAGATACAGGGTACAGGACTGGGACTTTCAATCGTGGCAAGGATAATAGACGAGCATAAAGGGAGTATAAAGGTAGATAGTGTAGAAGGAAAGGGAACTACAGTTTTCATAGAGCTGCCTGTGAATCAGAAGGAGAACGAGACGGATGAATTATTTAATGTTAATAACAGAGAATAAGACGATAGCCGCATCTTTAAAAGCGATATTTAAGGGCGACTATTTTATAGAGGATGTTCAACCTGAATATGCTTTAAGGGCTGTCTCGGAGAGAAGGCCAAAGGTTATATTACTGGATTCTCAATTTGGCAGGACAAATTCTATGGGACTTCTTACTGAATTGCTTTCCTATGACCCCACACTTACAATAGTAAAACTTGTTTCTTCCTTTGATAAAATTGCCAGGCAATCTCTTGAACTGGGTGCTTTTGAAGTGGTGGAAAAACCATTTGATATAGAGAGGATAAAGCATACCGTGAAAAGGGCCATGGAGAGAGAAAAATTTATGGAAGCCAGAAGAAAGGATATAACACAGAAAGGGGAGAAGAAACATCTGGATGAGCACATATATTCTGAACTGGAAAAAGAGGCGTTCTTCCAGTCATTCCTGCAGATAGTGGCTGAGAATTTCTCTGATATTGAGAGGACAGGTTTAGAAGTACTTAAAATAATCAAAAAAAAGTTCCAGTTTAACAGGATGCTTATCCTTCTGAAGAAAGGAGAATTATTTGTACCATCAGTTTCAGTGGGGGTTGGGGATACCTTTACAGCATTGGAACTTCGTCAGAACCATCCGCTTATACTCTGGTTTATTAATAAGAGCCGTATTCTTAATCTTGAATCATCTGAACCCGATATACCTTTTGAATGTCAGGGTTTTATGGATACAATTAAGTGCCGGCTGGCATTTCCGTTAAGGACATTAAAAGGGGAACTCATAGGAATCTTTTTTGCAGGGGATAAAATTACAGGAGATGAAATCACTCCGAAAGAAATAAACTCTTTAAGTATGATAATGGACTATCTTAGCACGGTTTTTGAGAATGCCTCCTTATACAAAGAAATATGTTTCCAGAAGGAATATCAGGAAGCAATCTTCCGTAACATACCGACGGGCATTATAGCCGTTGATAAAAATGGAAGAGTTGTTGTATTTAATTCATATGTAGAGGAGATTTTAGGGATAAGAATTGATGATATAAAGAATGAAACCATAGAAAAGGCAGGTTCGCAGATAGCGGATTTTATAAGGAGAGCATTGAGCGGTGGAGAGACGTTTACAAGGGTGGAAATTGAATATATACCGACAAAGGTTATACTCGGCTTAAGCACAAATGTTTTGAGAGATACAAATGGAGATATAACCGGGGCGGTGGCGATATTTCAGAATCTTACCATTGTTAAAGAGATTGAGAAGAAAGAAAGAGAGACAGAAAAAAACAGATATTGGAGTTCTCTTGCTTCACGGCTCTCCCATGAACTTAAAAATCCTCTTGTTGCAATAAAAACATTTGCCCAGATGTTACCCACAAAATACAACGATGAAGAATTCAGAGGTAAATTTTCGGAGGTGGTTCAGACAGAGGTTCAGAAGATAAATGAGATAATAGAAAGGATAAATAAAATTGCTGATATGATGGAACTTAAAGTATCTTATGTTGATATTGTAGAACTGTTCAGAAACTGCATAGAAGCAAGAAATAAGGGAAATAATATAAAGTTTAGTTTTTCAGGGGAGGAGAAGATTTTTGTTCAGTCCGATGAGGATAAAATAAAAGAGGCAGTAAATTATGTTATGGATTTTATATATGATGATACAGGTGGAGATGGAGTAGTATATATAAATTTCAGGAAGGACAGGGATAATATAGAGATAGACATATACGAAAGAGGCAATAAAATAAATCTGCAGAATGAAGAAGAGATTTTTATCCCTTTCAGCCCATCAACAAAAAGTACTGTCTCAATAGGAATTATGCTTGCCAGAAAGATATTTGAGACACACGGAGGAAGATTCAGGTGTAATCTTCATCCTTCCGGGAAAAATCTTATAATTACCCTTCCAGTCAGTATTCCTGAAGGTGAAAGAAATTTGGCTCTCTAAGTATAAAGATGTATAATAAAAAAGTGAAACATCAGGGGTATAAAAATGAATAAGAAAAGGGTTCTGATAATAGATGATGACCCGGAAATAGGGAATCTTTACAGGGAATTTCTGGAAGGGGAAGGGTACCTTGCTTCCTGCTGCAATGATGGAAGTGAGGCAGTGATACAACTGGAAAAGGAAAAATTTGATATTGTGTTGCTTGATATTCAGATGCCAGGAATGGATGGTTTCAAAGTACTTTCCAGTATAGAAAATAAAGGTATCCCTGTGATTATAATAACGGCTTTTGGAACTGTTGAGAATGCGGTCAGGGCTTTAAGGTCCGGTGCTTCAGATTTTCTTGTAAAACCATTTTCTCTTGAAGAACTATCACTTGCCATTGAGAGGAATATTGGAAATAATGGTGTTGCATCCGAAATTTCCAGATTGAAGATGATAAAGACAATACTGGAATTAAATCGCGTAATTGTTTCCCTCACAGAACTTGACCCATTGTTTGATAAGGTTATCAACATTGTAAATAATATATATCAGCCAGAACTTGTCGCTATGTATATTACAGGAGAAGAAGGGGAAAATTTTGTTTTAAGGAAGTATATGCCTGTAAAAAATAAGTTGCCTGAACAACTCCCTGTAAGCTGTAGTTACGCACAGGTTAGAAATATATTCAGTGAGAGAAAAGCACTGATTGAGAAAGAAAGAAACTACAGGATAACCATCCCTCTGACAGGTACGAAGAAAGAGATTGGTTTTATGTATATAGAAGTTCCAGCGGCAAAGGAGATATCGGAAGAAGAAATAAAATTTTTAGAGATTTTCGCACTACAGGTTGGTATAGGGATAGAAAATGCGATACTCTTTGATATGATAAAAAACTCTTATATCAATGCTATAAAATCACTGATTAACTCTCTTGAAGCAAAGGACTCCTATACAAAAGGACACTCAGAACAGGTTGCTTACTATTCACTTCTTATAGGGAAAGATATGGGTATCGGGAGTCAAAACCTTGAGGTGTTAAAAAATGCTTCTTATCTGCATGACCTCGGAAAATTAGGTATAAAGGACTCCATCCTTCTTAAGGCAGGTCCTCTTGACAGGGATGAGATGGAAATCATAAGACAGCATCCATCAATGACCGTTAAAATTCTTGAACCACTCGGTCTTAAAAAAGATGAAATTGCAGCATGTTTTCATCACCATGAAAGAATTAATGGTAATGGCTATCCTTCAGGATTAAAGGGGGATGAGATTCCTTTGTTTGCCAGAATCCTTGCTGTTGCAGATGCTTACAGTGCTATGGTTTCTGAAAGACCTTACAGAAAAGCAATGACAGAAGAAGAGGCAATCGCTGAATTACAAAGGTATGCAGATATTCAGTTTGATAGAGATATTGTGGATACCTTCATCAAAATACTGAAAGAGGATAAAAAGGAGGTGAAGGGAGATGAAAGAAATTGAGATAGGGAAAATTTCACACTATTTCAATCATATACAGGTAGCAGCAATGAGGGTTGATAATGGAGAACTGAAGAAAGGAGATAAGGTTCATATAAAGGGTCACAGTGAAGATTTTTATCAGGAGATTACCTCAATGCAGAAGGAGCATCAGGATATTGATACAGCAAAAGCAGGAGATGATATAGGGTTTACAGTTGACCAGAAAGTACATCCAGGTGATGTCGTATATAAAGTAGTGGAAGAATAAAAACTTATAACTGAATATTAAAATTAAAAGAGAGGAAAGAGATGGTTAAATTCATTCGTTTTTTTTCAAGTGATATGGGGATTGACCTTGGAACAGCAAATACCTGTGTATATGTAAGTGGCAAGGGTGTCGTTTTAATGGAGCCATCTATTGTTACGATGAACCTTGAGACAAAAGAGGTTGTGGCTGTTGGTAATGAAGCAAAAAGGATGTTAGGAAAGACCCCTGCTAATATCGTTGCGATGAAACCAATGAAGGATGGTGTAATTGCTGATTTTGAAGCATGTGGCGCCATGCTTAAATACTTTATATCTCGTGCAAAAACACCGAAGCACAGGTTTGTTCTACCACCAAGAATAGTAATTGCAGTTCCATCAGGAATAACCAGTGTGGAAAGAAGGGCTGTGAGAGATACCGCTTTGAAGGCGGGAGCAAGGCAGGTACATCTTGTTGAAGAACCGATGGCTGCAGCCATCGGAGTAGGACTGCCTGTAGCAGAACCCCGTGGAAGTTTTATCCTCGATATAGGGGGAGGCACAACAGAGATGGCGGTTATTTCTCTCGGAGGGATTGTCCTTACAAAAAGTTTAAGAGTAGCGGGTAATGAGATGGATGAGGCAATTATTGACTATATGAAGAAAAAATATAACTTGCTTATAGGTGAGAGAACAGCAGAGGAGATAAAAATTCATATCGGGTCGGCATTTCCTCTTGAAGAAGAATTGACAATGGAAGTCAATGGTAGAAGTCTGGTGGAAGGGCTTCCCAAAATGGTAAAGATAACATCAGAAGAAATCAGGGAAGCATTAAAGGATACACTTTCCCAGATAGTCAATGCTATAAGAAATATCCTTGAAGAGACACCACCTGAACTGGCAAGCGACCTTATTGAGAATGGTCTTACCATTGCCGGTGGTGGCGCCCTTTTAAGAGGGATTGATAAACTTATCTCTCAGGAGACGAAACTTCCTGTTGTTGTTGCAGATGACCCGTTGAGTGCCGTTGTAATGGGAACCGGAAAGATGCTGGAGGAAAGCAGGTATCTTAAAGAATTCCCACAGGAATAAAGTAGTATTAACTGGAACACTTTTTACTTATTACTTTTGACTTATAACTTTTGACTTTTGAGTTTTAACTTTTAACTTTTGACTTATTACTTATTACTTTTGAGTTATTAATTAAATACAATGTTATGGCGCTTCAGAAGGGAAGTTATATTTATAGTGGAGTTTTTCCTCTCATTGGTGATTGTAAGATATCACTCTGTGAAGATTATTGGTGTTGAAAACAGGGACGAAGAAGAGGTCAAGATAATAAACTATGAAGAACTTATAGCAGAAAATCTCAGGTTAAAGGAAATCCTTGATATAAAAAAAGATACATCCCTTTTAAAAAGAATAGTTGTAGGTCAGGTTATATCAATAAAGCCGGTTGTTTTCCCTGCGGAGATAATTCTTAATAAGGGGCTGGACAATGGTGTAAAAGAGAATATGGCTGTTCTTTCAAAGGATATGTTTCTTATAGGAAGAGTAGCAAAGGTGGATAGAAACTCTGCTTCTGTTATGACGCTATTCAATACAAAGTCAAAAATAAGTGTCATAATAGATAGCACAAGAGAAATAGGAGTGCTTGAAGGTGGCGGTATTCCCTTTCTTTCTTTAAGGTATATACCTTCAGACAGTCAGGTAAAAAAAGGGGATAAGGTGATTACTTCCGGATATAGTGATTTTTATCCGAAAGGTATTGAGGTGGGAGAGATAATAAAGATAGAGAAAAGTCCTGATACACTATTTCTTAAAATCTATGTGAAACCGTTTAGTTGCGTTTCAGGGCTGGAGGAGGTTTTGATAGGTGAATAAAAAATCTATACTGTTGGGTGAACAACTTCTGGTGATGATGGGACTGCAGGTATTTTTTCTGAATTACTTCAAGTCAGCGATAGTCCCTTCTTTTTTCCTTATATGGTTGCTTATTCTTGTATGGGACGGAAATATAGAAGTGGCTCTATTGATGGCTTTTATTACCGGGATTATTTATGACCTTATCTCAAAGGGATTTTACGGGATGACAAGTATGATTTTTCTTATTATCGTATATATAAACTCTTTTTTAAAGATAAAGAGTATGGCTGGCAGGATTCTATGTATCTTCATATTCAGTATGGTATATTTTATGATGGGGCTCTTTAAATATCCTGATGGCTTTTTGTGGAATTCCTGGACATTGTTCAGATATTCATTGCTATTTGCTATGTACAACTCTGTGGTGGGGTTTTTAATTGAGTGTGGTATGAGAAGGTTGAGGTTAAGATGGAAGGCGAAAAAAGATTATTTATCAATCTGACAAAGGTATTTTTTGCAGTGATTATATTGAGGTGCTTTTATCTCCAGATAATAAGGTATCCTTACTATAGAAATCTTTCTTACAGGAACTGTATAAGGACCATTGACACAGGAATTCCCAGAGGTATCATCTATGACAGAAATATGCGGCCGCTCGCACAGGATGCACCTGCCTTACATCTTGTATTTGTACCCTATGATTTAGAAAATCCAGACAAAGAAGCAGAGATACTTTCTGAGATTATCTCTATGGATAGACAGGAGATATTAAGAAAATTCAAAAAACGGTATGCTAACCCATTTGACAGGGTATATATTAAAAGGCAACTTACAAAAGAGGAGGTTTCTCTTATAGAAGAGAATATGCCATCACTTCCCGGTGTATTCGTACAGGAAGGGCTTATAAGGAATTATATACTTGGCAGGGATACCTGCCATCTGCTCGGCTATACAGGAGAGATATCTGAAGAACAATTAAAATTGTTAAAAGAAAAAGGTTATAAACCGGGTGATTTTATAGGGCAGGATGGTGTAGAGAAGATATACGATGACTATCTCAGGGGTATTCCAGGTGGTATTCAGGTTGAAGTGGATGCTCTCGGCCACCAGAGGAAGGTTATGGGTAAAAAAGATTCCTCTCCTGGTAATAACATAGTTCTTACTGTTGACCAGACCATTCAGGAAATTGTTTCTGAAGAACTCGGTGATAGGAGAGGATGTATAGCGGTTATGGACCCCAGAAATGGACAGATTCTTGCTATGGTTAGCAGACCGGGGTTTGATGCTAACAATATCAAGGAATATCTTGATAGAGAAGGGCATCCTTTTCTTAACAGGGCAATAAAGGGTATGTATTCTCCTGGTTCTGTCTTCAAGATAATAACAGAGATTACAGCACTTGAAACAGGAGCGATAGAAGAATATGACCGTGTTGAATGCACAGGAGAAATTCAGGTTGCAGACAGGGTTTTTCATTGCTGGAAGGAAGAAGGACATGGCTGGGTGGATATAAACCTTGCCCTGCCATATTCCTGCAATATATTTTTTGGAACAATAGGTATGAAAGTCGGTGTTTCAAAGATGCTGGAGTTTGCTTCTATGTTTGGACTTGGAAGCCCTACAGGTATAGACCTTCCAGGAGAAAAACAGGGATATTTACCTGATAAAAGGGAGATAGACCCATTAAATCTTTCAATAGGACAGGGACCAATTCTTACAACACCTCTTCAACTTCTTTCGCTTATATCCACAGTTGCTAATGGTGGTAATATCTGGAAGCCATATATAGTAAAGGAGATAATTTCACCTGACGGGCAAAAAATTAAGGAATTTTCTCCTGAACTTAAAAAGTTTGTATATGTGAGTGAAGAAACGATTGATATCCTTAAACGTGGATTGAAAAATGTTGTTATGTTTGGTACAGGGAGTAGAGCGAGAATAGATAAAATTGAAGTTGCTGGTAAAACAGGAACTGTCCAGCGAGCAGCAGAAGAACTTGGCCTTGGAACACATGGCTTTTTCGTTTGTTATGCACCTGCTGATAGTCCTAAAATAGCAATGGTGGTTTTTTTAGATAGCGCATCAAGTTCAGAAGCAGCAGGTATCGCCGGTAAGGCATTAAAAAGGATTCTCATCCCGGAATTAAATGATTCTACCGGTACAGAGACAGAGGAGTTAGAGAATGTTGAGATATTTTAAAAGACAGATGATGGAAAAAGGAGTGATATTCTGGGCTTCTTTATTATTAATAATAGGAGTTCTTATGCTTTTCAGTGCATCAAAAGGTGTTCTTGTAAAGGAGAGCATTTTTCTCAAGCAATGTCTCTGGATTATTATTGCAACGATAGCAGGGGCCTTCATAAAAAAGATTGACTACAGGGACTTTCAACGTATTGCTCCGCCTCTTTACTTTATAATAATTTTCCTGCTGGTAGCAGTTCTCTTTTCCTGGAGTTCTGGTGGTGCTTCAAGGTGGATAAGATTGGGTGTTTTTAATCTTCAGCCATCAGAGTTTGCCAAACTGATAACGGTGATAACACTGGCTGCATACCTTGCTGAAAAGGATATAAGGAGATTTCCTGTTCTCCTTGTATCTTTAATTATTATTGGGATACCATTCCTTCTTGTCTTGAAACAGCCAAACTTAGGGACTGCATTTATCTTTATAGTGGTCTTCTTTGCAATAATATATCAGGCAGGTGCAACAAAAGGACAGATGATATCACTTTTTCTTATAGGTATTTTTTCAAGTCCTTTTATGTGGTTTATAATGAAACCATATCAGAGAGAAAGAATTCTTACATTTATCAATCCAATGAGAGACCCTCTCGGGAAAGGGTATAACCTTATACAATCAATTATTACCATAGGTTCTGGAGGATTCTTCGGGAAGGGGTTTTTAAGAGGTACCCAGACAAAACTTGCCTTCCTGCCAGAATACCATACTGACTTTATTTTCTGTGCATTTGCTGAAGAGTTCGGATTTATTGGAGTGGTAGTTTTGCTTGGTATATATTTTATGTTTTTCAAAAGTATAGCAGAGGTTATCTATTATACAAGAGAACGGTTTGCAAAACTGCTGGCAACAGGTATTCTTGTTATATTCATTGCCCATGTTGTGATAAATACAGGAATGACAATGGGGCTTTTCCCTGTTGTTGGTATTCCTCTTCCTTTTATAAGTTATGGTGGTTCTTCTCTTATGGTATCTCTCATTTCAGTAGTTCTTGTAGCAAACATAAAAGAGAACACCATTATGTTTTAACCTCAATCCCACCCCCGCGGTGGGCAGAAAAATGAAAGAAAAAATTTTAAGGCAGTTACCTTATGTCTCCGTTCCATCCCGTTATACAGGGATGGAGATTAATGCAGTCCATAAGGACTTTGAAAAGTGTAAGATAAAGATTGCACTCTGCTATCCTGACCTTTACGAACTCGGTATGTCTTCTCTCGGGATAAGGATACTTTACGGACTTTTGAATGAGGACAGGGATGTCGTTTGTGAGCGTGTTTTTGCTCCAGCAGATGATATGGAAGTTTTACTCAAAACCAATAACCTGCCCCTGTTCACACTTGAATCAAAAAGACCCTTAAAGGACTTTGATGTTGTTGGCTTCAGTATCTCTTCTGAACTCAATTATACCAATATTTTGAATATACTTTCCCTTGCAGATATTCCTATCTTTTCTTCAAAAAGAAGAGATACAGACCCGATTATTATTGCAGGAGGAAACTGTGTTTTTAACTTTACACCACTGAAGCCATTTATTGACTGTTTTGTGGTAGGCGAGGGTGAAGAAGTTATACTGGAAATAGTAAAGTTGTTGAAAGAGATGAAGGGTAGAGACAGAGAAGAGATACTTTCTTCTTTATCATCCATAGAGGGAGTATATGTCCCCTCTTTTTCAGAAGGGATGGTTAAAAAAAGATTTATGAATGACTTTAATAATGCATATTTCCCTTTGAAGTGGCTTGTTCCTCTCACAGAGATAGTCCACGACAGGGTTTCCATTGAGATAATGCGTGGCTGTGGTCAGGGTTGTTTTTTCTGTCAGGCAGGGAGTTGCTGGAGACCTGTAAGGAGAAGAAGTGCTGAAAGGATACTGGATATAGCGAGAGAAACATATAAAAACACCGGTTATGAGGAATTTTCTTTGCTTTCTTTCTCTTCAGGCGACCACCCTGAGATAGAGAAGATTGTGGATAAACTTCTCAGTGAGTTCAGAGACAAAAAGGTTACCATTTCCTTTCCATCAATAAGGATAGATACATTCTCCTTTGAACTTGCGACGAAGATAAGGGAGATAAAGAAGACAGGGCTTACATTTGCTCCTGAAACAGGGGAGAGATTGCGTGAGAAGATAGGAAAAAGGATAAGGGATGGTGAACTTATCTCACTTGTGGAAAAGGCAAAAGATGGTGGATGGAGGCAGATAAAACTTTACTTCATACTTGGACTTCCAGGCGAGGAAGATAGTGATATTCTTGATATAGCAAAACTTATAAATGAACTCTCAAAGATTATGACTATAAAATCCGCCTTTAATACCTTTGTTCCAAAGCCCCATACGGTCTTTGAAAGAGAAAGATTTATAACAGAAGAGGAATATCTTTACAAGAGGTCACTTATTGTCAGAAATGTCAGGAAGAGCAACCGTATAAAACTTAACTTCCATCCCTATCATATGAGCTGTGTTGAAGCATTTCTTGGCAGGGGAGATGAAGCACTTGCACCTGTTATAAAGAGGGTATGGGAGAAAGGTGGTAAGATGGAAAACTGGGATGAGTATTTCAGGTTTTCACTCTGGACAGAGAGTTTTCGTGAGGCGGGTCTTGATATGTCTTCTTATCTTTCTAAACTTCCTTCAGATGCTATACTTCCCTGGCATAATATTATTGTATAAACTCTTTATGGAGTGCTTTGAGTGCTTTTGTTCCGTCTGATTTTTTTATTACACAGGAGATTTTTATTTCAGATGTGCTTATCATCTCAATATTGACATTTTCTCTTGCAAGGGTTTCAAACATCCTTCCTGCAACACCAGGATGGTTCATCATACCAATACCTATGATGGATACCTTGGCTATATCTTTATCACATATAACATCCGCTGCATTAAGTTCTTCTGCGACATCCTTCACAATTTTCATTGCTTTATCCACCTCTGTTATATTCACAGTAAAAGATATATCTGCGAAGTTTTCTTTGCTTACATTCTGAACGATGACATCAACATTGATATTTTCCTTTCCGAGTGCGCTGAAGATTTTTGCTGCAATCCCTGGTCTATCAGGAACCCTGAATATGGTAATCTTTGCCTGTTTTTCATCAAGTGATACAGATGATACATCAGCCCCTTCTCTTAATGGAATCTCCTTTACCATTGTTCCTCCTCCCTTACCAAAGGTTGACTTAACTGCAAAAGGTACATTATATCTCTTTGCAAACTCAACAGCCCTTGACTGCATAACCTTTGCACCTGCAGATGCCATCTCAAGCATCTCGTCATAGGAAATCTCAGGAATAAGTTTTGCTTCAGGAACTATATGCGGGTCTGTGGTAAATACACCATCAACATCCGTATATATCTCACACAGGTCTGCTTTTACCGCTGCCGCTATTGCTATTGCTGTTAGGTCAGAGCCACCACGTCCTAATGTGGTAATCGTGCTTTCAGGGCTTATACCCTGAAAGCCCGCTATGACGACGATATTATCCTTGTTTAATTCTTCCACTACTCTGGATGGTGCAATCTTCTGGATACGTGCCTTTGTATGGAAACTATCTGTCTGTATTCCCGCAAAGTGTCCTGTCATTCCTTCTGCCTTTTCTCCAAGGTTTTCAATAGCCATACAGAGCAGTGCAACGGATACAATTTCTCCTGTTGATAGAAGTAAATCCATCTCTCTTTCAGGTGGTGAAGGATGGACTTCTTTTGCAAGGGATATAAGGTTATCAGTTGTCTTTCCCATTGCAGATACAACAACCACTACCTGGTTGCCTGCCCTTTTTGTTGATACCACCTTTTCAGCAACAAATTTTATCTTCTCTGTGGTTGCAACTGAACTCCCACCATATTTCTGCACTATCAGCATAGTATCTCCGATAAATTAAAAGTAAAACAATTTAAAACTTTCTCTATTCCTCTCTCCAGAGATAATGTTTATTATACTATAAGAAGTGGTAAACTATAAATTTTTACTGTCTATGTTTAATGTTTGAAAGTCCTGCGAACAGAGTAATTATAGCAATTACAAATAACCATTTACTTATATCAGGGAGGATAGCGTTGATTGTTTTTACTGAATTCCATAACTCAAGAAAATAGAGTGCCTTTAAGATAAGTAGAGAGGTGATAGTAAACCATATTGTTATAGCCAGCCGTCTTTTATCTTTTATAAAGTTTATAAGTAGATATATTACAACCAGCCAGAATATCCAGGAAAACCTTTGGACTCTGTCAAGGGAAGCGATGTAGAGATAAAGACTTTTAAGTGGTTCAAAAACGAAGTTTTTTGATGCATAGTTATAGTGGTATGTGATAACCCTGAACCTATCAGTTTCTCTTTTTCTCAGTGCTTCTAAAACTATATATTTTCTCTGTTCCATTCTTAATTCATTCCAGTTATCCACATTAAACAAAGTCCATACATTGCAGAGGTTGTTCCATCCATGCCAGTTGGTTCCACTTACCATTACAAGTCCCTTTTTTCTGCAGAATTCAATGAGGTCTTTCTGCTTATCAATCGTAAGAGGAATAGAAGAAATTCCTGCTATTTCAAATCCATCAACACCTGCATCAGCAAGTTCTTCAAGAGATAGTTTTGCTTTTTTCTCCGCCCATATATGTGGAACAATAACTGCACCTCCTTCTCTGTGGACCGTATTTATAAGTTCACTCAGGATATTAAAATTTTTAGGGTTAATATCTCTTTCAATACCTAATAGGTTAAGATGAACTCCTTTAAAACGTATCTCCTGTGCAGGAATAACAGCAAGAGGAATTTTATTTCTTCGTATAATTTCTTCCTGAAAGATTGTTGCAGGGCCGGTATGGCTATGCTCTGTGATAGCCCAGCAGTGAAAACCATAATTTTTGTGCCATTGAAAATTGTAAAAAGGGGTTACAATTCCGTCGTGGGAATATATGGTGTGGGAGTGAATGTCCATTAAAATACTATCAGAATTTTTTGGAGTAAGTTTATACCTCTGAACTGGCAAGAATACACCACAGATGATTAACAGTAATAGAGAGATGAAAATTACAAAAATACCGCGGATAATTATAAATGTCATTTCTTTTATGTGATTTCTGAACCTTATAATTCCATAGATAAGCCATATTAAAGTGAGCCAGATAAACAGAGAGAGTAATTGTCCTGAGGGGTAAAATGCATTTATAAAGTACAGAGGAAAATCAGTAAACGGCGTAAATATTTTTACCGCAATTGGCTTTATAATTTTTATGTCTTCTGCAATCTGTTGTGTATCCACATAGACGGGCCTATTTCTGGATTGTGGTATCAGTAAAAAACATAGCAAAAGGAGTATCACAAGGCATAATGCTTTTTTAAATATTTTTCTATTCTTTGTGTAAAACTCTTTCAAAAGCATTCTCTTTTCAAATACCATCCTTGCTGTGAAAAAAGAAACAACCGCTATGACAATTCCACCTGCAATGTCTAAAGGAAAATGTGCGCCGATGTAACATCTTGATATACAGGATAGGAGTCCTGTAATGATAAAGACAGGGCACCATCCGGGCATTATCCAGCAGAGTAGTAAAACGCCTGTAAATACGGTCTGGCTGTGTCCTGAAGGAAAAGAGCCCTTTTTCAGTGGTGGACCCAATACATTAACCGCCTCCTTCCCGAAATATGCAAGCGGTCGTGGGATAGAAAATACTTCTTTAAGTATGTGAACTATAATGTCACCTAACAATAAGGAAAACAGGAATACAAAAAGATATTTTCCTGTCTGATTTCTGCCCTTCAGGAAAAGTATTACTAAAACGATAGGGATAAGTAC
>DAONKS010000037.1:7682-14394 GCA_035406305.1 bacterium | reverse complement strand
GGTCTACATGCCCAATCGTCCCTATGTTTACGTGTGGCTTACTCCTTACAAATTTCTCCTTAGCCATTTCTTTTACCTCCTTGTTCTCTGTTTATCATCTTGTCTTTACTTCAAAATTTTTTTGTCCAGAAACAGGTGTCATATCTTACCTGCTTGTTATTTTTTTCATCTCTGTTTCCGGGACAACTTCGTAATACAAAGGTTCTATTATATAACTTCCTCTTCCCTGTGTCAATGACCTCAATACAGTTGCGTATCCAAATATAGTTCGTAAAGGTACATATCCATCTACAATCTTAAAACCACCCTGGGTTTTAATCTGTTCTATTCTGCCATTTCTCTGATTAAAGTCAGCAAGAGTCTCTCCTAAAAATTCTTCAGGTACTGAAAGTTCTATTCTCATTATGGGTTCAAGTAGAACAGGGGCAGCTTTTCTGCATGCGTCTGTGAAAGCCATTGAAGCAGCAATTTTATAGGCAATTTCGTTGGAATCAACAGGATGACAGGAGCCATCTATTACTTTAACCTTTACATCTACAACAGGTACTCCTAAAAGCACACCACATTCCATTGCTTCATGAATACCTTCTTCTATAGGAGGGATAAACTGAACAGGAATTTTGCTCTCGTCTACAAGATTTTCAAATGCAAATTTTCCACCCCTGGGTAGCGGTTCTAATTTAAGGATAACATGTCCATAATGACCTCTGTCTTTTTCAGTTCCTTTCTTTATAAATTTCCCTTCTCCATTTGCCAGAATAGTAATAGTTTCTCTATATGCTACTTCAGGTTTACCGACACGGACATTGAGTTTATATTCTCTTTTTAATCGTTCTGCTATAATCTCTATCTGTAATTCTCCCATTCCCATAAGAATTGTCTGCCCTGTTTCCTCATCCACTTTAATCTTTATGGTAGGGTCTTCTTCTGCTATTTTTAAAAGGGCCCCATACACCTTATCCTGTTCCGACTGTGTCTTTGGTTCTATGGAAACATATATTACCGGTTCAGGGAATTTCAACCTTTCAAAAAGTATGGGGCTGTCCTTGTCTGCAATTGTATCACCGGTATAACTATTTTTCAGCCCTGCAACAGCAACAATATCACCTGCTCTGGCTTCTTCTTTTTCATAATATCTATCTGCGTGAATCTCAAATATTTTCATAATTCTTTCTTTACAGTTTCTTGTCCAGTTGTAGATACTGTGACCTCTCTTTAATATACCTGAATAGACCCTTGTATAGACCATACGCCCTTTATGTGGTTCATTGTAAACTTTAAATGCATACATAGAAAGATTTTCTTTTTCTGATGGTAATCTCTCAGTCCGCTCTCCATTTAATGGGTTTATCCCCTCTATCTTTCCCCTGTCTACAGGAGATGGTAGATAATCCACTATGGCATCAAGAAGCAATAGAGTTCCTTTGTTTTTCAGTGATGCACCACAAAAGATAGGGAAGAACTTACATCCAAGCGTTCCTTTTCTGATAGCATATTTTAATTCAGAGGAAGTTATTTCTTCTCCTTCAAGATATTTCTTCATAATTTTTTCATCAACATCAGCAGTTTTTTCAATGAGTATATTTCTATAATTTATAAATTCTTCCTTCATATTTTCTGGTATTTCTTTCTCTACAGCTACTCTTTCATCTTCCGCAGGGTAAAAGATAGCCTTTTTCTTTACAATATCAACTATTCCATCAAAATTATCTCCTGAAAACAAGGGGAGATGAAGAATCAATGGACTGACATGCAGTTTCTGTTTTATCTCCTCTATTACCTTGAAAAAGTCAGCCCCTGTTCTATCCATTTTATTTATGTATATCAATCGTGGTACGTTGTATTTATTACTCTGTCTCCATACTGTTTCCGACTGTGGTTGAACTCCCCCCACTCCACAAAAAATTGCTATAGCACCATCCAGAACTCTTAATGCTCTTTCCACTTCTACAGTGAAATCAACATGTCCTGGGGTATCAATAATATTTATTCTATAGTTTTTCCAGTAGCAGGTAGTGGCGGCAGCAAAGATTGTTATACCGCGTTCTTTCTCCTGGTCCATCCAGTCCATTACTGCTGTTCCTTCATCTACCTCTCCTATCTTATAGGTTTTTCCGGTGTAAAACAATAACCTCTCTGTAGTAGTTGTCTTTCCCGCGTCTATATGAGCTATTATCCCTATATTTCTTGTTTTTCTAATTTCGTCCATAATTAAAATTCAAAAGTAAAAACTACACATTTTGCTGTACTTTTTTTTCTCTCTAATTGCTATTCTCTGCTCACTTCTTCACTTTTTATATATACTAAACACTAAAAGGCACAAAGTTTTATAAACTTGAAAATTTCATATCTCAAATTTAATCTTGAAATTTATAGTTTATTATACTTTGTGCCTGAACTTACCATCTATAATGAGCAAAGGCGCGGTTGGACTCAGCCATCTTATGAGTATCTTCTTTTTTCTTCACACTTGTTCCTTCACCTTTTGCTGCCTCAAGAAATTCATCTACAAGTTTTTCTGCAATACCTTTGCCTTTTCTTGATCTTGCGGCTTCTATTATCCATCTTATTGCCAGAGCAAGACTTCTTCTAGGAGGTACTTCTACCGGAATCTGATAGGTTGCCCCCCCAACCCTTCTCGGCCTGACTTCAAGTTTTGGCTTTACATTGTTTAATGCCTTTTTAAAAACAGATAAAGGTTCTTCCTTTGTCCTTTCCGCTATTATATCCATTGCATCATAAAAGCGTCTGCATGCCACACTTTTTTTACCATCTTTCATAAGCACGTTTATAAAAGCAAACACTTCAGGATCGTTATACTTAGAATCTCCTTTTAACTCTCTTTTCCCTGCTCTCTTCCGTCTTGGCATTTTTAACCCCCTGCTTTCTTCTCATCTTTTTCTGATGTTTTCTTTGCTCCATATTTTGACCGCGATTTCTTTCTTCCTTCCACCCCTCCTGCATCAAGAATTCCACGGAGGATATGGCACTTAACACCGGGCAGGTCTCTTACCCGACCACCTCTTACAAGAACAATTGAGTGCTCCTGAAGGTTGTGACCGATCCCCGGTATATATGCAATTACCTCTTTCCCGTTTGTAAGCCTTACCTTCGCAATTTTTCGTAATGCTGAGTTGGGTTTCTTGGGTGTTACTGTTTTTACATAGAGACAAACACCTCTTTTTTGCGGATTTCTCTCAAGTGCTGTGGATTTTGATTTTCTCTGTTTTGTGCTTCTTTTCTTTTTTAAAAGCTGATTATACGTAGGCATATATTACCCCCTATTTTTTCAGAGTTTCTTCTTCAAAAACCGGTTCAGAAACAGATGTTTCTGTCTCTCCTTTTGTGAACAGTCCTGTCCCCGAGGGAATTAACCTTCCAAGGATAACATTTTCTTTAAGTCCTTCAAGATGGTCATCAGCACCTAATATCGCAGCATTGGTTAAGACCTTCATTGTTTCCTGGAAAGACGCTGCTGATATGAAACTTTCACTTGAAAGTGCTACTCTTGTAATTCCTAAAATCTGAGGACTGAAGGTAGCCGGTTTTTTATTCTTAGGCAATGCCTCATTAATTTTTTGTATCTTCACCCTGTCTATTTCTTCTCCTTCAAGTAGATAGGTGTCTCCCGGGTCTTCCACTCTAACTTTGGAAAGCATCTGTCTGATGATTATCTCTATATGTTTATCGTTTATCATAACTCCTTCAACACGGTAGACGCTCTGAATTTCGTTTAACAGATATTCCTGTACTTTCTTCTCCCCCTCAATTTTCAGTATATCTTTGAGAACTACATGTCCATCTGTGATTCTCTCCCCTGCTTTTATAACATCCCCACTGCCTACGAGAAGATGTTTGCCGGGCGGTATATCATATTCTTTACGGCTACCTGTTTCAGGATTAGATACAATAACTTTTCTTGTTCCTCTTTCTCCAGGGAGAACATCTACCTTCCCCTCAATTTCGCTCAGTATAGCGGGATTTTTGGGTGTGCGTGCTTCAAATAATTCTGTAACTCTGGGAAGACCACCGGTGATATCCTGTACCCTTCTTTCTATTCTGAATATCTTTGCAATTACATCTCCAGGATAAACCGTATCTCCTTCCTCTACCATAATATGAGCATCCTCAGGGATATGATATACACCTAACTTATTCTTTTTGTCACCAAGAATCATAATCTGAGGGTCCATCTCCTCTTTGTGCTTGATAACAATTTTTCTTCTTATTCCGGTTGTTGTATCTATTTCTTCTTTTACAGTTTTCCCTACTTCTATATCATTGTACTTAACAGTTCCTTCATACTCAGATATTACAGGTATTGAATATGGGTCCCAGTGAACAATTACCTTACCTGCTTCAACCTTATGTCCATCTTTAACAAGAATCTCTGCTCCAACTCTCAAATTGTAGGTATCTATCTCTCTCCCTCTATCATCATAAAGACCTATCTTGCCTTCTCTCTGGATAACAACATCTCTGCCTTTTCTGTTCTTTACGACTTTAAGGTTTTCAAGATATTTTACGATACAGTCCTGAGGTGCTTTATAAGAAGAGGCACCTGTACCTCTTGATGCCGCTCCGCCTGTATGGAATGTTCTCAGTGTTAACTGTGTTCCTGGTTCACCTATTGATTGAGCAGCTATTATTCCAACTGCCTCTCCGATATTTACAAGTTTCTTTCTTGAAATATCCCAGCCATAACACTTGGCACAAATACCCTTTTCTGAACGGCAGGTAAGGACAGACCTTATCCGTATCTTGTTTATTCCTGTTTCAACAATTGCCTGTGCTTTTTCCTCATCTATAATCTCACCAGCACGAACAATAGTCGTATCGGTCACAATATCAACTATATTATCCAGAGCAACCCTTCCTTTAATTCTGTCTTTTAAGGAAAGTATCTCTTCGTCTCCAAGTGTAAGTGGACTGATAAGAATACCTTCCATACTACCACAATCTTCCTCTCTGATAATAACAGAATGAGCCACATCTACCAATTTTCTGCTTAGATATCCGGCATCGGATGTCTTCAAGGCAGTATCTACCAGTCCCTTTCTCCCTCCGTGTACTGAGATGAAATATTCAAGAAGTGAAAGCCCTTCCTTAAAATTCTTTTTTACAGGTGTTTCTATAATCTCTCCTATTTCTCCTGTAACCTTTTTTGGTCTTATCATCAGTCCTCTTATTCCCATTAACTGGTTTGCCTGTGACTTATTACCTCTTGCTCCGGAAGATACCATCAGGTATATAGGATTTATTCTGAATGGTTTTATAGAAATATCCTTTCTCAGTGTTGAAACTACTGCCTGTTGTATTTCATTTGTAACAGATGTCCAGAGGTCTACCAGTTTATTGTATCTTTCCCCTTCGGAGATAATACCAGAATGGTAGTTTTTCTTTATCTTTGCTACTTCTTTTTCTGCCTCTGCGATTATGGTGTCTCTAACAGGAGGGATTTTAAGGTCATCTATTCCAATGGTTATACCACCTGTTGTGGAGAATGTAAATCCAAGGTCTTTAACCTTATCAAGGAATTTCACAGTTGCTTCATATCCACATTTTTTAATTATCTCTTCTATTAACTTTTCCAGGCCTGAACTTTCAAACATCTCATTTTTGTAAGGAATTTCTGGAGGAATTATCTCATTAAATATTATTCTTCCTGCTGTGGTTGTTATAATCTCTCCATTATCAAACCTTACCTTTATAGGTCTGTGCAGTTCAATATAACCGAGTTCATACAGATAAATTACTTCATTGAAATTTGAAAAGATGCGGGGATACTCTTCCTCTTCACTCATAACTGTCAGGTAGGCACAGCCCATAACAATATCTCTTGTAGGAGAGACAATGGGCTTACCACTTGCGGGTGAGAGTATATGAGTTGTGGATTTTAAAAGAAGTTCTGCTTCAAGACATGCCTCAGGAGTCAGTGGAAGATGTACACTCATAGTATCACCGTCAAAATCAGCGTTGAACGCAGGACATACGAGAGGATGAATCTTTATCACATTGCCTTCTATAAGCCGCGGTTCAAATGCCTGTATGCTCAAACGATGCAGTGTTGGTTGTCTGTTTAACAATACAGGATGATGCTTGCTTACTTTCTCCAGAACTTCCCAGACCTCGGGCCTATTTTCTCTGATAGCTTTTTTTGCACTTCCCAGTGTATGGAAATACTCTCTTTTTCGCAGTTCCCTGAGGACAAAGGGACCAAAAAGTTCCAGAGCCATCTCTTTAGGTATTCCACATTCATTAAGTTTTAACTCAGGACCAACAACAATTACTGCCCTGCCTGAATAGTCCACCCGTTTTCCTAACAGATTCTGTCTGAACCTGCCCTGTTTACCTCTTAATGCGTCGGCAAGTGATTTAAGCGGTCTTCTACCCTTACCAAGGATAGGATTACCGTGTTTTCCATTGTCAAACAGAGCATCGACTGCTTCCTGAAGCATCCTTTTTTCATTTCTTACAATAATATCCGGCGCCTGCAGTTGAATGAGTTTTTTAAGACGGTTATTTCTGTTGATTACTCTCTGATAGAGGTCATTCAGGTCAGACGCAACAAATCTCCCACCATCAAGAGGAAGTAGAGGTCTGAGGTCCGGAGGGATTACCAGAATGATACTGGTAATAAGATATTCAGGGCTTATCCCTGTTTTAATAAGTCCCTGAACCATCCGTAGTTTCTTTACAAGATTACGTCTTG
>DAONKS010000037.1:0-7582 GCA_035406305.1 bacterium | reverse complement strand
CCTGTTTTAATAAGTCCCTGAACCATCCGTAGTTTCTTTACAAGATTACGTCTTGTTCCATAAGAAGAAGATATTTTTTTCTTCCGGAGTTGTTGTTTAATATCTTCTTCCATAGAACGCAAGTCAACTTTTTTAAGTAGTGTCTGTATTGCTTCCGCCCCTATGCCTGCTTTAAATTTATTTCCATATTTCTCAAGATTTTCGTGATATTCTTTTTCGGTAAGCAGTTCTTTCTCCTTTAAAGGAGTATTTCCTGCATCTATAACTATATATCTTTCATAATAAAGAACCATCTCAAGTTCAGACCTTCCCATATCAAGGAGAAGTCCCATCCAGTTAGCAGTGCTTTTGAACAACCATACATAAGATACAGGTGTGGCAAGTTCTATATGTCCCATCCTTTCCCGTCTGACCCTTGATGTAGTAACTTCTACTCCGCACCTGTCACAGATTATTCCTTTATATCTTTGCTTTTTATACTTTCCGCAGGAACATTCATAGTCCTTTACGGGCCCAAAGATTTTTTCGCAGAACAGACCGTCCCTCTCTGGTTTAAATGTTCTGTAATTTAATGTTTCTGCCTTTTTAACCTCTCCGTGAGACCACTGACGCATTGTAGTCGGAGTGGCAATTTTTATAGTAGCGATTTCTTTTTCCTTCCCATTTTCCTTTATCTTCTCAATTCTCAGGTCAAGTCCCAATCCCTGCAATTCTTTTTTAAGAACATTAAATGACTCGGGTATATTATTCCCTGTATAATTCAGCCCCTTTGCAATGCTTTCATACATCAATTTTCTTCCTTCAGTATCATCACTTTTAACAGTAAGCATCTCTTTAAGAATATGGGCTGCTCCATAACCTTCCAGTGCCCAGACCTCCATCTCTCCAAGCCGTTGCCCTCCAAACTGTGCTCTTCCGCCTAATGGCTGCTGGGTTATAAGAGAATATGAACCCGTGCTTCTTGCATGTATTTTTTCATCAGCCAGATGTTTCAGCTTCATCATGTACATATAACCGACAGTTACCGGCTGGTCAAATGGCTCTCCTGTTCTGCCGTCATATAAGACATCCTTTCCATCTTCAGACAACCCTGCCTTTCTGAATAACTCTTTTATTTCCCATTCTTTAATACTTGCAAAGACAGGGACTTCCATATCATAACCTAATGCTTTTAATGCCTTCCCCAGATGTATCTCTAACACCTGTCCTATATTCATTCTTGAAGGAACACCTAATGGATTTAGAATCATATCCACAGGAGTTCCATCTTTCAGGAATGGCATATCTTCTTCAGGAAGTATCCTGGAAACCACTCCCTTGTTTCCATGCCTTCCACTCATCTTATCGCCCACATCTATTTTCTTTTTAACTGCAATTTCTACGACTACTTTGGTGATGACATCAGGTTCAAGGTCAGGACCTTTCTTTATTTTGAATATCTCATTTTTAAGGTCTTTTTCAAGATTTTCAAGTTCTGCTTTTCCAATGTTAACTATTTTTTGTGCTATTTCCTTGTGTCTACCCTGTATTTTGTTTATAAATTTATCCCAGCTTTCCGGACTTGCTAATACCCTATGCTTTATTTTTTCCTTTTCTGCAAGTTTCTTTAACTCTTCAGTAACAACCTTTTTTACAGTTGCCTCTTTTACTTTGTACCGGGACTCTATTTCTTTAATTGTTTTATTTATTTCTGCCTTTTCTTTTTCTGAAAGGTTCTCCCTGCGGGTATATTTCCGCACATTTATAACTGTCCCTTTAATTCCAGGAGGAACCTTTAAGGATGTATTCTGGACATCTTTTGCTTTCTCACCAAATATTACCCTCAATAGCTTCTCTTCCGGAGTAAGTTCAGATTCTCCTCTCGGTGTTACCTTCCCTACAAGTATATCGTCCGGTTCAACTTCTGCTCCCACCCTTACAATTCCGTTTTCGTCCAGATTCTTTAACCGTTCTTCAGGGGTATTGGGGAGGTCTGAAGTAATCTCTTCGTGGCCAAGTTCTGTTTCTCTTGCTTCAATCTCAAATTCTTTTATATGTATGGAGGTAAACATATCCTCTTTTAATACACGCTCGTTCAGGATAACAGCATCCTCGTAGTTATAACCCTGCCATGGCATAAATGCTACCAGCAGGTTCCTGCCAAGTGCCAGTTCGCCATTTTTTGAGGCAGATGGGCCATCTGAAATTATCTGACCTTTTACCACCCTGTCACCTATATTTACTACAGGTCTTTGATGAAAACAGGTGTCCTGATTAGTCCGTATGAAATTTTTAAGAAGATATACGTCGTCTTCTTCCCATGGGAAAAATCCCTTTTCATCTCTTTTTACTACAATTTTTTCGCCGTCAACATAGCTTACAATACCATCTGCTTTTGCTTTTACAACAACACCACTGTCTCTTATGACGTACTTCTCCATACCTGTTTTCACAAGAGGACTTTCATTTTTAATAAGGGGAACTGCCTGTCTCTGCATATTTGAACCCATAAGTGCACGGTTGGAATCATCGTGTTCCAGAAAAGGTATCAGGGCTGCACTTACACTCAATATCTGAACAGGTGCTATGCCGATATAGTTAACCTTCTCGCGAGGGACCTCTTCAAAATTACCGCCTTTTGTTCTGACTGTTAATTCCCCGGGGATAATCAATTTTGTTTTCGGGTCTATCGGAGTATCAGGGGGCGCAATAATACATTCATCTTCTTTATCCGCCGAAAGATATTCTATCTGATTTGTCACTCTTCCATTTTCTACTTTGAAATAGGGTGTTTTTATAAACCCTAAATTATCTATTTGTGAATACACAGTGATTGAATTTATAAGTCCTATATTGGCTCCTTCAGGTGTCTCTATGGGGCATAACCGTCCAAAGTGGGTGTAATGGACATCTCTTACTTCAAAGCCGGCTCTTTTCTTCTCTCTAACAATAGCAACAACCCTTCTCTTGTGGGTTATTTCTGCCAGAGGGTTTATCTTATCCAGAAATTGTGAAAGCTGGTTTCTGGCAAAAAAGTCGTTCACCACTGTCATAAAGACCCTGCCGTTCACTATATCCTGAGGTTTTATATTACTGGCTTTCCGTTTATCTACCATTACCATTTTCTCTTTGGAAAACCTTGCAAGCCGGATAAGTCCTTCATAGATATATTCACCTATAATTTCAGCAGATACACGGGCACGTTTGTTCCCGAGATGGTCTATATCATCAATTTCTCCTGTGCCTTTTTCCACAAGATTCAGAAGGTATCGGGTGGTTTCTATTATATCTTCTACTCTAAGATGCCTTTCTTTAAAATTAAGTCCTAATTTTTTATTTATTCGGTTCCTTCCTGCTTCTGAAAGGTCATAGCCCTCTTCTGTGAAAAGCAGTCCATAAAAATAGTTTTCAGATTCTTTAATAAAAGGATAACCTGGCCGCAACTCTGAATAAATCTTTTTTAACGCTTCCTCACGGGTTTTTGTTTCATCTTTTGCTATGGTTGTTGGTAAAATGGCATCTGCCTTTATCTTTGATGGGTCGTCATAAAACATCCTGAGAATCTTCTCATCTTCATAGCCCAATGCTCTGAAGAATGTTGATAGAAAAATCTTTCGTCTGCCTAAATTCATTATAAGAAGGTTGTGATTGTCAATATGTAGTTCAATCCACATCCCTCTGGCAGGATATATCCTGGCTGAATACACAGGTCCCTGAATTCCTATTTCCTCTTCTCTGCTGAAATATACACCGGGACACCTTTCTAACTGATTGACTATTACTCTTTCTATCCCGTTTATGATGAAACTACCGTTTTCTGTCATCAACGGGATACTTCCTATATATATCTCCTGCTCTTTTATACTTTTTACCCGTAGTTCCTGTGTCTGTTTATCTTGTTCCTTAACAACAATCCGGAACTTAACCTTCAAACGTGATTCATAAGTTGTTTTTCTTTCAATGCATTCTTCAACACACTCAACAGGGTCTTCCAGGATATAATGAACATACTCCAGTGATAGAAGACCGTCTTCACTTTCTACAGGAAAAACCTTTTGAAAAAGCTCCTCAAGTCCAGATTTCTTTCTCCCTTCAGGATGTGTATCTTTCTGGAGAAATTCTAAATATGGGGTCTTCTGCAACCCTAACAAATCTGGAATTTCTACTCTCATTTTTTTCTCCTTTAAGGAGTTGTTTATTTAATATCTACTTCTGCACCAATGGCAGCCATCTTTTTCTTTATCTCTTCCGCTTCCTCTTTACTTACCTTTTCTTTAAGTGGTTTTGGAAGTGACTCTACAAATTCTTTTGCCTCTTTTAATCCGAAGCTGGTTATTTCCCTTACCACTTTAATCGCCTGTATCTTGTTTGCTCCCGCCGATTTCAATATTACATCAAACGTGGTCTTTTCTTCTTTCTTTTCTTCCACTGCTCCAGCACCACCTGCCGGAACCCCCATTGCCACAGCAGGAGCCATCATTCCTTCCACTCCGAACTTTTCTTCCAGCTTTTTTGCCAGTTCAGAAAGTTCCAGAGCAGAAAGTTTTTCAATTTTCTCTACAATCTCATCCAATACATTCTTTTCAATTTTCTCCATTTTTTCTCTCCTTTCTTTTATTTTCTGCTAACTGTCTGAAATCACTTATTACTCTTAACGTAGGGGAATTTAAGGCATTTATAATTCTTCTTACAGGCATTCTCAAGACCCACACAATCTTTGTTTCTATTTCTTTCTTCCGTGGCAGTTTTTCTATTAATGATAATTCTGCCGAAGAAAAAAGTTTGTTTCCAACAAGTGCTGCCTTGACATCCATTTTCCCGAACTGTTTCTGAAAGCTATAAATCTTTTTGACAATATCTATCTCATCATCTACATTTGCCCAGACGATAAATGCAGGTCCTCCTATCTGTTTACACATATCCTCAAAATTAATTTTCTGATATACCCTTTCCAGCAGTGTATTTTTAACAACCCGCATTTTGCATCCTTTTTCTTTCAGTTCTTCTCTTATCTTTTGCATTTCAGAAACAGAAAGACCTGAAAAACCAACAATGAGGTTTAAGTTGTTCTTCTGTATTTCTTCACGCATCTTCTCCACAAATTCTTCTTTCTTCTTTTTAGTCAATCTTTTCATTGTCTTAACTCCCTGCTTTAGATTACTTCAATCTCCTTTAATATCTTTCCTGTATCAATTTTTAGAGAAGGTGACATAGTTAAAGAAAGAGATATATTACGGATATAATTACCTTTTACAGTAGAAGGTCTGGCTGAAACAACTGCTTTTAAAGCTGCTTTTATATTTTCTATCAAACCTTCTTTATCAAATGACGACTTACCCACAGGAATATGTAAATTGCCATCTTTGTCCATTCGGAATTCTATCCTTCCCTTTTTAAGTTCTGTTATAATACCCTTTATATCTTTTGTCACTGTCCCACTTTTTGGATTTGGCATAAGCCCACGAGGACCTAAAATTTTACCTAAAGGTGATACTACTTTCATCATCTCGGGGGTTGCTACCACACTGTCAAAATCCAGAAAACCATTTTTAATTTTTTCGGCTAATTCCTCTCCTCCCACATAATCAGCTCCTGCTGCTTTCGCTTTTTCAACATCTTCTCCTGTAGCAAAGACAAGAATCCTGACTGCCTTCCCAGAACCATGGGGAAGGACTATGGAACCCCTTACCGGCTGCTGTAGTTTTTTAACATCAATTCCCAGATGGATTGCCATATCAACTGTTTCATCAAATTTTCTTTTTCCTGACATACTTTTCAATTTATCTACAGCTTCATCAATCTCGTACAATCTTTCTTCTTTTTTTTCTTTCAGCATCTCATTATATTTTTTGCTTCGTTCCTTCACTTTATATCTCCTCTTTCGTATTGTTTATTCTACTATCTCCACCCCCATACTTCTGGCAGTGCCTTCAACTATTTTTATAGCGCTTTGAAGGTCTTTTGTGTTAAGGTCTGGCATTTTTATTTTTGCTATTTCTTCAATCTGTTTTTTAGTAATTCTCCCCACTTTTTCTCTGTTTGGCACTCCAGAACCTTTTACTATATTCACTGCTTTCTTTATCAGTTCTGAAGTAAGAGGGGTTTTAATTTTATACACAAAACTGCGGTCTTCGTATACTGTTAATATTACGGGCAAGGTACCTTCTTTTCCTTTTGTATCAGCATTGAATGCCTTACAAAACTCCATAATGTTAACCCCATGCTGTCCAAGTGCAGGTCCTACCGGTGGAGCGGGTGTTGCCTGCCCTGCTGGAATCTGTAATTTTATAACTGCCTTCACTTTTTTTTCAGCCATCATTATTCTCCCTTTATATCTTCTCTACCTGCCAGTAACTTAGCTCAACAGGTGTTGCCCTACCAAATATTGATACGCTGACCTTCAATCTCTGAGTATTGTGATACACTTCCTCAACGATACCAGAAAAGTTTACAAAAGGTCCATCGGTAATCTCCACCTTATCTCCAACGTTAAACTCTACCTTTGGTGTTGGTTTACTCTTTCTTTCCTCAACTTCATTTAATATCTTTTCCGCTTCTTCCTGAGATAAAGGAACAGGATTCTGCCCTGCTCCCAAAAACCCTAAGACCCCTGGTGTCTTTCTTATCTTATGCCAGACAATCTCATTTTCCTGTTGTTCATCTATTTCAATAAGTATATAACCGGGCCAGAATCTTCTGGTTTTTATCTTTTTTTCTCCCTGATATACTTCAGAAACCTCTTCTTTTGGTATAATAACCTGTTTTATTACACCTGCTTCTTCCTGTTGATTAAGAAGCATCTTTCTTACATTATCTTCCTGTCCTGTTCTAACATGAAGTATATACCATCTACCCATTTTTATCACCTCAAAAATATTGCAATAACTTTTGAGAAAATTATATCCACCACGCCAATATAAAATGCAAACAGGAACATTAAAAATACAACTATGCCTGTTGTGATTTTTAATGCTCTTTTTTCAGGCCATGTGACCTTTTCAAGTTCTATCCTTACCTCTGATAGAAAATTCAATATCTTTTTCTTCATATTTTTTAAACACTGCTTCCAGTTTCTATGTCCTGGTGTTTTTCTACTGTGCAGGCCTGGGAGGATTCGAACCTCCAGCCCACGGATTTGGAGTCCGTTGCTCTGCCAGTTAGAGCTACAGGCCTAAAACAGTGCCAAAATTAAGTATTATATCATAATTTGAAACAAAAGCAACAAATAGATTTTTTTACGATTTCCCTTCTTTGTGAAGAATATGTTTTTGACAGGACGGGCAATATTTATTCACTTCAATCTTCTCTTTCTTCCCTTTTTTATTTCTTGTAGTAAAATAATTTTTTCTTTTACACTCTGAACATATCAGAGATACTATCTCTCGCATTTTGTGCTCCAGTTTTTACTTAATAATCTCAGTTACAGCGCCTGCTCCGACAGTTTTTCCACCTTCTCTTATAGCGAATCTCTGTCCTTTTTCAAGCGCCACAGGATATATAAGTTCTACTTCCATTTCTATATTATCACCGGGCATTACCATCTCCACGCCTTCCGGCAACTTTATCTGTCCTGTTACATCAGTGGTCCTTATATAGAACTGAG
>DAONKS010000036.1:0-14563 GCA_035406305.1 bacterium | reverse complement strand
CTTTCTTTGATGTTATGTATACCCTTTACAAAAGCAGTGAATTTATTTCCTTCTTCTGTTGACAGTTCTTGTACGGTGATATCAAACTGCATTATACTTTTCTCCCTGTTTTTTGAATAATCAAGAATAAGTACGCCTGATGCCCTACCACGGAAAGGAAGGTTAAGATTGAATATCTTCTTTACCTCTTCTATTTCAGTACCGTTCAGGTTTATTATAAGATTAACCCCCTCTTTTCCCCACTGTTCAAGGCCGCCTTTAACTTCAAAACTTCCAAGGTCTTCAATAGTGATATAGGTCTTCTGAATATCAAGTTTTCCTTCCTTATAGTTGCCTGATACAGAGCCCTTAATTTTTACATCTTTCTGCCCCTCCTGTATTGTAATGCTTCCCGGTCCAGAAAAAGCAAAGGCATTTCCTGTAAATGTATGACGTATGGATAAAGCCCTTAGAAATATCTCTGGAAACTGAGCGTATGAAATATGGACCTTTTTGAGCTTCAATAAAAAAGGTGGCACAATTTTTATGGAACTGATGGTGATATGGTTGTTGGTAATATAAGAGACCTTCTTGACTAAATACCTTTCAGTAAAGAATAGAGAAGTAATGATTATTCCTGTGGCTGCTATAATAATTGTTAACAGTTTTTTATACTTTTTCATTATCTTCTCTTATCTCACTACTCTCTGCTCTTTTTAAGGTATGTATCAAAAAACGTGAAAGCCATCGCACCTGAAAATCTGTGCTCTCCAGGGAATATCTCTATCCATAATCTATCTTTTACACCTGCAACTTCATAGGCAAGGGATATCTTTTTGTGTGCTTCCATAGCAGAGTGTATCCAGAAGCAGGTATCATTTGCCCCTGACTCTATCAAAAGTGGTTTAGGGCATATGGCAGCCATTACGTCTCCGACATCTGCATATCTGTAAAGTCCGGGGACAATCTGACTGCCGCAGAAGTTAGGTCTTTCTATGGCATAGTGTTTTGTTGTCGTGGCATAACAGATAATATCACCTGCCTTTATTCTATCATCAAGAAGTGTAAGATATGTGGTCATCGTTCCACCAAAGGAAAGTCCCATACAGCCAATATTTTCCTTATCAACATCATCTCTTGTTGAAAGAAAGTCAATGGCTCGCATACCATCAAATATATTTGCTCCAAGAAGTGTCCTTCCCAGGATAAGGTGCTGCAAGAAATGTATGTTGCAGATATCCCTTGGTGCAAAAGGGTTATAATAACCAATCCTCTCACCAAAACTTCTCCAGTCAGGGCATACAGTGATAAACCCTTTCTCTGCCATCTGCTCGCCGTAGTTATAGTTATGTAACTTTATGGAACTGATAAGTTCAGGATTATCGTTGTGAACCCCTGCAACCGGGTCTTTTCCAAATGCACCATGACCATGGCAGCAGAGTATTGCAGGATATTTTTTCTTATCCTGTTTGGGTATGAGTATATAAAGAGGCATAAAACAGTTTTCTTCCGTCTGTATAATCCATTTTTCCCGTATATACTTTTCCTTTTCTTCTGTTGATATTTTCTGTGGAGACATATCTGCTGGTTCAGGAAATTCCCCGAGTAATGTTTTTATCTTTTTTATAAGGCGGTCTTTCCATACAAGAAAATTATCCTTGTCCTTTGCCCTGAAAGCCATCCGTGGTTCTGTAATTTTTGCCCACTTTCTTATAAAATTGTCTGTTATCTGAGACGCATCAATCTCATTTGGCATTTTCCCCTCCTTTGCTTTTCACTTTATAATTTTTTCTTTTTTCTGTCAACTGTGTTGCTATTGCTTTTTATAAGAAGTATACTAAAATAAACGGGAGGGGGTATATGTCAGAATGTTTCTTTCATACGGGCAGACCTGCTGTAGCAAGGTGTAAACAATGTGGAAGGCCGCTATGTACTGAGTGCCGTATTATAAAGCCAGATGGGATATTCTGCAGTGTGGAGTGTGCTGAAAGGTTTTCTGTCTTTGCCAGGCGTGCCGAGGAACTTGAAGCAAAAAGAAGTAAAAGTAGTGGTGTCGCAGGACTTATAAAGTTTATAATTTTTCTTGTTATTCTGTTTGTCATCTATCTAATAATAAGAAAGTTTTTGTAAAGACAGTAAAGAAGGAGATTGGGTATGATGGATAAGGATAAAAAATTTAGTGTTGGCGAGGGTAATGATATAGAGGAAAATATAAAGAAGTTGCAGAGAGAACTGGATGAGATGTTTTTAAAGGGCGCACCGGAGATAAAGAAAGAAGATGTTGAGGGAGAAGTTAGAAGAATGAAACTGGAAGAAGAGGGCACTGATGAGAAAAGGGAAGATAGTCCACCTCCTGTGCCACAGAGAAGATATGTGCCCGACTATTATAAAGATAAGAAATCTTCGGGTGATAGTTTCGGACTATTTAAAAATACAAAATTTTATATCGTTATTTTCGGTATTATTGCTTTTGCCTTCACGCTTATAAAAGCACCTGTTTTTAGATATACTACACCGCCGAGGCATGACAATGACATCCCTGAAATAGATGTGGGCTTCAGATATTACAATAATATATTTGGAAAACAGACAAAAAGTGAAACCATTGTCTATATCGGGAAAGAAATAATAGTGATGCCAATTTCTATGGAAAGATGGTTTAATATGGAGAAGGAGAAGAAGCTTACAGCAATAAATTATTACCGTAATCTGTAAGATAGGGTATAATATAAATGTGAAAGGGAAAAAGAAAGGAATCTGGCTGGTAGAAAGTTTACTGGTAGTTGTGATTATATGTATACTCGCAGTTATAAGTTTGAAACTTATAGGTAATGTCATCCAGAAGGCAAAGGTGGTAAGTGCAAAGGCACAGATTGCACAACTTGCACAGGCACTTGAGTCAGTGAAAGATGATACAGGATACTACCCTGTGTTTTTAACAAATCTCATACAGGAATCCCCACCTAAATTTCAGGAGAAATGGTGGCGCGGTCCATACGCAAGGGAAGTTCCCCTTGACCCCTGGGGCTCCCCCTATTTTTACCAGATTCCACCCACCACACTCTGGGCCTCTCCACCTCTTCCAAGGGAACATGGCAAGCCGGATACATACACCAATTCCTTTGAATCATATGCCGGCAAGGCGATATTAAGAATTGAAAACTACGGTGTTACTGCCTGCGATATCACACTTAACGGAGTGGTGGTTGTTTATGAATATGAACTTAAAAACAAACCCCGACCGCAGATAATAGAAAAGGAGGTAACCCTTCAGGAAGGTAATAATGTTCTTGTATGGGCAAGAAGCACACCATGGGATTTTCTTATAGCCAGTATCTCCGCCAGTCTTGTTCCCAGCCGTGAGTATTTTATCCTTGGCAGTTACGGGAAAGACAAAAAAGGTGGGGGTAAGGGATTTGCCTCAGATATTGTCTGGGATTCAAGGACATACCCCAATTTTCAGCCACAGCAATAGTTATTATCTAAAATGGCGTGATATAAAATCACCTGTAAGGTGGGTTACTACAAGCACAACTACTACGATAAGAATATGCTCTCCTATGACCTTGAAAGAACTCTCTTTCTGCTGCTTTGCAAGGATGTAACTGAAAATAAGGATTAAAAGGATACCCCAGATAATACTTACAATAAATGCAGCATCTAAAGGTAGAAGGATAACTGGAACAAGAAACGATGAAGAAAAGACAAACTTGGAAAGAAATGTTGACAGTGTTGATACCCATATCTCTTTAGGGTTATGTTTTATCTCGGACTCTTCAGATATATGGATACCCAGTGCATCTGAAAACGCATCAGCGATAGCAATAGTAAGGACTCCCCCAATAATAACTGACTTTGACCCTGTCCCTGAGTGAAGTCCTGATATAAGTCCCAGTGTCGTTATAATACCCGATGTAAGCCCAAAACTAAACCCTGTCTTTAGTGAGTGATTCATAGTTCTATTCTAACCTATTTTCCATTTTCTATCAACCAGCGGGAAAAGAATTACATAATTTGACAGTTAGAAAAAATAGAGATATATTTTTAAGGCACTTTTATAAAGGGGAGGTGCAAAAAATGAAAAATGTGAAGAAGGTAAAATTTAATAAAAAATTCTAATAATTGGATATGGTTCTGTATCTAAATGCACTTTGCCCATCCTTGTGAATTATATAGAGGCACCTTTCAAAAATATAACCATCATTGATTTTGAAGATAAGAGAAAAGCACTTAAAGAGTGGACTGATAGGGGGATAACCTTTTCACAGGAAAGGATTACACCACAGAATATTGATGAGGTCCTGTCAAAATATCTTGAAAGAGGAGGTTTACTCATAGACCTTGCATGGAACATTGACTGTGTGGAAATAGTAAAATGGTGTTATCTCCATAATGTTCTTTATGTAAATACATCCGTTGAAGAGTGGGATTCCAAAGCAGGTATGCTTACAAAAAGTCCTTTTGAAAAATCCCTTTATTTCAGACAGATGGAACTCCGCAAACTTACAGAAGGATGGAAAAATTCTCCAACTGTGGTTGTTGACCACGGAGCAAATCCAGGTTTAATCTCACATTTTACAAAACAGGCACTTGTTGATATAGCACATAAACTGATAGATGATAAAGAAATTAGTGGCAGTGATAAAGAAAAACTTCAGGGTTTTCTAAAAGAGAGAGATTTCGCAAGGGTTGCAATGGTCCTTGGAGTTAAGGTTATACACTGCAGTGAAAGGGATACCCAGATAACCAGCAGACCCAAAAGAGTGAACGAGTTTGTGGGAACATGGAGTATAGAAGGGCTGCGAGAAGAAGGAACTGCCCCTGCAGAGTTAGGATGGGGCACACATGAGAAAGAACTACCTAAAAATGCTATCGTCCCACCACGGGGGCCCAAAAACCAGATTTTTCTTGCACAGATGGGGATTAATACATGGGTGAGGAGCTGGATACCTGAAGAGGAGATAGTGGGGATGTTGATAAGGCATGGAGAGGCGTTTGGTATATCAGACCGACTTACTGTCTGGGAGGATGGTAAGCCCGTATACAGACCTACAGTTCATTATGCCTATATGCCCTGCCATGAAACTCTTTCATCTCTTTACGAACTTAGATGTAGAAATTATGAATTACAACCGGAATTGCGGATACTTGAAGATAGTGAAATTGTTTCCGGGGCGGATATACTTGGTGCGCTGGTAATGGGGCATCCATACAATTCCTGGTGGACGGGAAGCATACTTGATATAGAAGAATCAAAACGGCTGGTTCCCGGACAGAATGCAACAACAATCCAGGTGGCAATAGGGGTTGTAACGGCAGTAATGTGGATGATTGAAAATCCAGGAAAAGGGTTCTGTCTCCCTGATGACCTTCCGTATGATTATGTGCTTGACATAGCAAGGCCCTGGCTTGGTAAGTTTATTTCAAAGCCATATGACTGGACCCCATTAAAAAACAGGAAGGTTTTCTTTAAAGAGAACCCGGATTACAGGGTTGACGAGTCAGACCCCTGGCAGTTCAGAAACTTCCTTTTTGTCCCTTAACGATTCATAAACGGGAGAGATAAAATGGCATTTAAAATGACAGATGAAACAAAAAAGGATGTCCTTCAGAAAATAGCACGATTAAAAGGGACTTCTGTAATGGTTATAGACCTTGCACAGGTAAGGAAAAATTATTTGAGGTTCAAAGAAAATTTTCCAGATGTGCAGGTTTATTATGCTGTTAAAGCAAATTCGCACCCTTTGATAATTAAGACACTATTTGAACTTGGCTCAAGTTTTGATGTGGCATCTCTTCCTGAATTCCATCTTGTGCGTGAGAATATAAAGAATCTTCTTCCATCGGAGCAACAGGAATTTATATGGGAGAAGATAATCTATGCACATCCGATTAAAATGATAAAAACCCTGCATGAGTTAGAACCTTACAAACCACTTGTGACATTTGATAATTTTGATGAACTTGAAAAGATAAAAAAACACTGTCCGAGTGCGGGAGTTATTCTCAGACTGGAGGTACCAAATGAGGGTTCTGTTGTAAATCTTTCCTCAAAATTCGGTGTAAGCAGAGAGGATGCTGTAGCCCTTGCTATAAAGACATTTGAGATGGGATTTCTTATGGAAGGATTAAGTTTCCATGTTGGAAGTCAGTGTACTAATTTTGATAACTACAGGGCGGGTCTTAATTTTGCTGCTGAGGTGTTTGAAGAGGTTGAAAAAAAGGGTTATAAGATAAGGAACTCAAAAACGGGCAGGAGAATCCTTGATATTGGCGGTGGTTTTCCAGCAGAGGAGTATAATCCGGATATCATATCGTTTGAGGAGCTCGCCGAAAAATTGAATAAGGAAATGAAACGACTATTCCCTGATGATATAGAATTTATTGCAGAGCCAGGAAGGTTTCTCGTTGCGAATACCTGTACGCTTGTTGTGACAGTCATAGGAAGGGCTTTCAGACACGGGATAGTATCCTACTATATTGACGATGGTATATATGGAGCTTTCTCAGGGCAGGTATTTGACCATCAGATATATACACTTAAGGCATTCAAGGACGGAGAAAAAGAAAAATGTATTATTTTTGGACCCACCTGTGATGGATTTGACACCGTATCACCGAGCACAAACGATAAAGGATATCCTTTTGGTTGGTTGCCACGAATTGAGGTTGGGGAACTGATGTATGCAGAAAATATGGGTGCATATACACTTGCATCTGCAACGAATTTCAACGGGTTTCCTATTGCAAAGACCGTCTGTGTAAATAAGTAGATATCAAAGTCAAAAGTTAAAACTGTTTGTAGTCAGTAATTCGTAGTTAATTGTCAACGAACAACAAACAGATGTTTTGATATTTCCATCAGTAAATATACACAACATAGTAATCTCATCTCGTATATTCCAGACCATATCTTGACTTACCTTTCCATGGATACTATAATTAAATAGATGGAGGAGCGATGAAGAAAATGAAATTTAAGGTATATTTAGAGTATGACGTTGAATATAATGGATATGTAGCAGATGTGCCTTCTTTACCTGGATGTATGGCACAGGGAAAAAGCGAAGAAGAAGTTATTAAGAATATCCATGAGGCAATTAGTGGTTATCTGAAAGTGGCACGAAAAAGACATAGAACAATCCCTTCAGAAGAAACCCGCTTTATAGAGGTTGCCATTTAATGGGTTGTCTTGCTAATATCTCTGGAAAAGAAGCAGTAAGAGCCCTTTCTAAAATAGGTTATGTGATACGGAGGGAAGGTAGTCATATGATACTCTATAATGACCGCCATGGTTATCCAATTTTGGTAATACCAGACCATAAAGAATTAGCACCTGCTCTTCTGAGGGCACAGATTAAAAGGGCGGGATTGAGCGTGGATGATTTTCTCAAACTCTGCAAAGGCAAGTAAGTTCTGGATGACTATAATCTATATATTGTAGATACTTTCTTTATTGCCCGTGTAGCTCAGTGGTAGAGCAGCGCATTCGTAATGCGCGGGTCGGGAGTTCGAATCTCCCCATGGGCTATTATAGGGTATATTCCGAGCACATAGTTTACACATTCTGATATACTAATCTTTTAAAAAGGAGGTTAGTATGCCATGGACGGAGAGGAGTATTATAAAAAGCGCTTTTTGGGTGAATGTTTCCTTTTCTTCTTGACTTTATATAATTTGGTTTGTTTTTCTCTTATTTCGGAAGTGAGACCATTTTCCGACATGCCCACAGGATAAAGTTCTAATGGTCCACGAGAATCCTTCTTCTCCAGAATCTTAAATAGGTTTTCTTCTATCCGTGTATTTTCTATTCTTTCCCTGGCTATTTCAAAGTACTTTTCATCTATTTCTATCCCTATAAAATTCCTGTTTAAACGTTTTGCTACAACACCGGTAGTTCCTGACCCCATAAATGGGTCAAGAATTATATCACCTTCCTTGCTTCCGATTAAAATTATCCTTTCAAGAAGTTTTTCTGGTTTTTCTGTTGGATGAGGGGTTTTATGTTTTTCTGCCTGGATTATCCACAAATTCCTCATCTGTTTCCCATTACCGCTTATTCTTTTTGCCATTTCATAATCAAAATAATATCTCTTGGACTTGCTTGCAAGCCAAATCAGTTCTGTAGAAGGGACAAAGCGATTCTTTTGAATCAAAGGCGGTGCATTTGGTTTGAACCAGACGATATCATTTATTATCCAGAGGTTTAATTCTTTTAAAACAACCCCAATAGAGGGATGGTTATGCAAAGTGCCTGAAATCCATATTGTTCCATCATCTTTTAGAACTCTTATACATTCCTTGACCCATTTTTTATTGAATTCATAGATATTTTCTATCTGGTCCCAGTCGCCTTTATCACATTTTGCAATTCTTCCACTTTTACAGGTAAGATACTTTTCTCCGGAAAGGTTATAAGGAGGGTCTGCAAAAATTAAATCTACACTTTTAGATTCTATGTTTTTGAGTAGTTCTACGGCGTCCCCTTTGAATAATTTAATATCAGGCATTTTTCCCCCTCTTACTTCCCAAAATTCTATTATAAGCAATCTTATAATATTTTTTATTTATTTCAATCCCAATCCATCTCCTGTTTAGTTTAGAAGCAACTACTCCTGTTGTCCCTGTGCCAAAAAACGGGTCAAGGACCAAATCACCTTCATCAGATGAAGCAATTAAAATTAATTCTATCAGTTTTTCTGGTTTTTGGGTAGGATGTATCGCTCTGCCATCTTTTCTCTTAATTCTCTCTTTCCCCTGAACTATAGGGAGTTCAACAAAATCTATGAAATCTCTGACCTGCTTTGATTTGCCATCCTTTGTTTTATGGGGATTAATCTCCTTTAATTTTTCATAATTGAATTTCCATTTATTTCCTTTCACGAACCAGCAAACATATTCTGTAGAGTGGGTAAAAGTTCTTTTTGTGATATTAGGCATAGCATTTGTTTTAAACCACGTGATTAAATTGTTCAGTTTGAACCCAATTTTCTTGGCTATAAATATAATTTCTGCAACATTGTGATATGTACAGGAAATATAAAAACTGCCAGAATGTTTAAGAACATCCCACGATTTCCCAATCCATTTTTCAGTAAAATCAAGATAATCCTTATATTCCCATGTATCCCAGTCCTCGTTCATTTTATAAAAAGGACCTCCTGTTTTATTATTTACCAGGGTCAATGATTTACCTGATAAGTTATAAGGAGGGTCTGCATATATAAGGTCTATAATATTTTTCTCAATTTTCTTTTCCATTATTTCTATACAATTACCCAGATATATGTGATTAACTTTCATGTTAAAAGCACCTTCTGTCGCCATCTTTTTACGACTTCCGGAATGCGGTCTGCCCATTCAGAAAAACTACTTATTTTCTCAGTTTCTCCAATTATCTGGTTGTACAAACTAAACAACTCCTGATTTGTAAATCTTTTATCTTTTTTCATAAGTTCTAATAATGTCTCTAAAAGTAAGGCAAATTGTTCTGTGGTCATAGGAATAATTTTCTGGGGCTGTCCCCCGTATTCATATTTCACAGAAATCCAGAATTGAGAATAGGTATCTCTATGAACCTGCGGGGCAATAAAAATACAGAATATATCTTTTTCCTGATATTGAGTTTCAAAATCTCTTAGATGTCTCATCACAGGTTGCCCTTCCTGAACCCACTGTAACCTTGAGACATTTAATGTGACCTCACAGATTGCCTTAAATCTCTGGTAGTAGCATTCTATATCAGGTTTATTTCCAGGAGAGTGATTGATGGGTTCTCCGTTGTCATCAACGGGATAATTGGGTTTTATCAAAACCTCATCATTTATTATTTTCAGGGCCTCTGTAATAAGTTTCTCAAATTGTTCGGGCTGGTATTTCTTCAGATTTTTTATATCTTTTAAAACACTGATTACCTCCGCAATCTTTTTAATATTTCCTACAATTTGTGATTTTTTCACCCGTTCTTTCAGTTTTAGATTAATTTTTCTTAATTCAGCCACATGTTCTTCAAGAAGTGGTTTTGTTAGTTTTTTGATATCAGTATCTAAAAGTTCTTTTTCCTTTTGAGAAATCTCCATTCTTTCTTGTTTTATCAAATCTACGGTCATATCCCTTAGTGAAACTGCAATACTTATAAGGTTTTCTACTTTCTCCCATGGCAGTTCAGGTTTTGTAATATCGGACAGATAATTCAGATAATCTTTCAGTGTTTCAAACCTTAAAGCCATTCCACTATACACACTTAAAAGTTGCTCTATTTCGGTTATTCTGGAAGGTTCCAGGTCAATATTCCAGCGGTAGCCCATAGGGTCCATTGAAACCTTGAAATACCTTGTTAATCTGAAATATCTCATTATGTTGTCTCCATAATCAAGTAAATTATTTATTTTCTTCTCAGGAATTTTCCTAATTCCATAAAATTCTTTTGCAAACCTCTGGATATATCCATCTTTATCTTCAATTTCTCTGAATTCTGAAATCTTTTTTATACACCCATCAATCTGCTCAGCATTTATTAATGTTGGCACAAAAAGGCTGAATTCTACTCTGTTAAGTCCTTTACCATTGAATTTCTTATGAAGATTATAAAGAAGCCGCATTGTTGCAATAAGGGGCATTATATTAAAACCTTCTTCCTCTGAAAATTCTTTACTCCATGGATTTGGAAACTGGAGTTTCAATAAACTTTTGAAGAAGATAAAACCAATATCATATTCACCTGTGAGAAACATATTTCCCAATTCAGTGATTTTTATGAGACCCGCTCCTTCCCTCGCGATGGAAAACCCTAACTTATTTAATGGGTTTACTGATTGTCTTCCACGCATTGGCGGGTCTTCATAATCTTGTTTGTTAAAGATTTCTTCTGCTACTTCATAAGGTATGGAAAGTTCCGGGTTTTCATAATACTTTCTGTATTTTAAAGGGATATTTAGAGGTGTGTAGATTTTTTCCTGAATTAACAATATCTGGTATTTTATTTGATTATCTCTATTAAATTTTTGCCCTTCCAATTTTTTCAAAATCTTCAAAAAATCTTTTAACCTTTCAGGGTTTCTTACTGTCGTTGAAATAGACCATGGTTTTTTCATCAATCTCATCTTCCTATTTATTTTTGTATGTAAATCTTTAATTCTTATTTATTTGGATATTTTACTATTTTCTTATTAATTCTCCAATAGAAATTTTTTTGGACTACGTAAAAACAAAACGTTAAAATTTCCGTGTGGCAGATTTGTGTCAAAAAAGATTAAAAAACTGTGAGATGGTATATTCCGAGGGATAGGAAGGGTTCATAAGGTATAAAAAACTACTTTCTTTTTCTAAAACTCAAGGGGGATGAGGTCTATTTTGTATAAATTCCCGTCTTTAAGGATACTTACCACCTCAAATCTGTAAGGTGTGTCTGAAAGATTGTGTATTTTAAGATATGAAAGTGCGGTGTTCTGCAGGTGATACATCTTGGCTTTTACCACTGATTCCGAAGGATAGCCGGATGAGATAGATTCCCGGAGTTTCACCTCTATAAAAACAGTTGTTTTGCGGTCTCTTGCTATAATATCTATCTCACCGAATTTTGTTCTGAAATTTCTTTCTAATATACGGTATCCCCGTCTTTTTAAAAATTGTACTGCGATGTCTTCGCCTGATTTCCCCTTATTTCTGGTATCCACTGCTTTACATACCCTTTTCTTTGAGATAATACATCTTGGCACGGGGACTAAGTTTGTTCTTCTCCCTTGTTCTTATAACCTCTATCTTTGCTACCAGAGGGGAGTAAAGAGGAAAAGTCCTTTCAACTCCTTCACCATAGGAGACCTTCCTGACAGTAAATGTTTCCCGTAAACCGGTTCCTTTTCTTGCAATACAGGTTCCTGTAAATGCCTGCAACCGCTCCTTTTCCCCTTCTTTAAGTTTTACATAAACGGTGACCTCATCTCCTGGCCAGAATTCAGGTATCTCTTTTTTAGGTGTAAGTTTCTTTTCAAGTTCTTCAATTATCTTTTTACTCATAGTTATTCTCCTGTTTTTTTTCTTTTAAATACTGTTTATAAAGTTCCGGTCTTCTAATTTTTGTTCGCTTCTCTGCCTGTTTTTTCCTCCATTCTTCAATCTTTTTATGATTACCAGAAAGAAGCACATCTGGAACTTTCATTCCCTTAAAGACAGCCGGTTTTGTGTAAGATGGCCAGTCCAGAAGGTGCTGGGAGAAACTATCATAAACGGGTGCTTCTTCTGGTAAAACCCCTGGCAGTAATCTCACCACGCTATCAACTATAACCATTGCAGGTAGTTCACCGCCAGTAAGCACATAGTCACCTATGGATATTTCACAGTCAACGATGGAACTTACCCTTTCATCAACCCCTTCATAGTGGCCACATATTATTATAAGTCCTTCCTCTCCGCTTAACCTTTTTGCCATCCCCTGATTGAATAAACTGCCCTGCGGAGTTGTCAATATAATCTTTCCCTTACGGTTCTCTTTCTTTATATGCTTTACAGCGGCAAAGATGGGCTCACACTTTAACACCATTCCTTTGCCACCGCCATAAGGGGTATCATCTACCTTCTTATGCTTATCTTTTGTAAAGTCCCTTAAGTTCCAGATTTTTATCTCAACAGCCCTTTTTTCAATTGCCCTTTTAACTATACTTGCATTTAAGGGCGCAAAAATCTCAGGGAATATCGTAATGATATCTATCCGCATTTAATCTCAGGATTTATTTATCCACATTGGGCGGAATAACAATACCCTTCTTTTTCAGAATTGACTTTACCGTTGGAGATGGTTTTGCTCCTTTACTGAACCAGTACTGCAACCTCTCATCTTTTACTTCAACGGATAGTTCTTTCGGAAGAGGGTCATAGTGGCCAAGTACTTCAAGGACATCACCTCTACCATCCTTTTCTTTGCTCACAGCCACTATTCTGAAAAAAGGTCTGTTTCTTTTTCCTGTTCTTACAAGTCGTATTGTCGCAGCCATAAAATTCTCCTTTACTTAACGGGCTCAATCTTTCCTGATTCAAGGGACCTGTGGATAGCAACGGCTATTTTTGTGACCTCAATGCCATCCTCTCCAAGCCCTGTAATACCACCCTTCAGTTCCTCAAGACGACCGCCTTTAGAAAGGTATTCTAAATTATACACGAAATCTGCAATACTTTCAATTCCATATCCTGAATACCTGATTTTACCAGTCCTTCTGTCAGGTTCCTCACTTATAAATACAGGGTTATAAGTTGCCATTCCTTTGCCTTCGTAGGAAACCCGTGTTCCTCTGTCCTGACTGTCACACTCTATAATACCGTTCTCTCCCACAAGACGGAAACCCTGATTAACGATGGACTCAAAGTCCTCAGGCAGTATCCATGAAAGGTCAAATGTTACCACACTACCATTTTCAAACTCCACCATAGCGGAGATGAAATCGTATGTGTCGACTCCAAGTGATTTAAGTTTGATTTTTCTTCCCTTAGCATATACGCTCTTACCGTTACTCCCTATAATCCACCTGATAAGGTCAAACATATGTACACCTAAAAACCATACAGGAGAACTCTTTGGTGCCCAGCCGGGGAACCAGTCTCTCGGGACAACAATTTTATCTTCCATATGAGAATAGCCATATTCAACCTGTCCTATGGTGCCTTCCTGTACATCACTTCTTACTTTTATGTGAAACGGGTCAAAACGTTTGTGGAAGTCCACCTGAAGCAAAACATTATTTTTCCTGCAAGCATCTATCATTTCCTGACAGCCCTCTACAGTAATATCCATCGGCTTTTCTACGAATATATGCTTACCCCTATTTGCTGCATAAACAACCGGTTCTCTGTGAAAGGGGTCAGGGGTTGCTACTGCAACACCATCAATAGATTCTTTCTCTAGCATCTCCTTATAGTCAGTATAGCCCCTGACATTGTATTTTTTTGACTGACTTTCAAGAAGTGTCTCGTTGATATCGCATATCGCCACCAATTTACATCTTCCTTCTGTTTCAAGTTGTGAAAATGTATTAAGCAGGTTCGTTCCGAACTTCCCCACGCCTATAACCGCTACTTTTATCATACCCGCTCCTTTTTCAGAATAATATCTCTTTACCTGTCTCTGCACTTTTATAGATACCCTCAAGCATCTTTATTACTTCAAGTGACTCTTCTGGCTTTACAGGTACCTCTTTATCTTTTTTAACACACTCAAAAAATATCCTTATCTCTTCATGGTGTGGAAAAACTTCCGGCAGTGTATCAAATCTTATTGATATATCCTGAAGTACCCCATTTTTCTCTGTGCATAGTTTTCCGTCAGGCCATCTCATACCTGCTTCAGTTCCAAAGAGTGTTGTGGAGAAGTCCTCTATCTTTTCCATATTGGCAAGAAAACTGCAGGAAAGGGATATGCTTCTACCATCACTAAATCTTATAAAGCCGGAAGCAAAGTCCTCCACCTCATAGGTGTCTCTATCCCATTCCCCCCACAGTCCCCTGATATCATTTCTCTTTGCTAATTTTGTGTAGGTTATTCCTTTAACCGAATGTACCTTCGGGCATCCCATAAACCAGTATGTAAGGTCAAGTA
>DAONKS010000035.1:4623-15259 GCA_035406305.1 bacterium | reverse complement strand
TTTTTCAAAGATATCTATCAGATAGCAGAGGCAAAGTCAGAACTCATTGAAACCCTTAAAGGTGAAAAATTTTGTATGTTTAATTATGATAATAAATTTTTCTCATTTTTCAGGGAAAAAGCACCCGCAGAGGTTTTAAGTTTTGGGACGAAAAAAGGGGCGGATATAAGAGGAATTATAGTAGATGAAGGAAATGATTTTTTTACCTTCAATTTAGAAGGAGAGAACCATCTTTATAAAATAAATTTCTGGAATACAGCTATTATATACCCTGCTCTTATAGCCATCGGTTTCGGAAAAAAATTTGGCATAACAGAGAAAGAGATAGAAGATGTGTTTGAAAGTATACAACCTCTGCCCGGGAGAGGAAAGGTTTACCACCTTAAAGGGATTACAGTAATTGACGAGTCATATAATTGTAATCCAAATTCTCTTAAATCTTCTCTTTATAACTTACACAGGAAAAATTTCAGGAGAAAGGTCGCAATCATTGGTGATATGGCAGAACTCGGGAAACTATCACATTTCTACCATAGAAATACAGGTCTCTTTATTAAAAAATTGAATCTGGATATAGTTATTACCTTTGGAGAAAAAAGCAAAGGGATCGGTAAATTTTCAGGAATACATTGGAAACACTTTGGAGATATGGATATGTTGAATAAACATCTATCCGGCATTATAAAAAAAGGAGATGCTATTTTAATTAAAGGTTCAAGAATTATGAATATGGAAGGGATAAGAGACTATCTGGTGGAAAAACACGGAGGATAATCAATGCTATATAAACTTTTATATCACTTTACACCATACTGGTTCGGGTTTAATGTATTCAGATATGTAACCGTTAGAACTGTTTTCGCTACGCTTACATCTCTTTTCATAACAATTGCCTTCGGAAAAAACGTCATAAATGCATTAAGACATCTGTGCCATCCAAATATGCTCAATTTCAGACAGGAAAGCAAGGATAAAATCCCAACAATGGGAGGTCTGCTTATCCTTGGCAGTATCCTTATTTCAACACTTTTATGGGCAGACCTTAAAAATATCTATGTTCTGCTTTTAATCCTTACCTCCATATGGTTAGCATCCTTTGGCTTCTGGGATGATTATATAAAACTACGGCAGCAGAGCCATAAAGGATTGAGACCACTGGTAAAAATACTGGGACAGATTAGCATAGGATTTATTATCGGGGTGATTTTATACTATCATCCAGCTTTAAATTTCAATACCTCTGTATACATGCCCTTTTTAAAAAATATTGTTTTCCCCCTGGGAGCATACTATATATTGTTTGCCACACTTATAATTGTTGCCACATCAAACGCTGTTAACCTTACAGATGGGATGGATGGACTTGCAATTGCTTCTGTTCTGATGGTAGCACTTACATACGGTGCTATTTCATATGTCGTCAGCAATGTTAAGTTTGCAGGATATTTGAATATACCTTATATAAGGGGAGCTGAGGAGGTAACTGTATTTTCAGGGGCACTCATAGGAGCATCTTTAGGATTTCTATGGTATAATTGCTACCCTGCAGAGATATTTATGGGTGATACTGGTTCTCTTATGCTGGGTGGCATCATCGGTCTTCTTGCAATTATTGTAAAACAGGAACTTTCCCTTATTATAATGGGTGGTATATTCTTCATAGAAGCATTTTCTGTAATTATCCAGGTAATATCTTTCAAAACAAGAGGCAAACGGGTCTTTCTTATGACCCCCATACATCATCACTTTGAACTTAAAGGTATCCCTGAACCTAAAGTTACAGTGAGATTCTGGATACTCGGCATTATATTTGCACTCTTTACTCTTATAACACTTAAGATAAGATAGTTGAAGTTATGGGTGGAAAGATTGGCAGATTTACATATTAGAAGATAGAATACTTTGTAAGAAGTAGTGATTGTTATTAATGAACAACGAACTATGAAAAACGAACAATTATATGATTAGTTTTTACTTTCTATTTTTGAGTTTAAATTTATGGATATAAAAAATAAAAAGGTTGTGGTGGCAGGGATGGGAACAACCGGCAGGGAGAGTGCATTATTTCTTTCCAGAAAAGGAGCGGATGTATTTCTCACAGAAACAAAGGCAACAGAGCAGATACAGAAGGAAGCATCTTTACTTAATAAAAAAGGTATTAAAACAGAGATTGGTGGACACACTGAAAAGTTTCTTGCAGGTATGGAAATACTTGTAGTAAGCCCTGGTGTACCTGATGAAGCATTACCTGTAAAATATGCAGAAAGCAGAAACATTCCTATTATAAGTGAGATAGAACTTGCCTTTATCTTCTCACCCACAAAAAAAATAATAGCAATTACAGGAACTGATGGAAAGACAACAACTACCGCACTTACAGGTGCGATTTTAAGAAAAGCAGGTATCCCCGCTGTTGTATGTGGAAACATTGGCAATCCATTCATAGGCGAACTTGAAAATGTTGCAGAAGATGTATATGTGGTACTTGAAGTCAGCAGTTTTCAACTTGAAAGGACAAAAAGTTTTAAACCCTTTATCGGATGTCTCCTGAATATAGCAGAAGACCATTTTGACAGACACCATACAATGAAAAATTATGTGGAAGCAAAAAAGAAGGCCTTTATCAATCAGGATAAGAATGATTTTGCTGTTTTTAATTATAACGACAGTTACTGCAGAGAGATAGCCAGAGAGGTTAAAGCAGAGGTCTTCTTTTTCGGTTATAACAGGATGAAAGAGAAAGGTGTTTATGCGGAAGGGGATAACATCTTTTCAAATATCAAAGATATTGAAGAAATTATCAATATCCGTAAGACAAAACTATGGGGTAAAGGAAATACGGAAAATGTTATGGCATCTGCACTTATAGGACTCCTGTGTGATTTATCCCCTGAACATATAAGGGAAGCGATTTACACTTTTACTCCACTACCACATCGCCTTGAAAGAGTCGGTGAAATAAACGGGGTATTATTTATAAATGATTCTAAGTCAACAAATCCACACTCCGTTATCAATGCACTTGACAGCATAGAAGATAATACAGCTACAATACTCATAATGGGAGGAAGAAACAAGGATATGTCCTTTTCTTCTGTATTACCCCATTTTAAAAAAAAGGTTGTCCTCATAATTCTTATGGGAGAGGCAAAAGAAGAATTAGCAGAGGAGTTTAAAAATAGTGGAGTGCCTTTGATACTTGTTGATACTGTTAAAGATGCAGTCAGGCAGGCATTCAAAAGCGCTAAAAGTGGAAATATTGTAATGTTCTCACCAGGTTGTACATCTTTTGATATGTTCAACAACTATAAGGAGCGTGGCGATGCTTTTAAAAAAGAGGTTTTCTCTCTACTTTAAGATATTGATTTCAGGTACAATGTTAATTTTAATAGGCAGCGTTTTTGTATTGAGTTCAAGTTCAATTTACGGAATATCTCGCACAGGAAACCCCGCATACTATTTTGAGAAACATATGATATGGCTTATACTGGGTATTACAGGAATATGGTTGATTAACAAAAAAGATATAAAATCTATTGAAAGATACAGTTTCCATATTTTCCTTTTTTCACTGTTCTTGCTTCCATTGCCAAGATTTTTTGGAGAATTGAGATGGATAAGATTGGGCCCTTTAAGTTTTCAACCCGCAGAACTGGTAAAGTTTACATTTATAATATACCTTGCTGACTATTTCAAAAGAAAACAGGTAAATATGGGAACTTTCAAAACTTTGATTGTTCCATTAATTTTCTTGCTTCTCATCACGGGTATTTTACAAACCCAGAAGGACATAGGAACTTTTGTTATTATCTTTTTTACCTTCATCCTTATGACATTCCTTGCCGGAGTGAAAATGAAACACATAACGCTTATTATACTTGCCGGAATTATACTTATTGGTGGATTGATTATAATGTTCCCTTATAGAGTTCAGAGAATAAAAACATATCTAAATCCTTCCGCAGACACCCATGGTAGCGGATATCAGACAATTCAGTCCCTTATTGCTATGAGGTCAGGAGGTATTATAGGAAAAGGACTTGGAGCAGGGGAAAGAAAACTTAAGTTTTTACCTGAGGCACATAAGGATTATATTTATGCTGTTGTGGGTGAAGAGTTAGGATTTATTGGAACAGCTTTTATACTATTTTTATTTGCGATACTCGTCTTTTCTTGCTTTACTATAACAAATTTAACATCTGACGCCTATCTTAAATTCTTAACCGCAGGGATAGGAGGACTTTTCGGTTTTCAGTTTTTACTGCATGCCTGTGTGGTATTAAATCTTGTTCCGGCAAAAGGAACTACTCTGCCATTTTTCAGCGTGGGCGGGTCTTCTTTCCTTATAAATATCCTTGCACTCGGCGTGTTATTAAATATTGCCAGAAAGGTATGTATGGAAGAAAGTATTGAAAGAGCGGAAATACCTTTTATTTCTCTTCATTAATTCTGATTTATTATCTCTATATTGAACTTTACACCTATCTTTAAAGGAATACCCTGTTTTGTTGATGTCTTCTGCTCAGGAGAAGAAGGTACTTTAAATACAATATTCAGGATGAGGTCTACCAGTCCACCAAAACTTTTTAATTTCCCTTTTTCTTCATCAAAGAGAAACTCCCCTTTTGTAGAATTCCTTCCTGAAAAACTGATAACTACATCTTTTTCCCTCTTCTCTTCTTTTATACCCTGATTTGAAAGAAGTTGTATCCTGGATATCCCTTCCTTTGCCTGGTTGTATGAATATGTGAATGTAAGAGCACACATAGGAATTCCAGGTATGCTGAATGCAGGGACGGTCTGCTTCCATGGTCTGGTGAGTTTTTCCGGAAATGCGGGTAATAACATAAGTATCTGAGAGATATCCAGAATACCCGGCCTAATCTCTTTCACGCTTATTACTTCACCATTCGGTTTTATCTCTACAACAGATGTTGAGATAACCCGGGATATAGCAGTTTCAATATCTGTAATGTCTTCCAGAACACCGTCACTCAGTTTAATAAGTGTCCTGTAAGGAGTTACTTTAACAAGACATCTATTATCATCCACCTCAAGTGTTTCAAGTTTAATAATACCTTTTGTAGAAACATTGAATTTTTCTTCTGATACACCTTCATATTTATAGGTTATGTCTCCTTCCATTTTGAAACTGTAAACAAGTGGAGATTCAGGAGAAAACTGGTACCGCGGGTCTGAAAAGCATAAAGAAGCTATACCCGCATATATCAGGAGGTATAAAAACCAAACAACTTTTGTTTTCATTGATTCTCCTTTACAAATTCTCTTAATCTTTCAACAGTTATTTCAAGATTTTTCATACCTGTTGCATAGGAAATCCTTACAAATTTATCCGCCCCGAATTCTTCTCCGGGGACAGCAGCGAGGTACTTCTCTTCAAGAAGTCGTTTACAGAGAGTTAATGAGTCCACTTCTTTATAACTGAAAAAGAGGTAAAAAGCACCCATAGGAACAGGATAGAAAATTTCTTCAGGCAGGTTTTCCAAAAGAAAATCTCTCCTTCTCTGAAATTCCTTTACCATTTCAGAATAAAGCGCTCGCCCTTCTCTGATAGCAAAAAGTGCTGCTTTCTGGGAGATTGAAGAAGGCGCGGATGTTGTCTGACCCTGTATTTTATTGATTGCATCCGCTATTTCTTTCTCCGCTGCTATATAACCTATTCTCCAGCCGGTCATTGCAAATGTCTTTGATACAGCATTTACCACCACTGTGAGTTTTTTCATCTCAGGAGAGTGAGATGCAATACTTATATGCTTTTTCCCGTCATATATAATTTTTTCATACACCTCATCTGAGATACACAAAACATTATGTCTTATAAGCAGCTCTGCAAGTGCATCAATTTCTTCTTTTTCATAAACAATACCCGTTGGATTGGAAGGACTATTAAGTATCAATGCTTTTGTTTTTTTATTAATCAATGCTTTAAGATGTTCAATATCCATCTTAAAGTTTTCATCCCATCGGCAAAAAACAGGAACGCCACCGGCAATCCTTACCATTTCAGGATAGCTCACCCAGTAGGGAGCCGGAATTATAACTTCGTCTCCCGGGTCAAGAAGTGCAAGAAATATATTATATAGTGAATGTTTTGCACCGTTTGAAACAACTATCTGGGAAGGAGAATAGGAAAGTCCATTTTCCTTCTCAAACTTCTCACTTATCGCTTCCCTTAATTCCAGAATACCAGCAGTATCAGTGTATTTCGTAAAACCATCCTTTATTGCCTTTATTGCAATCTCTTTAACCGGCTCAGGCGTATCAAAGTCCGGTTCTCCAACAGATAGATTTACAACATCCACTCCTTTTGCTTTAAGTTCCTTCGCCTTTCTGTTAATCTCCAGAGTTGCTGATGGCTTTAAATTTCTGGCTTTCTCTGATATCATCTATTCTCCTTTTGACATATATATTACCATATGTTATTATTATAGCCAACTTCCGAAAAACCGCTCTTTTTATAAATAACCCAGGGAAGGAGAATTAATGGAGAATCCGTATATTCGTAAATTAAGAAAAAAAATAAAGGAAGAGGAACTTAACAAATTATTAAAAATCAATAATAAGTCAGTTCATAAATTTATTGCTGATGCAGTTGCAATATGTAAGCCAGAAGATATATTTATATGCAGCGACACTCCTGATGAAATAGCACTAATAAAAAATATGGCTATTGTCTCAGGTGAAGAATCAGCAGCACTCTCCACACCAGGACACACCTTTCACTTTGATGGTTACTATGACCAGGGAAGAGACAGGGAAGTTACAAAATTCCTCGTTCCCGATGGAGACCATCTCAGTCCTAACCTTAATCAGATAGAAAGAGAAAAAGGGCTTGAGGAGATACTTTCTCTACTTAAAGGTGCTATGAAGGGCAAGACAATGATTGTAAGGTTCCTTACATTAGGACCTGCAGATTCTCCATTCACAATACCCTGTATGGAATGCACTGACTCCTGGTATGTGGCTCATTCTGTGGACCTTTTATACAGAAAAGGGTATGAAACTTTCTGCAAGATATCAGATGATGCAGTAATATTTAAAACACTCCATTCTGCAGGGAGGGTTGATGAAAATATGGTGAGTGTTGATTATGATAAAAAACGGATTTATATTGACTATTCGGTAAATACAGTTTACAGCGTAAATACCCAGTATGCGGGAAATTCTGTCGGATTTAAAAAACTTGCCTTGCGACTTGCCATAAGAGAAGCCCACAGAAGTGGCTGGCTTGCTGAACATTTTATGATAATTGGAGTGCACACTAAAAACGGGAAGAAGTCGTATCTTGCAGGGGCATTCCCAAGTGCGTGTGGTAAAACATCCACTGCGATGCTTGAAGGCGAAACTATACTTTCAGATGATATTGCCTATGTCAGGAATATAAATGGATATTGCAGGGCGGTCAATGTTGAAGCAGGGATATTCGGTATTATACAGGATGTAAACCCAAATGACGACCCTCTTATATATAAGGTGCTTACAACCCCCGGTGAAGTTATCTTTTCAAATATACTGGTAAAGGATGCCAGACCCTGGTGGCTTGGAATGGGAGAACCGCTCCCCAAAGAAGGCAAAAATTATTCTGGCTGGTGGTATGAAGGTAAAACAGACGAGAAGGGAGAAAAAATTTTACCTGCACACAAAAATGCAAGATACACTGTGGCACTGAAAAAACTTGCAAACTGCGACCCCGAATTAGACAATCCTTACGGGGTGAAACTGGAAGGGATAATGTATGGAGGACGGGACTACAAGGCGTATGTCCCTGTCCAGCAGGCATTTTCCTGGCAGCACGGAATAGTTGTGTACGGCGCAGCACTGGAGACAGAAACGACCTTTGCAATAGTAGGGGAACAAGGGAAGTATGAGATAAATGTAATGAGTATCCAGGACTTTGTTTCTATTCCATTAGGCCAGTATATAAAAAACTATCTGAAATTCGGAGAAGGACTTACTGAAAAGCCCATTGTGTTTGGTGTTAACTACTTCCTGAAAGATATAACAACAGGGGAATTTCTCAATGAAAGGAAGGACAAACATGTATGGGTGAAGTGGATGGCAATGAGGGTTAATAATGAAGTAAAAGCAAAAAAGACACCAACAGGGCTTATACCCCTTTATGATGATATTGCTTTACTTTTCCATGAAGTGCGGAATAAAGAATATTCAAAAGATGACTATGAAAAACAATTTACCATAAGAGTCCCTGAAAACCTTCAAAAAATTGAAAGGGTAAGAAATTTCTGGAAAAAAATCTCAGATGCCCCGCAAGAGATATTCAATATATTAAATCAACAGGAAGAGAGATTATTGCAGGCACAGAAAGAGTACGGTGATTATATCTCCCCTGATGTCTTTGAGATAATATAAAATATGAAAAGGATAATAGCGGTTTCCGGTAGTAATGCTGGTGATGATAATCTTACAGAAGAGATACTGAAGATTGCAGAAGAGACAGGTTATCTCATCGCGAAAAAGGGTGGTATTCTTGTGTGTGGTGGACTCGGTGGAATTATGGAAGCATCAGCAAAAGGAGCAAAGAAGGGCAATGGAATTACAATAGGAATACTTCCATGGAACAAAGAATCAGCAAATCCTTACATAGATATACCTATTGGAACCGGAATGGGATTTTACAGAAATAATATTATTGTCAATTGTGCTGACTGCGTTATAGGTATCTGCGGAAGATGGGGAACCCTGAATGAGATTGCAATGGCTATGGGGCTTGGCAAACCCACTGTAATTATAGATGGAAGTGGCGGTGTCGCAGACATAATTTCTAAAAAAGAGTTCCTTAAAACATTCAAGAAAAAACCCTTTATTGTAAAAACCCCGGAAGAAGCAGTGGATATTGCCTTCTCTTTATAAGATTGACAGATTACAGATTTTTCGTAATTAACTATATAAGTTGGAAGACAAGGACAAACAGGGATACAATAAAAGCAGCAAGAAGAACACCGCATATCACACCTATAATATAGTACCTGGGCCTTAATTTTAAAAGAACAGATGCTATTGTCCCTGTCCATGCACCTGTCATTGGAAGCGGAATACCGATAAAGATAATCAGACCTAACATTTCATAAATTTCTATAACCTTTGACCTTTTAAGTGTTGACCTCTTCAGCCAGTCAGAAAATCGCTTTCCATATTTAAACCTGCTTATAAACAGAAGTAAGTGGTTCAGAAGAAAATAAAGAGGGATAACCGGAATGAGATTACCCGCTATTGATATAATAAGCACCCTTAAAAAGGGCAATTTATTGTATATACCATAAGGTATTGCTCCGCGTAGTTCGGATATCGGGAGCATTGCAAGAATAAAAATAACCATTTCCTTCGGCAATCCGACTAGGAAACTAATAATCTGCTCTTTCACATATCCTCCTCTCCATTTTTCCAGCCCTCAATCCCTCTAAGAAGGACAAACTGGCAACCACCAAAGTTTTTCTTCTCCATACGGTTGCCAAGTTTCTTTACAAGTATTAAATCCTGGAAATATCTGTCACCGACAGGCATTATGATACTGCCACCTTCTTTCAGTTGATTATAAAGGGAAGGAGGTATCTCCGGACCTGCAGCAGTTACGATAATCCTGTCGTATGGAGCAAAGTCATCCCATCCTAATGTGCCATCACCTATTTTTATCTTCACATTATATCCCAGTTCTTCAAGCACTCTTTTTGCTCTACGAGCAAGTTCAGGTATTCTTTCTACAGAATAAACATCACATCCCATCTCTGCAATAATTGCTGCCTGATAACCACTACCTGTGCCTACTTCCAGAACCTTCTCTTTGCCTTTAAGTTCAAGACACTCTGTCATAAGTGCTACTATATACGGCTGACTTATCGTCTGTCCCTTCCCTATAGAAAGCGGTCCATCTTCATACGCATACTCTTTCAGATGTTCTGGAACGAATCTTTCCCTTGGAACTTTTAAAAAGGCATCTATAACCCTTTTATCTCTTATCCCCCTTGCAACAATCTGGTTTTTCACCATAATCCTCCTCATCTTTCCAAAATCTAATTTTTCTTCCATAACTTCACCTTCATTAAAAGAGGAAACAGAATAATCAAAAGCATCCTGAAAAATCTTATTGTATCTCTTGTGGGATTAATCTTACTCTTTTCCTTACTGTATACAGTGGAGATGGGAACCGAGCCAATTCTATACATTTTCCACCCTGCCTTTATCAACAGTTCTGACTCTGTCTCAAATTTTGATGTAATAAGCGTCACATTTCTGATAACATCTCTTTTTATAAGTCGGAACCCGTTCTGAGTATCAGGTATCCACTGAAGTGAAAAAAGAGAGATGAGAATGGACATAGAGATATTGGTTATACGTCTCATAAAAGGCATATCCGTTCCTTTTATTTTCCTCTTACCAACCCATATGGATATATTTTTATTCCGTCTGTATGCCTTCTCAAAACTCACCACATCTTCTACCTTATGCTGACCATCTCCATCCATTGTAATTACAGCAGATATATCGCTTAAATTTTCAAGGATATAACGAAAACCCGTCTTTAACGCTTCTCCTTTGCCCCTGCATACAGAATGTTTCAAAACAGTAGCCCCATTTTCTTCTGCCAGGAGACCTGTTC
>DAONKS010000035.1:0-4523 GCA_035406305.1 bacterium | reverse complement strand
GGCGGAATACCATGCTGTCTCACACCTAAAAGGTCTCCCTGTCCTCTTATCTTTAAGTCAATCTCTGCTATCTCAAAACCACTTTCTGTTTCAACAAAACTTTCAAGTCGTTCCGCTATGTTCCTGTCAGAAGAAGAATAAGGGACAAGTATGCAGTATCCGGTATCACCTGCCCTACCTACTCTGCCCCGTAATTGATGGAGTTGCGCCAGTCCAAATCTCTCTGCCTGTTCAATAATAATATATGTGGCTTCAGGAACATCTATACCTGATTCTATTACAGAGGTTGCCACAAGAACCATTGTTTCCTTATTTCTGAATCTTTTCATTACTTCATCTTTTTCTGTGTATGGCATCCTGCCATGAAGAAGTGCAACAGGTATCCCGGGTATTTTTTCTCTAAGTTTCTCATACTCTTCAATCGCTGACTCAATATTTTCATTCCCCTCTATTGCAGGGGTAACAACATATCCCTGTTTACCCTGTGAACTTTGATATTTGATAAACTCATATATCTTCTCTTTTTCTTCCACAGGAAATATATAAGAAACAACCCGCCTTTCTCCCTTAGGAATCTCACCTATCACTGAAACATCAAGTGCACCATAAAAAGTTAGGGCAACACTTCTCGGTATGGGAGTGGCACTCATTACAATATAGTGGACACCTTCACCTTTCTCTTTCAACCGTTCCCTCTGTTTCACTCCGAATTTATGGAGTTCATCTATTACAGACATCTTTAGATTTTTAAACTCTAACGACTCAGTTAAAAGAGCATGTGTCCCTATTAAAACTTTTATTTCTCCATTCTTTATTCCTTCCTTTATCTTCTTTTTCTCCGATTCCGGTAACTGGCCCAAAAGAAGTGCTAAAGGGATATTCTGCTCCCCAAAAAATTTCTGCCAGTTGATATAGTGCTGTTCTGCAAGTATCTCTGTGGGAGCCAGAAGTGCTGCCTGATATCCCATCCTTGAAAAAAGCCACAGGGCAAACACAGCAACCACTGTTTTACCTGACCCCACTTCCCCGTGTACCATCCTGCTTATAATCTTCCCCTCTTTAATATCCCTTAGTATATCTTTCATTACCTGTACCTGCGGTTTTGTAAGTTTGAAAGGAAGATATGACTGGAAGATATCAATAACATTCTCTTCTGTGTCAATAGAGACATCTGAGGGTATCCTCTGGTTCATTTCCTTTTTCAGGAGCAGTCCCAGTTGAAGAATAAAAAACTCCCTGAAAATTAGATAGTTCCTTGCCTTCTCAAGGTTTATATCTGACTTTGGAAAATGTATATTCTGGAGTGCAAATTTTATATTTGGCAGTTTCAGTTCCTGCCTTTCTGTCAGGGGTAATATCTCAGGCGGATACTCTTCGACATTTTCAAGAGAAAATTTCACCAATCTTCTCATATACTTCTGGGTAAGTCCTGAAGTAAGTGGATATACAGGCAAAATCCAGTCTTTCTTTACCTGCCTGTATTCCTCATAAAGGGGATTAACCATCTGCATTTGCCCATTGAATATCTCTACCCTGCCATTTATAAAAAACTCCTTATCAATTGAAAAGACATTTTTAAGGTATGGCTGGTTAAAAAAAACAAGAAAAAGAATACCAGACCCATCGGAGATAGCAACTTTCAAATAGGATGTTCTGTTCCTTACAGGGAACCTTTTCTCTTCTCTTGTAAGAACCTTACCTTTTACAGAGGCAATTTCATCAGGGACAAGTACTCCTATTTTTTTAAAGTTTCTCAGGTCAAGATACCTGCGAGGAAAAAGGAAAAGTAAATCAAGAACATTGTTTAACCCAAGTTTCTCAAGTGATTTAGCACGCTTTTCGCCTACAGAAGGAAGGGCTTTAAGTGGGGTCTCCAGCGTTATGTCCATTTTTAAAACGGTAATTTCTGTTCCTTTTCACCAAAAAATTTATAAAACTTCAGCACTCTTAATATCTCATCAATGGAAGAGAGATACACATTTCTCGCATCTATCTTTTCAATAAGATTGGCAATAACTGAGGGGAAAGTAATGAGATGATCCACACCCTCTTCTTTCATTATTTTTATACTTTCCTTCTGAAGTTTATCTGAGGCAGGAAGAGAAGGGATGACAAGCACCTTTTTGAAATTTTCCCCCTGAAAGAATTTCTTGCTCTCTAAAGTATATCTACCCTTTGAAAATTCAAATATCTCAGGAAATCTTGAGAGAACCACAGGGGTAAATTTCATTGTATGCCAGCACACAGGTTTTACAACAGCATTTTTCAGAACTCTGCTTACTTCACTACCTGAAAGAATAAACTTATCCATTTCTTCGGGCTCGGTAAGCTCAGCATTTTTAACAAAAAGGATATCGTTTTTTTTGAGGACAAAAAAATTGTGGATTATGAAAAATTCTTTTACAATTTCAATACTTGCCTGGCTCATAATTTTTGACCTCTCTTTTCCAATTTACAATTTTTTCTTATATCTGTCAACATCATCTCCATCTCTTCTCATCTTCTTACATATCTCATAAATTATAGATATTAAACTCTTTTCTCTGTGAATAATATGGGGCTGTGTTTTGTCTATTTCACTACCAACCTCAATATTTATAGAAGGTGTCTTTCTGATACCGAGTATCTGTGAAGGATACACACTTCTATGTCCTGTTATCAAAAAACTCACAATGCAGGATAATGCAGCATACGGAGCTATGCCCTTACCAAAAAGTTCTATAGCCATAACACTCGCAGATATTGGAGTGTTTGCTGCCCCTGCAAGAACACTTACCAGCCCAATAGCAGATAGAAATGACCTGTCCATTCCCATTAAATTAGAAAAACTCACTCCTGAGGTTGCACCAACAAAAAATAAAGGAAATATAATCCCACCACTTCCCCAGAAATTTAATGTTATGGCTGTAAAGATAATTTTCAGTATAAAGGCATACCACACTAAACTTTTTCCTTCAAGTGCCCCTTTTACTGTTTCACTTCCCAGTCCAAGATACCTTGTAGAAAAAATCAGTGTCAATATAACAAGTAAGCATCCCCCTGCCATCCCCTTTAATGGAAACCATATATTCAACCCTGAAGAAAATTTCTTAAACAGCCGCATTGTCTCTATCATCAACATAGAAACTGCCCCGAACAATATCCCGGAAACAATTATCTTCAGAATAACAATACTGCTCATACCTGGTAATAAAGGACTACTTTTTTCTATAGCACTGTAAAAATAGGGGCTGCCGAGGATAGAAGATATATAATAACTCACAATACCGGCAACAAAAGATGGCAACAGTGCATCATAAAAAACACTGCCTATAAAAAGAACCTCTATACCAAAAAGAGAGCCGGCAACAGGGGTTCCGAATACAGAAGAAAAACCGGCACTTATACCGCATATAACAAGTTTCTTACGGTCATTATCATCAAGCCGGAGTATATCAGAAAAGAAGGATGCAATACTACCACCTATCTGGGCACAGGGACCTTCCTTTCCTGCAGAACCACCGAAAGATATAGTTAATATAGCAGTAAAAGGTTTGATAAAAATAACTGCCGGATTGATTCTCCCGGAATATTTATGGATTGCTTCTATAACCTTTTCCGTACCATGCCCCTCTGCAGAAGGACATAGATATCTGATAATTAGAGCATTTAGAAAGAAAATGAAGGGTAAAAGAAGATAATAGTGGGAATAAATATTAGATAAAGATATACTCCTGTTCAGAACTTTTAAAAAAGCAGTGGTTGATAGACCAACTACAATACCCACCACTCCAGCAAGAGTGCTCCATTTGAAGGTGCTTATTAAAAGAACTGTTGTCTCTGTAAATCTTCTACGCATTTATTATTTAAAGTTAAAAGGAAAAAGTTAAAAGTTGAAATTATTAACTACTCTTTACCTGCCACTTTCTTTTCATATCTAAAGGTGTTCAGCAAGTATTTAAATATTTACTTACAGATTAATTTATGAAAAATCCGAGAAAAACAAGCCCTTTATAAAAGAGGGCTATTATTGCTCCCAAGCCCAGATATGGACCAAAAGGGACATAGTCCTCCATCTTCTTTTTTTTCAGTCCTATGAGTGTAAGACTTATAACAGTTCCGAGAAGGGAGGCAAAAAATATGGTTATAAATACACTCTTCCAGCCTAAAAAAGCACCTATCATTGAGAGAAGTTTTATATCTCCACCTCCCATTGCCTCTTTTTTAAAAAGCAATCTACCTATCATTGCCAGAAATATCAGTATTCCACACCCTGTCAGAATACCTATAAATGAATACCATATACTTTCAATCCCTGTCAGTTCATAATGCATCCCACGGAAAAAGATAGAACACAAAAGACCTATAACAATTCCGGGAAGAACGATTACATCTGATATCAGATATGTATCTATATCTATAAAACCCATTATCAAAAGGCAAAGAGTGAAAAAAGTATATATTAACAGATTTATTGTTAATCCAAATTTAAAATATAAAGAAAGAAAAAGTAATCCTGTGATAAGTTCAACAACAAAATAGCG
>DAONKS010000034.1:0-15805 GCA_035406305.1 bacterium | reverse complement strand
TTATTTTGAGCATTTTTATCCAGTCCTCAGGGTTATATTCTAAGTCAGCATCCTGTATTACAACCACATCACCACTTACATATTTTAATCCTTCTCTTATAGCAGAACCCTTCCCTTCATTCTTTTCTTTTAGTATTATTTTAAGGTTTGGAGATTTAAAATCCTGCAGAATTTCTCTTGTTCCGTCAGTACTTCCATCATCCACAACTATAATTTCTTTTTCAACGGGAACTTCAACTATCCTTTCTATAATTTTAAATATAGTGTCTTTTTCATTATACACTGGAACTATCACTGATAGTTTCATTTTTGTTCCACCGCCATATCTGTGTTTTCAAAGCAATAAATAATGGTAAAGGTATAGCCAGAAGGAAAGTTAAAAATTGGTATACAGGCGCATATGAATGATATAAATAAAATATAACTAAAGCAAAGGGGGCAGAAAATGAGAATACAATGCATGGAAAAATAATGGAGGATGTGCCTGAAAGAACGGCAAACGGAATACACCACATAACATACCAGGTCGCCCAGTTTGGCATTATAGAAGAAACAAGAAAGAAGAAGATTACTGCACAGGAATTCAGCATATTCTGGATGGAATTAGTTTTTAAAAATAAAAATACATAGATAAGAAAAAATATACTATAAAGGACAGATTGAAGAATTTTTGTACCGGCCATTGCAATATTCTGATTGAAGACAGATGATAATATAACATTCCATAAAAACAAAATAGAGTGTCCTAAAGCACCTGTCATCCAGAAGGGCTTCAACAAAGATGCGGGCCCTTCATAGAAGGGTAACCATACAAGCGTTGCAATAAAAAGAAAAACTATAATAGAAAAAAATATCTCTTTCTTTGTTTTGAGTGTTTTAATATAAAATGGAAAAAACAGAGTATACGAAAATTTTGTAAAGGCAGAAAGAGCAAAACAGACAGCAGGAAGAAAAATTTCTTTTTTAAGGTATAGATATATTCCCAGCAGAAGAAAGGTAATCATCAGAAAATTGTTATTATTACCTCCGGAAGAATAAATTAAAGCGAGTGGATTCCATGCGTATAAAAGTGTCCCGGTTGTCTTAAATTCAGGCTTGAATACTTTCAATATGTTGTATATAAGATATACATTCACTATGTGGCAGATAATTATGAAGACCCTGAAAACGCCGATTTCTAAAAGTATTCTATCTCTGCCTGTGCGATACAGAATAGCTGCAACAATATGCCACACAGGTCCATAAGCAGAAGTGAAGTCCTTCCATCCTGCAAAACGTAGAAGATGGTCTCCTTCAAATACAGCAGGTTTTACAAAATACGGGTTCGCCTGGTAATAATAAACCATTTTTCCCTGAAAGATATATAGGAAAATATCTACATGCTTACCGGGAGTATAAAAAAACAGGGTAAAACAGAATATCATTGTGGACAGGATGAAAAATTTTAAAGAAATAGTATTTTTCCTAAATACTTTGAAGGCACTCCAGTAACTCAGGAAGAAAAGAATAATAACTGCTCCGTAATAACTTGCAATTCCAGAAGGAGAATAAAGCCATGCGGGTATGAATTCAATAAATCTTATTAAATAAGCATGTATATTGCTGAACGGCAGATATTTATGGATGAGTTCAGCGGTTCCTGAAGTTCCTTTACGAGACAGAACATATAGAACTGGATGGAAAATATGAGCAATACAACATAATTCCATTAAAAGCACAGGTTTAAGATACTTTCTCTCCATAATTTTTATGAATTGCTTTAGAAATATTATACCTCTGCCATAAAACAGCAATTCCGTATGCCGCAAACATTATCAGATAAGGTTCAACTGGCATACGGTAACGGATTATTGCCCTCACTAAAATATACGTACCTGAATAGTAAATAATCAGGGCATAAATAATAAAAAGTTTTCGCCATGCTCCTTTTGAATAAAACAAACCAAGAAGGGCTAGTATAAAAACCGGTATTGTATAAATTCCGCTTATAATCTGGTGTAAATACGAATATGCCTTTCCGGGCCCGGATACCTTATACGGCACAGGTCTCCAGAAATTTAAAAAACGTTTACCCACATATTTTAAATATGTCGCCGGATTATGGACAATAAAATCTTTTGCCCTCGCTTTAAAAATCCTGGTTGTTTCCACTTCGCTGAGATGTAGAAATTCCGATGGGTTATATACAAAGGCGGTGCCGCTCGGCTCTATTTTAAAAGATTCGGGGTTATTATTGATGAATAATGCCTGTCCTGCATCTGTTGAATGGAAAACTATTGTTCTGTGTATTTTATAATTTCTGACCACCCAGGGTAAGATGATTACCAACATCCCAGTAATTATTATAAAAAAACTTTTCCACAATTCTTTTTTAGATTTTCCCATCAGTAATAGCCATATAAAAATGAAAATAAAAAATAATGCCATTATCGTTCTGCACATAACTGTACATCCAAGTGATAATCCTGCAAGTAATATAGAAGTACTATTAGAATTATGAATACCACCAGTTAAGAAGAATATTGTCAGGAGAATCAGAAACAATGTAAGAGTTTCAGGCGCAAGGTATCCTGTAAAAAAAATAAAGGTTGGATATATTGCCATTGCAATTGCAGTTAACCTGCCGGTAAATGGATTAAATAATCTTTTTGCAATGAAATACCCCAGCAATACTGAAAATGTACTTATCAGAGCAAGTCCTATTTTTGCGTAAAGAAATTTATGCCCGAAAACAGCATAAATTCCTGCAAGAAACAGGGGAAAAGCAGGTGGACGCCATGAATAATAGGGAATATCTCCTGGATTAAATGGGTTTTCTACAACAAATCCTCTTCCTGAAATTAAATTAGAAGCAATTTCATCCCACCAGTCTCCCCATACATCCACACTATTATCAAGGTGAAAAATCCATAGCAGTCGCAGACACATAGCGATACACAGAACTAAAAAAATAAATAATCCCTCTTTTTTATTCATTGTATTTATTCTTTCTATGTATTTGTTTCCATAACTTTGTAATTGTTATTAAAGTTTTCAAAATATGACCGGGGCGTACAGTTGTTTTACCTCGTTTTCTCGGATAGTGTGTTACGCCTTTTTCCAGTATATGAAATCCTGCTTTTTTCGCCCTTACAAGGATTTCAGTATCAACAAAAAAATCATCACATTCTATTTTTATTGCATCCAGAACATATTTATGAAAAAGCTTAAAAGAACAATCTACATCCCTTACCTTAAGATGAAACAGCAGAAACACCAGATAGTTATATCCCTTTGAAAGAAATATTCGCAATAAAGAATCTTTACGTTTTATTCTATACCCTATAATAATATCGTATTTCTCAATCAAAGGGAGAAAATTCCGTAATTCACTGATATCAAACTGGTTGTCTGCATCTGTATAGAATACATATTCATACCGAGTATTTAAAAAACCAGTTCTCAGTGCTGCTCCATATCCTTTATTTGAAGAGTGATGGAATATCCTTGTATGAGATGGCTCCTGCTGTGCAAAATGTTCTGCTATTTCTCCTGTTCTATCTGTACTTCCATCATTCACAACTATAATTTCATAATTGTCAGCCAGGGTTCCAAGGGTATTCCTTGTATTTATTATTGCATCGGCAATATTTTCTTCTTCATTATAAGCGGGCAAAACAACTGATATATTTTTCAGTTTTTCCGTCATTTCATTTTATTATATCTGAAACTTTGTTATATAGCCAAAAGAATCCATATACAGCAAGGATTATATAGAATGGCTCAAGAGGTACTCTGTATCTTATGGAAGCAAGGAAGATGACGTGAAAAACAGTAAATAAAACGATAAGGGAATGGATAAAATTCGCCCTGCTATTTGTCAATGTCAGGAAGAAGCCGAGGATAAAGAAAGGCAGCATAATACCGAAACTAAAAATGCTGATAATTCGGTATAGTGGTTTTGTAAATTCTGATGCATTTGGTATGACATTCCAGAACCTCTTGAATTTATTCTGTAGAAGCCACAGGAACCGTGAAGGATTTTCTCTTATTACCTCAATTGTTTTTCTGTAATATGCACTGTCTCTTTCTACCTCTGGCAATTTTTCTATCTCTTCTGGAAAGTATCTGCAGGGGCCTCCTTCTGAATAGGGATTATTGCCTTCCCAGAAGACCCTTCCACCCATTGTTGTTCCGGGAATAAACTTTCCAAATACCAGATAGTTTCTAATAATCCAGGGACTTAAGGTCAGAGAGAAAAACAATAGAATATAGAATATCTTTTTAATTTTTAATTTCCATTTTTCTTTATCACAGGCGATATGGATAAGTACCACAGGAAGGTATAATTGCATTGTGGGCCTGCAAAGCCCTGCCAGTCCTGATGATATACCTGCTTTTATCCAGGATAAAGGTCTAGCCGAAAGTGTTATAAAAGCATAGAGAGTAAGGGTCGTAAAAAATATGAATAATGTTTCTGTAAGCAAGAAGCCATTATAAAAAATGAAGTAGGGATATATAACTGCTATAATACTTGACCATAAAGCAACCTTTTCCGAAAATAGATTTTTCCCTGTAAAATAGATAAGAAGGACAGTGAGTGCAGAAATAATACATTGGAATATACGGATACCGATAAGATTAAACTTTAATAAATAAAGGATGCTTAAGAGTATTGGATAAAGAGGTGGTCTGAATCCTTTCAGCCCTTCACTTACAAAAAATCCCTTACCGCTTAAAAAATTTTCCGCTATTCTGTAATACTCAAACTCATCATCAAAATAAAAGTTATTCTTCAGTGTAAGGACAAAGGCGACCCGTATCAGAAAAGCTGTTATAAATAAGATTAATATCTTTTTTCTTTGAGATAATCTTTCCATATCTTTATCCTGAACATCAAAAAATTGTTATGCCCGTAAATACCTGTACGGAGAAGAGTATAATCAGTTTCTTTTATCTTTTTCCCTTTTGGGGGTGTTACAAAAGCATTTTTATATCCAGCAAGTTTAACTTTTTCTATCGCTCTTTCATCAAAATCACCATAGGGATAACAAAAAAAATCAACTGTCTTATCCGTTTTGTCTTCTATTATTTTTTTGGATAGGCATATCTCCTCTTTAAGTTTTTCTTCATTGAGTTCTGTAAGGTGTGGATGGGAAATGGAGTGTGAACCGAATATAACCCCCTCCCCTGTCATTTCCTTAACCTCTTCCCAGTTTAAAAATCGGTCTTTTTCTTTGTCCCTGTATCTGCTGAATATAATGTCCGTGCCTATGTAATTTACTGTTAAAAAGATAATGGGGGTTATGTGAAATTGTTTCAAAACAGGTATGGCATACCATAGATTGTCAGCATATCCATCATCAAAGGTTATCAATAGAGACGAGGGGTTTTTGATATATTCTTCGGGATGTGCTGGCTTGAACCCTTTTTTTAAAAGAAATTCTATCTGTCTTTCAAAATTTTCAGGAGAGACAGTTAAGGCATCTTTCTTATAAAATGGATTTACCCTGTGATATGCCAGTATCATTTTTATATTTCCATTTTCCGTTGATAAATAAAAACCGGATTTATAACTCCTTTCTTTTCCATATTAAAATTACAGGGTTTGGATGACACCAATCGTAGGGGATATATTCCGGATACTTGAATTTTATCCATCCCAGAGATGGCTTTTTTTCAAATTTTTTAAATATCTCATAGCCAGAAAGAATTTCTTTTATTGCTTCTATCCCGGTCCCTCTTAACCATTGATATTCACTGACTATAAAATATGCGGGTTTTTCTTTTTCTATTTCTGTTTTATTCTGTGCAATGATAATTTTATAATCTAAAAACCTGAAAGGAGGTGTTCGCCAGGGTGAAGGGGCTTCAAGTAATCCGATTGTTTTATCAGAGGGTATGTTTTCATTTATCCATCTCCCCGCCTCAATCCTTATATTTTCCCTACCCAAAAGATTAACATAAGAACAGGCATAAAGAATAGTATATAGTGCAACAATTATCAGAATGGGTTCTACAATTTTAAGTCTAATCCTTGAAAAGAAAAACCCTGCCGAAAGTATAAGAAAAGGGTATAAAAATATAATGTAGTGAACCCATTCTGGTGTGGTAAATGCAAAATAAAGGAAAGCAGGAAGTATTATAATTAGAAACATCCAGTTTAGTTTTTCGGATTTATACACAAATCCAAGGAGGAAACCAATTATTACTGTAATCCATAATAAAGTCCCCATTCCATATCTCAGTGTATTGAACAAAAATATAAGGATTGACTTAATAGAAACCTCCTTATGCCAGTAGGTGCGAAGATATACAATCTCCTGAAGGAACTCCTTATGGGATAAAAAGACATAAGGATTTGTTATAAGAAAAACTCCAAGAAAGATTATAAATGTAAAGATAAGATTTTTAATCTTCCACTTAATATCTTTATTAAAAAACAGGATAAAGATAACCACAGCCCAGTATATATATCCATAGGTTAACAATGTCCCAAAGGAAAGTCCTGAAAAGATAGAGGCAGTATATAACCATTTTGTATCTTTTGCCTTATAAAATCTTATAAGAAAATATATAGCAGATAAAAACCACAATAGCCCATAAGAAAATGGTTTCAGATAGTGAGACCACATCACAAATCCTGCAGATGTTCCATAGAAAAAAGTTAATAAATAAATTAATCTTTTATCCTGAAACAGTTCTTTACATATCCAGAAAAATACTATGATGGATATAAAAGCCCCTGTAGCTCCGAATATCCTGCCATACATATAAATTTTGCCCATTTCCTCAGGATGAAGGAAATAGAAGGACATATCAGAGGTAAGAACCAGAATCTTAAGTTTTGAGAGAAGGTAGAAGAATGCACCCATCGGGTATAAATATACTCCACCATATTCATAGAAACGTGGGTTGAAATCCAATTTAGAAGGGGTCATCTTACTGAGAGCTATAATTCCTCTCTGTTCATCAGCACCCGATGAACGAATAAGATAGCTTCTACAGGAGTTAATTAATTCTTTTGATACCCTCTTATCTCCATCTAATTTTATTATCACCTTTTCTTTTTGTTGGTAATTAGAGGGATAAGGTATACCATAGTAACTCTGTATTTCTCTTATTTCCAGATAAGTATTAAGCATTGCCGGTGTAAATTTTTTGATATTTTCTATATCTTTAAAAATAAGAGAAGATACCCTGCTATTCGGTATTCCCCAGTTTATACCGTAGAAGTGGAGAAAGATAAAGAGTAAAAATAGTATTATAAGAGAAATTTTATATTTTATCATCGGGTAATCCTATATTTAAAAATGTAAAAAATTGCTTTTATTCCATCCTTCCAGTTAATTTTCTTTCCTTTTCGTCTTGGATTATAACTTATTGACATCTCTTTAATTTTTATACCCTTTTTTAATATTTTGCAGGTTATCTCAGGTTCAATTTCAAAACCGTTTGTCTGCAGGTTAAGAGAGAGTAATAGATTTTTTGAACACAGTTTATAGCAGGTTTCCATATCTGTCATCTTCACAGAAAAAAGTATATTAGTTAGCCATGTAAGAAATTTATTAGCTATAAAGTTTATAAGGGGAATTGATTGCCTGTTAAGAAATCTTGAACCATATATAACTTCATTTCCTGTTTCTTCCATTACTTTCAACATTTCCAGCAAGTCCACAGGGTTATATTCTAAATCAGCATCCTGAATAACCACCACATCACCATTCACATACTTCAGCCCTTCTCTTATAGCAGACCCCTTCCCTTCATTCTTTTCTTTGAATATTATTTTTAAATTTTTGGGGTTTGAATTTTGAATTTCCTTTAGGATTTCCCTTGTCCCGTCAGTACTTCCATCATCCACAATTATAATTTCTTTTTCCACAGGTAGAGCTTCTATTTCCGCCAATATTTTAAAAATTGTTCCTTTTTCGTTATATACAGGAATTATAATTGATAACTTCACAAATTCTCTCCTTCTATAAATATTCTATACCAGAGTTCAAAGACCAGCAAATTCCAGAGCCGTGATGTATGGTCTTTGATACCGTATATATGCTGGTGAACCATATCTTTTACTGCTTCGGAATTAAAAAATCCTCTCTTTGCAAAATTCTCTGAAAGGAGATATGAGCACAGATAATCCTTTAAGTCCTTTCTGAACCACTCTCCTACCGGAAGTCCAAACCCCATCTTTTCTCTGTGAAGGATTTCGTCAGGCAGGAATCCCTGAAGTTTCTTTTTTAGTATATATTTTGATGTCCATCTTTTTAACTTTAATTCTGGCGGGAATGATGCAACTATCTCTACAAATTTGTGGTCAAGGAAAGGGCTTCTAGTTTCAAGTGCGTTAGACATTGAAGCAATATCCATCTTTACAGTTAAAACATCTGCAAGATACAGGTGAAAGTCAGTGTAGGCCATTTTTTCAAGAAGGGCAACAGGACCACTCTTTTCCCATAACTGTTTTACTGGACCAAAAGCATCAGCATCCTTTAACTCTGACTTAAGATAATCAGAATACAATACCTCTTTATATTCTGGTGAGAATGAGGTGAGCCGTCTTCCGTATGCATAAGCATCTCCATATTTTTTTGCATCATCCATCCACTTCCATATACGGAAAAATGTTGAATCAGGATAATTCTGATACCCTTCAAGGAATGTATCCAGAAGCCACTTTTTTATTGCAGGAGGTATTACCTCAATTCCTGAAGATAGATTTTTCATTAAAATCATCTGCCAGTATCTGGTATAGCCAGCCAGGTTTTCATCACCACCATCACCGTTTAGTGCAACTGTAACATATTTTTTTGTCTCTCTTGCAACATAATATGTAGGAACCATTGAAGAATCACCGAAGGGTTCATTGTAATGCCACACAAGTTGAGGGAGGATATTTATTACATCAGGTTTCACTATAAATTGGTGGTGTTCTGTTGAAAATCTATCAGCAACAATCTTTGCGTATTTGAGTTCATCAAAGTCCTTTTCACCAAAACCAATGGAGAATGTTTTAACAGGTATTCTGGATAAAGAACTCATAATACCTACAATTGTTGAAGAATCAATGCCCCCTGATAAAAAAGCACCCAATGGTACATCTGCTATCATCCTTAATTTTGTCGCTTCAACAAGTTTTGACCAGAGCAGTTCCGTATATTCATATTCACTTTTAAGTTTTATTTTGTTGAAGAAGTTTATGTCCCAGTATCTCTTAATCTCTTTTATTTCTCCTCTCTCCCATATAAGATAGTGTGCGGATGGAAGTTTTTTTATCCCTTTGAATATCGTGTAAGGTGAAGGAACTGCCTGGTAGGTGAGAAATAGGTCAAGGGCAACAGGGTCTATCTCTTTTTTAACTGATGGGTGCAGTAATAATGCCTTAATCTCTGAAGCAAAAAGAATACCTTCAGATGTCTCACAATAAACAAGAGGTTTTTTCCCTATCCTGTCCCTTGCAAGGAAAAGTTTTTGGTTTCGTTCATCCCATATAGCAAAAGCAAACATACCTCTTATGTCATTCAGACACTCAACCCCTTTTTCTTCGTACAGGTGGAGTATAACCTCATTGTCTGATTTACTCTTAAATCTATGTCCCCTCTCTTCTAACAGTTTTCTTAATTCCTGGAAGTTGTAAATCTCTCCATTACATATAAGGAAGATGGTGTTGTCTTCATTAGAAAATGGCTGTCTTCCAGTGGTAAGGTCTATTATCTTAAGCCGTCTGTGTCCAAGACCGATATTCTCTTTTGTTAGTAACCCACTTTCGTCAGGTCCCCTATAGTCCATAATATCTGTCATTTTCTTCAGAAGTTCACCATCCACAGATATTCTTTTATTTATTATTCCACATATCGCACACATCTTTTTTCTCCTTCTTTCTCTCTCCTCAGTGGGGAGAGGGAAAAGGGTGAGGGGGAATATTCAAGAAACTAATGATTCCATATAAATATTTTCATAACCTTTAACCATCTTCTCAAGTGAAAATTGTGTTTTTATAAGATTATACCCCTTTTCACCCATATCTTTTCTCATCTCTGGATTTTTTAGCAGAAGGATTATCTTCTCAGCAATCTCTTTAACATTATCCTTTACAGGGACAAGAAAACCATTTTTGCCATCCTCTATCAGTTCAGCAATTTCAGGTATATCAGTTCCAATTACCGGTTTTTTCAATGCCATTGCCTCAAGTACGATATTAGGCATACCTTCAAATAAAGAAGGGACAACAATAATATCACATAAAGACAAGATAGAGAGAATGTCTTTTCTGTATCCGGTGAAAATAACATTTCTGATTATATTGTGTTTTTTTACAAAGTCCTCAAATGACTTTCTCAACGGCCCATCTCCAACAAGAACAAACTCTGTATCCGTGAATATTTTTAATACTTCAGGGACAACCATCAAAAGATTGATAAACCCTTTCTGTTCAGTAAACCTGCCTCCTGCTCCTACAAGCCCATCTTTCTTTTTAATCTCTATTTTCCCTGCATCTACATTTTGAAACTCTTCTAAATCAACCCCATTATAAATAACAGATAATTTATTTTCAGGTATCCATTCTGTCTCTTGATAGAACTTTTTTACCGCAACAGAATTGCATATAACTTTATAAGTAAATTTAAGCAGAGACCTATCTATGAACCGGTGATACCATCTTTTCCATATATCCACACATCTTTCTGAAGCAATTATTACAGGAACTCTCGCAACAATTCCTGCAATTCGGCCCCAGGTATTTGAAGTGAACATAAATGTATGGAGAATGTCAGGTTTTTCTTTTTTCAGAATAGATATTATCCTTATAAGTAAAAGTGGGTCTATCTTCCATTTTTTACCAGCAATGATAACCTTTGCTACTTTTTCAAAATCTTCCCTCATTACCCCACCACGTAGAGCAACAACAACAGGGATGAATCTTTCTCTATTAATATCCCTTATCAGTTTCAATAACTGTTTCTCAGCCCCGCCTATCTCCAGTGTGCCTATCACATAGCATATTTTTATTTTCTTCATAATATTATGGCATCTAACATAACAGACTTTTATAAACTTCTAATGTTTCCTTTGCACAGTTTTCCCACGAAAATTTGCTTACTTGAATTATTCCTTTTCTGCGCATATCTGACTTTAGGTTTTCATTGGAGAGAGTATTTAAAATAGTTGTGTAAGATTGCTCAATAGAATATGGGCTGACAGTTATTCCTGCTTCTCCAACTATTTCAGGCAAAGAAGACACGTTAGAAGTTATTACAGGACATCCACAACTCATCGCTTCAAGAACAGGAAGGCCAAAACCTTCATAAAGGGATAAAAATACAAATAACTCAGCCCCTGAATAAAAAATTGGTAATTTTTCAACAGGCACTTCTGTTAAACAAAAAACATCTCTTTCTATTTTCTTCTCCGTAGCAAGTTTTAAAATTTCGTCTTTCAAATAATCGGTGCCTGCTATAATTAAAAGTTTTTCTTCAATTCCTTTTTCCTTTAATATTTTAAAGACATCTAAAAGAAAAGGTATATTTTTTCTCTTTATAGAAGTTGCGACTGTCAGGATGTATTTTTCAAAAGGAATATATTTTTTCAGAAATTCTCTGGCTGTTTTCTTTTCTACCGGCTTAAAAATATTCTTATTTACTCCTAAGTATGTCACTGTAATTTTATTTTCCGGTATATTATAGAACCTTATAAGGTCATTTTTTGTGGAGAAAGAAGAGGTGATTATAACATCTGCTCTTGTGGCAGAGTTTCTTACATGTTTAAAACGCGTATCTTTAAAAAGTTCAGGTATCACTTCAAAAGAAAGGTCATATATAGTATAAGCAGTTTTTATTTTTTTAAAATAAGGGAGATACCCACCGGAAAATCCGTGATATACTGATATATTTTCCTTATTTAAAAAAGGTTCTATCAAAGGGAATTTTATTTTTGTTTCTACTAAATTCACTATTTTAGAAGGCAAGGGAAGGAACTTAAAAGAAAATCTATCAGTGCCAAGTAATTCCTGTATATGTTTAATTCTACTGCGATATTTTTTGATAAAATACCCAGAAATTATATATTGATTCTCTGGTGCAACATTATATAAAGCATATAAAAATTGCGGTGTCAGATAATAAATTCCCCCTTTTTCAGAGGAAATAAGTCCCATTCCTGCATCAATGCATATCTTCATTTTCTTTTAATTTTATGTATTTCTTTCATGTCATTCTCAACCATAACTTTCACAAGTTCTTCAAATTTTACCTTTGGCTGCCAGCCAAGATTTTGCTTTATTTTTGTTATATCTCCTCTAAGTTCGTAGACCTCAGCAGGTCTGAATAAGTTTCTATCCATTTCCACATATTCTTCCCAGTTTAGCTCTGCTACTTCAAAGGCGAGTTCAACAAATTCTTTCACAGAATGTGTTTCTCCTGTGGCAATGATATAATCTTCAGGTTTGTCCTGCTGAAGCATTAAATACATTGCTTCTACATATTCAGGGGCATATCCCCAATCCCTTTTTGCTTCAAGATTTCCAAGTTTTATTTTATCAAGAAGACCAAATTTAATCATTGCCACTCCTCTTGAAATTTTTCTTGTAACAAATTCAAATCCCCTTCTCGGCGATTCATGATTAAAACAGATACCATTGCAGGCAAATATGTTATATGCTTCTCTATAATTTTTTGTAAAATAATAACCAACCACTTTTGAAATCCCATATGGAGACCTTGGATTAAAAGGGGTGCTTTCTTTCTGAGGTGTTTCAAAGACATGTCCAAACATTTCACTGGATGCAGCAAAATAAAATTTACAATCAGGTTTTCTATTTTTTATGGCTGATAGGATGTGCATTGTACCGTTTATATTTGTGTTCAAGGTAGAAAATTCATCTTCAAATGAATAACTTACAAAACTTTGAGCAGCAAGATGGTAACACTCATCAGGTTGCACTTTTTCAACTATATTGTAAATGCTGGCGTAACTTTCCATAGACCCACAGTGCAGATTTATTTTATCTTTTATATGTTTTATCCTCCATAATCTATGTTCCTGGTCTTCAAAAGCAACTCTTCTGACGATACCATGTACTTCATACCCTTTTTCTAACAATAACTCAGCAAGATAGGAACCATCCTGGCCAGTAATCCCAGTTACCAGTGCTTTCTTCATTTCTCCTCCCGGTTAAAATTGGACTGATTTAGAATAAACCGTATTAAATGTTTAAATTAAATTTTTTTTGCATAAATAACAAAGTTTTCGGATGTTCTTGTTAAAACTCCAATTATACTTATCGGAAACATTAAGTATTTAGTTATAAAGCGGCACCTATTAGGACTGAATAAGTTTTCTGAAAATTTTCTAGAAGGAATCATTTGCAACATATTAGTGAAATTTTTCATAAAATTGTACATATCTCCTATATAGTTTATTTTCGTTACCTGAAAACCTGTTTTTTCCAAAAGTTTTTTTATAGATATTGGGGAAAAGTGCCATATATGTCTTGGAGTATCCCATCCCCACCAGAATTTTCTGAAGAGTATTTTTTCCCAGTTCCATACATTAGGAACACTGATGATTATTTCTCCATCTTTTTTTAATATTCTACGTAATTCTTTTAATGTAATTATAGGTTCTGAAATATGTTCTAAGACTGCATGCATTGTTATTGTATCAAAAAAATTGTCAGGAAATTTTGCATCAAGGACTTCTCCGCAAAAAATATCAAGTCCATATGCTTTTTTACCATTTATAACCGCCTGAAGATTTGTATCAATACCAAAAACATTCCATCCTAACTGCTTAAGGAATACTATATACTCTCCGCAACCACATCCTACATCAAGAAGATAACCTCCTTCCTTTTTTCTTGGGTAAACTTCTGACACAGTATATTTATAGAGTGGGAAAAAAGGGAACAATAGTAAAGAAAGAAAATCTTTTGTGGCGAAATCATAACCAAGTTCTGTTAATAGAAAAACTTTTAATCTGTCACCTGTGTTTTTCTTAAAATACCTTTTTGGGGAGGAATAGAAATTCACCTGTCTTGGAATGAAAGAATAATAACTCAGAGGATAAAAACGACTTAATTCTTTTGAAGAAAGCACTGGATTCGTAAAAATAAAATGACAATTTTTACATTGCATAATATAAAACTGTTCTTTATAAATAGTTTCTTTAATAAGATGCAAAACTTTAAAATTTGAATTACCACATATTAAACAGTTTTTTTCTGTTTCCATAATATATTATAAAACTGATTATTAAAATGAAAAATGAAAATAAAACCATGGCTAATGCACTGCCAAAGTAAGACATTTTTTTTATAAGATAAAAATTTAATCCAAGATTGACAGGAAGGCCAATTAAATAGACAATTGTAGTCCAGTGTTGAAAGTTTTTAACAGCAAAGAGTACCCAAATCGTTGATGCACAGAAAAAAGGCGGACACATCCATACTAATATTTTTAACACCCTGGCAGAAACTGTATATTCACTTCCAAAGATAATTTTTATGACAGGTCCAGCAATAATTGTAATAAAAAAAGCGGCAAATAATCCTATTAAAAACATTATTTTTGCTGAGTGGATAAAAAGATAATAGTCCTTACCCATTGTGTTTTTAGAAATATTGCTCATAGCAGGATAGATGGCAAATGTAAAAGCACTTGAAAACAGGAGTATCATACTTACCAGTTTTTGTGCAGGGCTATACAATCCAACAGTGTTTTCTCCTTTCATTACATTTAAAAGCAGAATATCCAGACGTAAAAGAAAAATTGATAATATGCTGCTAATTGCAAACGGAAAAGAAGAGCAGGAAATTCTTTTAAGTATATTTTTTTTAATAACCAGTTTTATTCTACCGAAGTATGAATTTGTTATCAGAAAACTGAAAATTAAAACAATAAATTCTATCATTATCAAAACAATAAATAGGGCAATTATATCCCGGGTATATTTTAAAACTGCCCATCCCCCAATTGTTCTCAAAAAATAATAAATAATTGTGAAAGTTCCTCTATATTCCATTTTTTGATATCCATCACCTACATACCATAGAGTGAGACTAAGATTAGAAAATATTATATAAGGAGAAAAGACCAACAGTGATTTTTTTGTTATCGGGTCAACATTAGAAAAAAGTATGACTATAAAAGTGAAAAATAACGTAATGAAAGAAAAAAGAATCTTCAGAGTAAAAATATTGCCAACAATATCTATTGCATTTGAAGTATCAGATGATATCTCTCTTATCATAAACATATCAAGTCCGAAAGCGCCAATTGTCTGTGCAATTGTCATAAAAGCATACGCATAAGAAAAAATCCCGAAATTTAAAACTCCAAGATATCGTGCTAATATACCAAAGAAAAAGATAGAGAGTAAAGACGCAGCTATGTGCGTAAGATATAAAATTAAGGTATTTCTTGGTACTTTACCATAAAACTGAAGATAATCTTCTATTTTTTTCTTCATATTTTGTTTAATTTATTCTAAACTATTTGAACAATTTTGTCAAGGGAGAATGTATAACTATTTGTGATTATTTTGTTCTAATCGTTTATATTTTTAAAGGACCTTCACAAAAATTTTTTTCATATCTTCTACAAATTTTTCGGGCTCTTTTCTTATTATCTCTCTGTAATTGTCAAAATCCTTATATCTTTCATTATAATTCTCAAGACAATCCCGTATTCTTTCTATGATTTTGGGAATATTTTCTTTTTTATCTTCAAATTTATATTTTTCCGGGATAGGGACATCTTCAAAATAAGCTGCTGAACCTCTTTTTCCTGTAATAACACAACAACCCATTATTGCTGCTTCTCTTGGT
>DAONKS010000033.1:0-16570 GCA_035406305.1 bacterium | reverse complement strand
TCCTTCATAATAAATAAACTTAACAAACTCGCCTTCCTCTGTAAGGTATATCTCCCACCTATCTCCTATCCTGCACTTCTTTACATTAAAGACCTTCTTTAATTCCTCTGTGATTGCTGCTGACTGAGAAGAAGTTAATCCGTTTGCAATAAGAACATCTCCTAAAAGGTCTCCCTCTGCTATGTATCCTTCAATAATCTGATAACGGGGTTTGAAGAGATTTATGTCTATGTGTTTTATCTTAAGGATAACAAAAGGTGAGAGAACTATTAAAGAAAGCAACAATGCCAAAAATATATTTTTTTTCAGTACGCACCCCCAGTATCAAACTCAAAACTTAAAATCCTGAACGGCTTTCTAACCAAGAGCATCTACAATTTCTCTCTCTATAAGGGTTGAGACAAAACACGCACAGGCATCACCACTACCTATATCACCTAAACCCTCATATGTCTTTGCCTTGAATCCAATCCTTTCAATACCTATTCCCAGTGTCTCAGCAAGATTCTTCTTTATCTCTTCTGCAAAAGACAGAAGTTTAGGCCTCTCACAGATAACAACAATATCAATATTTTCTATAAAATATCCCTCTTCCCTCATTATACGGAGAACTTTTTTAATGATTTTTCTGCTGTCAATACCTTCTATGTTTTTGTCATCAGGGGGGAAAAAATAACCTATATCTGGCTTCCCCATCGCTCCAAGGATTGCATCAGCAAGGGCGTGCAGAAGAACATCTCCATCACTGTGGCCTGAAAGTCCTTTCTCAAAGGGGATATGTAGACCACCGAGGATAAAATCTCTTCCATCTACAAACCTGTGGATATCAAACCCGATACCTGTCCTCATTATTAATAGTTTTCTGCAAGCAGTTCATAATATGCCTGCGGATGCTTACAGGCAGGGCATTCTGCAGGTGCCTCTGTCCCTTCAAATATGTAACCGCAGTTTCTGCAATGCCACTTTACAGGTTTATCTTTCTTGAAAACCCTGCCGTTCGCAATATTCTGTATAAGGGCCCTGTATCTTTTCTCGTGGAACATCTCCACCTTTGCTATTTCTCTGAAGGACTTGCTTATCTCTGGAAAACCTTCTTCCTCCGCTACCTTTGCAAAGTCACGGTATAGTTTGTCCCACTCAAAATTTTCACCTGCTGCTGCCTCTTCAAGGTTCGTCTTTGTATCACTGATGATACCGGCAGGATAGGCAGCGGAAATTTCAACATCCCCGCCTTCAAGATACTTGAAGAAAACCTTTGCATGTTCTTTCTCATTTTCGGCTGTCTCAAGGAATATGCTGCTTATCTGTTCATATCCTTCCTTTTTTGCAACACTTGCAAAATATGTATATCTGTTCCTTGCCTGGGATTCCCCCGCAAACGACTTCAAGAGATTCTTCTCTGTCTGTGTTCCCTTCACTGACTTTCCCATAATGCCCCCCTTTTTGAAATTATTATACCACATCAACTCTCTTTTTTATATCCCTGCTGGATGGAATAAGGACAGGGCATCTTTCTATCCGCCATATCTCTGTGTGTTCTGTATAATCCCCCGGCTCAATCTCCCTTAAGGGTCCCACTGTCTCAAGTTCCAGAAAAGAAGGATTTGTATATACCTCAACGTTGCATCCAAAGTCAGGGTATTCTCCTTCCTGCTCCTCAAACCTTTTTATAAACAACTGCCCATCTACCCAGTAGGCAGTCCAGTATGGATATGCCATCGTCCCTATCTTCACAGGACCTTTTGCTGTGGTATCCTGTTTTACAAAGATAAAGTCCCTTTCCATAATGAGACGGGTGTCCGCAAGGTCTGTATATGGCCATAAAGAGATATGCCTGTCAGGAAGAAGGCCCCTTTTCCCTGCTTTTACCGGAATTATTGCAAAACCACCTGTCTTCATCACAGAAAGCGACCAGCATGCAAGTTTTATATTCCACCTTCCGATATTTTTGATTCTGTGTATTACCTCTACATCCCTTCGTCCTTTTTTTCTTATCTCAATCTCCTTCTGTATGTTATTCTGTATTTCTGGATTTCCATAAATCTTGATATATTCCTTTCCTGTCTCTATCTTTACTGGCTTATCATCCATTGAATAAGAACGTGGCATTGCCTCAGGACTTGACCATAGGCGGTGCCCACCATATATATGCCAGAAGCCGTCAGGGGTCTCAACCCCTGTGGAAGGAAGTATCCCGAAGAGATTTTTATCAGGTGTTTCTTTATGTGCGATTTTAAGAATCCTCGGTCCTATATTCTCTGCCACCCCTATAACCAGTTCTCCCAGTATAAATTCCTTTATTTTAAACAGTTTTTCTCCTGCCATCTCTCCCCCTTTTTTAGCAATGCCCCTTTCTAACAATTTTAAAACCTCATATCCATAAAGTCAACTGAAAATTGACATCTGTCTGCATTTGGAGGAAAATATCTTTCTTTACAAAGGAGATGTTATGACCGGACGTGAACGTCTTAACAGGATATTGAGTTTTCAGGAGGTTGACAGAATACCAAACTATGAACTCGGCTGCTGGGGACAGACCATAGAGAGATGGTACAATGAGGGCTTGCCCCGTGATGCTGTTTACTGGCACTGGTTTGAAGGAGACCCTTTCTTCCATCTGGAAAGAAGGGGTTTTGCGTGTATAAACACAGATATGATACCTGCATTTGAATATGAAGTTATTGAAGAAACCGACAGATATCTGGTTGCAAGAAGTAGCAGGGGTATAGTTACAAAAGCACTGAAAGAAGGGACTGTCAGAGGAACAAGGATGAGTATGGACCAGTATATCTCCTTTCCTGTAAAGGACAAAAAAAGTTTTTATGAGATTAAAAAAAGGTATAACCCTTTTTCTCCTGTAAGGTATCCGCTCTGGTGGGACCAGTGGGTGAAGATATGGAAAGACCGTGATTATCCACTCTGTCTTCTCTCCAACGGGACTTTTGGACTATATTCAAGGTTAAGGGAATGGGTAGGAACCGAAAATCTTTCATATCTTTTTTATGACGACCCTGCACTTGTTGAGGAGATGATAGAATTCAATGCGGAATTTTTGCTCAACCTTGTGGAAAAGGCGTTAAAAGAAGTGCAATTTGACTATTTCAATTTCTTTGAGGACTTTGCAGGGAAAGGCGGACCTCTCATCTCCCCGCAGATATTCAAGAAGTTTTTCCTGCCCTATTACAAAAAGATAATAGAAAGGTTCAAAAAGGCAGGGATAAAACATTTCTGGCTTGACAGTGATGGTGATGTTGAGGTCTTAATCCCTTTAATGATAGAAGCAGGCATTACCTGTCTCTGGCCACTGGAGCAGGCATCTGGTATGGACCCTGTAAGGTTACGGAAAAAATATGGTAATGCAATTGCACTTGCGGGCGGCATAGATAAAAGAGAGATAGCAAAAGAAAAAAAAGATATTGAAAAGGAACTGTCCTGCAAAATTCTTCCCCTTGTGGATAAGGGTGGATATATTCCCCACCTTGACCACACATTTCCGCCTGAAATATCATACAGCAACTTTCTTTACTATCTTGAGGTGAAAGAGAAACTGCTTTCAGGAAAATAAAAAGAGGCCTGGGCCGGATTTGAACCGGCGCATAGCGGTTTTGCAGACCGCTGCCTTTCCGCTTGGCTACCAGGCCCTAAAACTTCCACTCTTTATTATAACCTCTATACCTCTTACTTGCAACCCATCCGGGGTCAGGTCTTGCTTTTTGCATCGCAGTGTCTTATAATTATCTGTACATCCTTACTGAATACCCGTTGAAGATTAATAGATAGGTAGCCGCAGGCCCGCCTGCGATAAATCTACGGCGGATAAACTTGAGCCTGCGTAGAGCAATAAGCAGAGAGTAATGCAAAAAGCAAGACCTGACCCCAAAAAAAGGAGAGGAAGATGGTAAACAGAATGAGGACATATTTCCTGTTAGGGATACTGACAGTAATTTTTGTTCTTATAGGCAGTTTCTTTGGAAAGGAAGGTATGTACATAGCGTTTTTCTTTGCGCTTGTTATGAACTGGATATCCTACTTTTTCAGTGACAGGATTGTGCTGGCTATGTACAGGGCAAAACAGGTAACACAGGATGAAGCACCTGTTCTTTACAGAATTGTGGGAGAACTGACTCAGACAGCGTCTCTGCCTATGCCAAGGATATACATTATTCCATCAGCAACCCCCAATGCATTCGCTACAGGAAGAGACCCTTCACATTCTGCTGTGGCTGTCACAGGCGGTATCCTTGAACTCCTGAATGAAGATGAACTGAAAGGGGTGCTTGCGCATGAATTAGGACATATAAAAAACAGGGATATACTTGTTGCCACAGTGGCTGCAACCATTGCAGGAGCAATCACGATGCTTGCAAGGATGCTACAGTGGGCTGCCTTTCTTGGCGGTGGAAGTGATGAGAGAAGGGAAGGTAATATATTTGGTGTTGTTGCTCTTCTTGCCTTTGCCATACTTGCACCCATAGCAGCAATGATTGTCCAGATGGCGATATCACGGGGAAGGGAGTATCTTGCTGATGAGGATGGAGCAAAACTTGCAGGGAACCCTTTATACCTTGCAAAGGCCTTAAGAAAGCTTGCTATGGGAGTAAAGGCAAGGCCTATGAATAACGCAAATCCTGCAACTGCTCATATGTTTATAGTTACACCTTTCAGCGGAAGAAGTATATTAAATCTCTTTTCCACACATCCACCCATTGAGGAAAGGATTAGGCGCCTGGAAAGTATGGCTTATCAGCCGAGGTGAATCTTTGCCATTGTGACTTCTGACCGTGTCTTTTCAAGAATACCCCTCACATAGTCAACCTGTCTTCTTAAGGAACGGGTAATGGCATCTGTAAACTGGAAGTTCAGGAGGAAAAAGTATATATCATCCATTATATCAAGCAATTTCTCACACCCCTCCACCTTTCCCTTTCTTATCTCGTCCAGTATATGCCTTCTTATCTCTCCTGTGCTTTCACAGAGCCCGTGGAGATAACTTTTATAGTCAAAGTTATATCTTTCTAAATCAGGGATACGGCTGTCCCTGATGATGGAAAGTGTAATAACTGCTTCCGCAAGTTCCTTCTCTGATGCGTGGAGAAACCCTGCATACATTGTCTCCGGAAAGGGCTTAAGCATCTTCCGTGTTTTATCAAGAAGTTTCAATGCCTCTTCTATCTCTTCTTCTGCTTTATCATAATGCCTCTGGTGTATCTTCTTAATGGAGTCAGCAGCAAGACGTCCTATCTCTCGTGAAAGTTTCAATGCCTCTTCCCTTGCAGTATCCTCTTTTTCCAGAAGTCCTTTTAGTTTTTTCTCTAATTTCTTCATCTCTGTCTCCTTTACCCCGCTTTCTTCTTTGTTTCTCTTTCTACATACGGGGATTACTTCTCATCTTCTCTCTCTCACTTATAATGAGAGTGAAAATAAATTACATCCTGTAGTGTCTCCTCAACTCCTTCTCTATCCTTAACTCATTTACAGCCCTCTTTTCATTCCTCATACTAACTTTCTTTTTTCCTGAAGGACTTACAATATCCAGAAACACTGAAATGCTCAATACCCTGGCTCCAAAAAGCCGTCCTGCGTCCTTTACCCCTCTGTCATCTGATACCACCACCCTGGATACATTTTTTTCGGATGTCTTCTCAACCCTTCTTCTTATCACCTCATCAGCGGTTACATCCCCTGAAAATATCACCTTCAGATACTTTTCTTGATGGAATATATATGGAAATGGAGGGTTCCCATCAAAGACCACAGTAAAAGAGACAGAAGGATGTCGCCGGCGGTAATCACCAAGGATATTTATAAGCATCTGCATGCTGTAAGAGATGCCTCTGCTTTCATACCTTGAGAGAAAACTGCTTTTTATCAGGTTGTATCCGTCAATTATGTATTCCATCGTCTTTCAGAACCTGCTGGCACTTAAAACATATCTCAGGCGCTTCAGGAGTCCCTATCTCAGGGAAATGAACCCAGCAACGTTGACATTTGCCGAACAATGTTTTTTCCACCGTTATATCAAAGGTATCTCCAGAAGAAATTACTACCTCAGATACAATAAGTAGCCCTGCCAGTCCTTCAAGCCCCTGTAAAAACTCCACTGTCTCCCTGTCCCCTTTTATTATTACCTTCGCCTCAAGACCGCTCCCTATAATTTTTTCTTCCCTTTTTTCCTCTATCTTTTTAAGCACCTGTTTTCTTATTTCAAAAAACCTTTCCCATTTATCCAGAAGTTTCATATCAGGGGCCCTTTCCTCCGGCCAATCCTCAAGGAAAACGCTCTCTTTTTTCTCCCACGGTAGCAGTTGATATGCCTCCTCTGCTGTAAAAGAGAGCACAGGTGCTATTATTCTTACAAGTGTTGAAAGTATTTGATAAAGTGCTGTTCTGGCACTTCTCCTCTCAATAGAGTTTTTTCCGTATGTATAAAGACGGTCCTTAAGGTGGTCCAGATAAAAAGAAGAGAGAGAGACATTACAGAACCGGTATATCTCCTCATATGCCTTATTGAAAGAGAATGTTTCATAGTGCTGACTTACATTTTTCACCGTCTCTTTCAACTTCTCCACAGCCCACCTGTCAACCTCCTTCATCTCTGGCTCAGGGACTGCCTCTTCCATCCGGTAGTCATAAAGGTTACCGAGCAGATACCTCAAGGTATTCCGTATTGTCCTGTATGACATTACGATATTTTTCACAATACCTTCTGATATTCTTATATCCTGCTGGTAGTTCTCTGCTATTGCCCATATCCTCAATATCTCTGCCCCATACTTTTTAATTATCTCCTGAGGGGTGATGACATTGCCTAATGACTTGCTCATCTTCCTGCCTTCTGCATCAACAACAAAGCCATGCGTGAGAACTGTTTTATAGGGTGCCCTGTTTTTAATCCCGGCAGATGTGATAAGGGATGTCTGAAACCACCCTCTGTGCTGGTCGCTTCCTTCAAGGTACAGGTCAGCAGGCCAGTTAAGTCCATTTTCATCTTTCAATACAGCAAGGTGGCTGACCCCTGAATCAAACCACACATCAAGGATATCCTTTTCCTTCATAAACTCCTCACCGCCACAGTAAGGACAGGTAAATCCATCCGGTAAAAGTTCTCTTTCTGTCTTTTCCACCCATATATCTGAACCATACTGTCTCACCAGATTCTCAATATAATCTATCGTCTCCCTGGTAATAATTGATTTTTCACATCCACAGCAATAAAAAACAGGGATAGGAACACCCCACAACCGCTGCCTTGAGAGACACCAGTCAGGTCTGAGTTGCACCATAGAAGATATCCTGTTTTTGCCTTCCGCAGGAACCCACTCCACCTTTTCTATCTCTTTTATCATCACGTCCCTCAAGTTATTATGGTCTATCTTCAAAAACCACTGGGTTGTACTTTTGAATATCACCGGCTTTTTACATCTCCAGCAGTGTGGATATGAGTGGACTATTTCTTCCCGGTAAAAGAGCGCATCTTTTTCCTTCAGTTTTTCTATAATGTGTCTGTCTGCATCAAAAACCCTCATTCCTGCGAAGTCCTTTACCTCTTTTGTAAAACATCCCCTTTCATCAACAGGTGAGAGGACTTCAAGATTATTTTTCAGCGCCGCATAGTAGTCATCCTCTCCATGTCCGGGTGCCATATGTACACATCCAGTCCCTTCCTCAGAAGAGACAAAGTCAGCCAGTATAACACGGGACACCCTTTCCACAAGAGGATTTGAATATCTGAGCCCTTCCAGTTCAGTCCCCTTTAACCTCTTTATAATGGCTGGCTTCAGTCCTTTCTTTCCTGCAGTGTCTTCAAGCCGTTTCTCTGCAACAATATATCTTTCTCCCCCCATCTCAATAACCACATATTCAAGTTCAGGATGTACTGCTATACCTGTATTGGAAGGCAGTGTCCAGGGAGTGGTTGTCCAGATAAGCAGAGAGGTCTTATCCATATCCACCACAGGAAATTTCACATATATCGCAGGTGATTTTTTGTCATTGTACTCTATCTCTGCCTCTGCCAGTGCGGTCTCGCAGGAGATACACCAGTAGATTGGTTTATATCCCTGATAGATGTAGCCACCAAGAGCAAGTTCTCCAAACGCCCTTACAATGGTTGCCTCATAGTCAGGAGAGAGTGTGAGATAGGGATTATCCCAGTCGCCTAAAACGGCAAGCCGCCTGAATTCTTCCTTCTGTATCTCCACAAACTTCCTGGCATAGGCAGCCGTTTTCTTTCGGAATTCGCTTACATCCACCTCGCTTTTGTGTTTCTTTATCTCCAGAAATACCTGGTGTTCTATGGGCATACCATGGCAGTCCCATCCCGGTTTATAGGGTGAGTAAAACCCTTTCAATGAGCGGTACTTTACCACCACATCCTTCAAAATCTTGTTAAGTGCTGTGCCAAGATGTATATGGCCATTGGCATAAGGTGGCCCATCGTGAAGTATATATGGCTGTCTGCCTTTATTCTTTTCCTGCAGTTTTCTGTAAATCTGCCTTTCTTCCCATAAATGAAGGAACTCCGGCTCCCTTTCATTCAGATTCCCCTTCATAGGAAAGGCTGTCTTTGGCAGATATACTGTCTTTGAATAGTCCATCTTTTTCCCCTTTACTTTGAAAACATTTTATTTTATCATAAAAGATACCTTTGTTCTATATATAAAACAGCGGGGCGAAACCAGAGATTTGTTAAATCATTTAAGTTTTAATTTTTGCCCTATTACTTTTGAGTTGACAAAAATATATACAGGTATTAAAATTTTGCGGAAATTATTTTTCTTGATTTTTTTATCTTTACGAGGAGGGTTATAATGAAGGTAAGGGTTGATGAATCGCTCTGTACTGGATGTGGACTGTGTGTGGATATCTGTCCTGAGGTCTTTGAAATGCCTGAGGCAGTTTCTATTGTAAAGTCCCATAATGTACCGGAGGACCTCGCTGAGAAGGTGAAAGAAGCGGCGGAAAGTTGTCCGGTAGAGGCAATAATTATTGAGGAATAATAACAGCATAATGGCTACGCAAGCAAAAGAAATTTTATGTGTGCTGGGTACAACATTAGAGGCAGGTTATTCTGATGGATATATTCCCCTCTTATGAGATATTCAAGGAACTCGGAAAAAATTTCAAAAATATTCCTGTGTATACTGAACTCATAGGGGATATGGAAACCCCTGTTTCCGCATTCCTCAAACTCAGAAAGGGCAGTTATAACTTTCTTCTTGAAAGTGCTGAACAGGAAGAGAAGGTCGGAAGGTACTCATTTTTAGGGACAAACCCTGAACTGGTTATAAGGGGGAAGGGGAAAGAGGTTGAGATATATAACAACCGTTCAGGTGAAAAACAAAATATACAATCAGAAGACCCCACCGCTGTCATAGACAGGATACTTGCAGAAAACAGAGCCCCTTCATACAGTCATCTTCCTGGTTTCACAGGGGGGCTGATTGGCTATTTTTCCTATGATTTTGTCAGACAGATTGAAAAACTCCCTGATATTTCACCTGACACCCTTTCCTCTCCCGACTTCTTTCTAATCCTTGTACGGGATATGGTTATTTTTGACCACTTCAAGAGGAAGATTATACTGGTTGCCAATGTGGATACTAAAATAAGTGGCTCTTCTGAAGATGCCTATAAAGATGGGTGTAGCCGTCTGGAGTCGCTTAAAATGCAGATAGAAAAGCATACTCTGGTAATTGAACACTTCCAGGCAGGTCAGGAATCCCATTTCAAAAGCAACTTTAACCGTAATGCCTTCACAGATGCGGTAAAAAAGACAAAAAAATATATTAGAGAAGGGGATATCATACAGGCGGTGATATCACAGAGGTGGCAGAAAGATATAGATGTCTCCCCTTTCAATATATACAGGGCCCTCCGAACCGTAAACCCCTCACCTTATATGTTCTATCTTGACGCAGGAGAGTTCAAACTTGTGGGTTCTTCCCCTGAAATACTTGTAAAATTAGATGGGAGAAAGGCAACCATAAGACCCATTGCAGGAACACGCCCCAGAGGGAGAGACGAGAGAGAAGAGATACAATTAGAAAAAGAATTGCTCGCCGATGAGAAGGAGCGGGCTGAACATATAATGCTTGTTGACTTAGGAAGAAACGACCTTGGAAGGGTGTGTATCCCTGGAAGTGTAAAGGTTACTGAATTGATGACCATAGAAAAGTATTCTCATGTGATGCATATCGTCTCAAATGTTGAAGGAACTCTAAAGCCCAAAAAGAGTGCGATAGACCTTATCAGTGCATCATTCCCTGCTGGCACTGTCTCAGGCGCACCGAAGATAAGGGCAATGGAGATTATAGAAGAACTTGAGCCAGAAAAAAGAGGTCCTTATGCAGGTGCTGTGGGTTATTTCAGTTTCCAGGGAAATATGGACTTCTGCATAACAATAAGGACTTTTTTCATCAAGGGTGATAAACTCTACATACAGGCAGGTGCAGGAATTGTTGCTGATTCTGTCCCTGAGAGGGAATACAGGGAGACAGAAAATAAAGCAAAAGGATTGATGGAAGCATATCTTCTTGCCAGGAGGATATAATGCTTTTGATGGTAGACAATTATGACTCATTTGTCTATAACCTTGTCCAGTACTTCGGGGAGTTGAAGCAGAAGGTTGCTGTCTTCAGAAATGATGCCATCACCACTGAAAGGATAATGAAGTTGAAGCCATCCCATATTGTTATATCCCCGGGACCGGGAAGGCCTGAAGATGCAGGTATCTCCTGCGATGTAATAAAAACCTTTGCAGGGAAGATTCCAATACTGGGTGTATGCCTTGGACACCAGTGTATCGGCTATGTCTATGGTGGTAAGATTGTGAAGGCAGAACGGCTTATGCACGGGAAAACATCCCTTATCTATCACAAAAGAACCGGAATTTATAAGGGTATTCCATCTCCGTTTACTGCCACAAGATACCACTCACTTATTATTAAAAAGGGTTCTTTGCCTCCTGAAATAATTGTTGATGCATGGACAGAAGAAGACGAGATAATGGGTATAAGACATAAAAATCATAAACTATTCGGTGTGCAGTTCCATCCTGAGGCAGTCCTTACACAATACGGCAAAACTATCCTTAAAAACTTCCTCTCTCTCTGATTGTTTGGGGTCAGGTCTTGCTTGATAACAGGTTAAAGTTTTACAAAGGAAGAAAAATTATTCCATTGCTCTCAGCCGTTTTATGTCTTCAAGGGTATCCACGCAGGGTGAATCCCTCTGTATAACTGCAACCTTCAGTTTAAAGCCGTTCTCAATAATTCTCAATTGCTCAAGTTTTTCAATCCTTTCAAGCGGACTGACAGGTAATCTATGAAATGTCTGAAGGAAATCATACCTGAAAAGATATACCCCTATATGTTTATAAAACTGTACCTTTTTGAGTAATGCGGGTGTATTTTTAGAGAAATACAGGGATGGATATGGTATAAGAGACCTTGAGGAATAAAGGGTATAGCCATCCTTATCAAATACAATCTTTACAATATTCGGGTCATAAAGTTCATCCATCTTCCTTATCTTTGTAGCTGATGTTGTTACATAAAGAGTCCTGTCCTTCTTCATCATATCAAGCGGCTTTTCAACTGCTTCAGCAGGTAAGAATGGCTCATCTGCCTGTATATTAACCACAATATCTGCCTTCATACCCTTTACCGCCTCTGCAACCCTGTCACTGCCGCTATTGCAGTCAGAAGAGGTCATAATCACTTCAGCACCAATACGTCTCCCTTCCTCCGCAACCCTTCTGTCATCTGTGGCAATGTATATGGCACCAAATCCCTTTACCTTGAGCGCCCTTTCATATACCCTGTGAAGAACTGTCTTCCCGTTGATCTTATAAAGTACCTTGCCTGCAAGCCGTTCAGAACCATACCTTGCAGGTATGATGCATATTACACTTTCTCTTCCCATTTTTCCCTTTCTTTAACGTCTGAAAATTGTATCACATAATGAAATAAGATAAAATAAGAAATATGGGAAGGATAATAAGGTTCGGCGTATCAATGGAGGAAAAACTCCTTGAGGCATTTGACCGTTTCATAAAGAGAGAGGGCTATAAGAACCGCTCAGAAGCCATAAGGGATGTCATAAGGAAAGAGTTTGTTGAGGAGGAATGGGAGAAGGATATTGATGTTGCTGGCTGTATCCTTCTTGTCTATGACCACCACAAAAGAGACCTCGTGACAAGGATAATGGATATACAGCACGATTACTATGAAAATATCGTATCAACCCAGCATATACATATGGACCACCACAACTGCCTTGAGATTATTGTTGTTAAGGGTAAAGCAGGGGTAATAAGACAACTGTATGGACTTCTGAAGTCACTCAAAGGTGTGAAGTACTCAACCCTCTCAAAGGCAAGTACAGGCAGAAAAATCTAAACTAAGGAACTTCTGCTCTGCTGAACTATTGCACTTAGTAGAAAAGAACATTGCCTTTTCTGTAATATCCTTTGCTTACAAGACGTATCCCCTTTTTTTCTGTAATCTCTCCTGCAATCTTTGCCTTAATTTTATATCGCTTTGCAATGGACACGACTTTCTCTGGACTATCTGTAATTATAAGCATTCCCTGCCCCATATTCCAGACCTTATATGCTTCTTTATCATTTACCCTGCCGAGTTTCTGACAGATAAGCATAACCTCAGGTGGAGTGAATAAGTCCGTGATATCCGCTCCCACACCTATCACAGAAAGCAATCTGCCCAGTTTTTCAGGGATACCACCACCTGTAATATGAGTTATACCTTCCGCAAAATCAAGCATATCCAGAACAGCAGGGGTATAAATCCTTGATGGAGTAAGAACCATCTCTCCCAGTATCCTGCCATTTATCTTCTTTCTGTGCCAGTTGTCTCCACACGCTTCTCCTAAAACCTTCCGAACCAGAGAGATGCCATTTGACCTGAACCCTTTTTCTTCTAATGCTATGACAACCTGCCCTTTTTTAATCCTTTCAGGCCGCATCTCCTTCCGTAAAACACTTAAAACCGTCCCCGCCCAGTTATAGTTATACCTTCCGTAGCCAGAAATACGGTTGCCTAACTCTGCTATCTCTCCTGATACAACAGTAACCCCTGCTTCCTTTGCTGCCTTTACCATACCCTCTGATAGTTCCTTTATCACCTTTAAGGAGAGTTTATTTACATCAAGGATATTTGAGATAGCCACCGGCTCTGCACCGTATCTCACAGCATCATCACAGAGCATAGCAAAAAGGTCATAAGCCATTGTCCTGTGTATCCCTGTCCTTTCCGCAATCTCCACCTTTGTGCCAATACCATCACTGTTCAGCATAATCCTGAAAGTGCCAAAGGATATGGTGATAACCCTGTAAAGTCCCTTGCTTTCAATAACCTTTATCTCCCCGCACCTTCCTTTCCTGAATGCGAATGTCCTGTCAGAAGCAGATGACATAATTTTTGAACAGATATCTCCCAGAGATATATCAACCCCTGCCTTTTTGTATGTAGCCATTGTCTTTTCCTTTTATCTTCCCCTTCTCCGTCTATCGTGCGAACTGTAGTTCCCAGAAGTGGTAATACTCCCCTTTCCTTTCAATTAACTGGTTGTGTATACCTTCCTCAACTATCTCTCCATCCTTAAGAACTATTATCCTGTCAACACTTCTTAATGTTGAAAGACGGTGTGCTATGATGAATACAGTTCTGCCCTTCATCAATCTTTCCATTGCCTCCTGAAGTATCTTTTCTGACTGGCTGTCAAGGGATGCGGTTGCCTCATCAAGTATAAGGATTTCCGGGTCCCTGTATATCGCCCTTGCAACTGATATCAGTTGTTTCTGTCCACCTGAAAATGATGTCCCCCTTTCTCCCGCAATGGTATCATAGCCATCGGGTAGTGATTCTATGAAATGCCGAACCCCTGCTATCTCCGCCGCCTTTCTGACCTTTTCCATATCAGGATTTTCTGAAAGGGAGATATTCTTCTTTATAGTATCGTTAAAAAGTATGGGTTCCTGAGGAACAAATCCTATATGTGCCCTGAATGACTCAATCCTATATTGTTTTATATCCACCCCATCTATCAAAATCTGTCCTCTGCCCGGCTCATAAAATCTTAAAAGCAGCCCTATAAGAGATGTCTTCCCAACTCCTGTTGGTCCTACTATACCTAACTTCTCTCCCTTCTTCATATAAAATGAGATATTTTTCAGAATTGCCTTTTCTCCGTACGAAAAACTTACATTTTTAAACTCAATCCCTTCTTTCAGCCCCGAAAAAACCTCTGTGCCTTTATCTTCTATCCTGCTTTCCATATCAAGAATAGAGTAAACCCTTGGAAGTGCTGCTGAGTCCTGTTTTATACTGGCATATGCATTACCAGCACCTTTAAGCGGACTTATAATGGAAAAGAGGGCTACAAAAAAGAGAAACAGAAAACCGGAACTGATAGAACCACCCATTACCTTCCTTGCTCCGTAATATAAAAGCCCGCTTGCCCCGAGCACAGATACAACCTCTGTAAAAGGACCTATCATCATTATCCTTTTTGTCCCTGCCATAACAGACCTGAATATCTTTTCATTCTCTGCGGAAAACCTCTTCACAATTTCCTTTTCCTGGTTGTATGCCTTGATTATCTGCTGTCCATATACCCCTTCATATATGAGGTTGCTTATCCTGCCATATGACTCCTGAACTTTTTTCCCTAACTTTCTCAATTTTTTTCCTATCCTGAATATGGGAAAAAGCAGTGGTGGAAATATCAGAACCGCAAGCAAACTCATCTTCCAGTCAATGGTAAATATGATAACAAGATAGACCAGTGCAAGGGTACCCTGAAAGATAATGCCCGGAATATGTGTCACAAACATCTGCCTTAAGAGATTAACATCGTATATCAGACGTGATGTAATCTCTCCTGACCTGCCATAGACAAAGAAGTCCATAGATAGCGTTGTAACCTTTCCATACAGTTTATTCCTTATATCAGTTAGTAGCCGGTTTCCAAAGAGATTAAAGTAATAGTGGGTAAGATAAAAAAACAGCCCTTTGAGTGTAATGGCTGATATAATAAAGATAAGTGTATATTTCAGAACAGTTGATGGTGGTAAGGCATTCAGGATATTTACAAGCGGCTCAATCTTTACCCTGAAAAAAAGGGGTAGTTTTTCAGGGATAAGTATCTTTTTCCCTGCAATGATATTGTCCATAAGAGGTACTATGGAAAATATGGATATACCGTTAAGGAGAGAATTCAAAACCATAAAGACCACACCCGCAAAAAAGTATCTCCATCTTACATCCACATAATTTCTTATTTTAAATATCTCTTTCACCATTTTTCTTTATTCTCTTCTTTTTAGAAGATTAACCTGCCAGCCACTAACTTCCACCCCACTTAATTAAAAAATCTGCCACCCTCTCACTTACATTCTCTCTGCCTATCATAATTTTTATCCTGGCAAATGCATCCTTTTGGTTTCTGTAGAGAAGTCCTTTATCCAGTATATTGTTTATATCTCCCACAATCCTTCTGTAAGAAAAGTGCTGTATATATTCAGGAACAACCTTTTTTTCAAGCATAAGATTAACCGGGCTTATCACATCTAATTTTACCATTATTTTAGCAAGAAGATAATTGAGATATGTGGTCTTATAGAATACAAGCAGTGGCTTTCCGTAAAGGGCAACCTCTAAATTCACAGTCCCGCTTGTGGCAAGAAGCAAAGATACCTCTCTTATAATGGAATGGGGACTGCCTTCAATAATATCAATATTGGTTGAGTGCTCTTTTAAAATCCTCTCTTCTATCTTCCTTATAGCACTGTCTGACGCAGATAATAACGCTTTTACCTTTCTCTTCCCTGAAATAATCTTCAGGATACGGAGAAAAACGGGCAAAAGGTATCTTACCTCTTCCTCCCTGCTTCCCGGCAGAAGTCCTATAACAGGAATATCTCTTTCCTTCTCTGTTTCATCTGCCTTTACAAGGTCTATTACCGGGTGGCCAAACCAGAATACGGGAATATCCTCCTTCTGATATATATCCTGTTCAAAAGGGAATATCGGGATAACCGCTTTGATATATCTTTTTATTACATATATCCTTTTATAGTTATGCGCCCATACCTTTGGCGGAATATAGTAAAAACAGGGGAATTTTTCTCCAAGTGATGCGGCAAGTTTCAGGTTAAATCCTGGATTATCTATAAATACGATAAAAGAAGGATTTTCTTTATCTAATATCTCTTTTACTTCTTTAAATTTACGATAAAAAAGAGGCATACTGGAAATCACTCCAGAAAACCCCATTTTTCCGTATGGAAGGTCTACAAACAGGTCTGTCCTCTCCCTTATGCCCTCTCCGCCTGCCCCTATAACAAATACATCCGGCTTAATCTTCCTTATGCAATCAATAAGGAGCGAGCCGTAGTTGTCCCCTGACTTCTCTCCTGCAATGACTGATATCTTCATAAAGGAATAAGGCAAAAGTAAAAAGTAATAACTAATAAGTAAAAAGTAATAAGTAAAAAGTAAGTAGATATTTACTAAACCCCGTTGTTTTAATTATACCTTTTTATTGC
>DAONKS010000032.1:4646-17712 GCA_035406305.1 bacterium | reverse complement strand
GAAGGATTACAAATAACAGAAAGCATAATGCTTTTACAGGTGCCTGCTGGTTTAAAGGGAATTTAGTTAACTTTACGTTTTGTCAATCCGAAGATGTAGTGTCTGCTATATACTAAACCGACAAGAAGTATGAAGGTACCAATAATTGTATAGGCAACCGGTAGATTAAGTATCTGTCCTAATAATCCAGCGACAAGGGAACCAGCAAATAAACCTGCTCCTATAACACATTCATGTATTTCTGTTTTCAGGTTATATTTTATATGCATTAACAGACTGTTATGATAAGAAAAGGCGCCTGTAATTCCCATAACAATGGCTGCCGTAAGTATGATAAATGTATGGCTTCCCAGTCCTATTAACAGGCAACTGATAAAAAAGAACAGACAGGATATGATGAATCTGGCAGGATGTAGTATGAGTGGTTTATCCATCAGGAGGAAGAAGGTAACAAACCTGCTGATAAGAAGAGTTCCTATCACTGTCCCTATAAACTGAGGTGAAAATTTCCTTAAAAGCCCGAGTTTGGGATAGAGATAAAAGATGGCACTCCATGCAAAGAAGTGAAGGAAGTTTAACATTCTGATTTCCTTTACTAATACAGGCGATATCTGCTCTTTATTTTTATCCTGCAAGGGAACTGCATTTAATGCAGATAAGTGATTTTTTTTAGATATAAGTACACAGAAGGCAATTATGGAAAGAGATAATGTGACAAAAAAAGGAGCATACGGACTGAAGGAGTAGATAAATCCTGATGAAAATGTCCCGAGTATTACTCCTGCCGACCAGAAGAGATTATATATACCTATTTTTAAATCATCATTGGTAGCGACAAAACAGCTCTGAATAGAAGGCCAGAATACCGCATAAAATATACCTCCCAAAAGCAGGATTACAAAGATAATAGGAACAGGAGAAAAAAGTATCAGAAAATAAGAAATTCCTATGGCTATCGTGGTATATATAAAAATTGTATTGTTCTTTAGATGATGGCGGGAAAGTAAAAATGTAACTATGGTATAGATAAAATTTCCAGTAAAGCCTGCAAGTCCTATAATAAAAGGGCCGCTTTGCTTTATCTGAGCAAGAAACAGGGAGAGAGATATACCTAAAAGGTTTCCTCCCCACGCCATAAGAAAACTCGCTGTATAGATTGCCTGAAACATAAAGGGGTTTCCTTACTGTGTCTGTGCTTTGATATTAAGGAGGAGTTCTATATTTGTTTTTGTACTTCGCATCCTTGCTATCAAAAGTTCCATTGCCTCTATGGGATTTAAGGGGGCAAGAACCTTTCTCAAAAGCCACATAAGTTGCAGTTCATCGGGATTTACAAGCAGTTCTTCTCTTCGTGTCCCTGACCTGTTAATGTCTATCGCGGGGAAGATTCTTCTGTCAGCAAGTTTCCTCTCAAGATTAATCTCCATATTTCCTGTTCCCTTAAACTCTTCAAATATAACATCATCCATTTTACTGCCTGTATCTATAAGCGCTGTCCCCAGAACTGTTAAACTTCCTCCTTCTTCAATATTTCTTGCTGCTCCGAAGAACCTTTTTGGCTTATCAAGTGCGGTTGATTCAAGCCCACCTGACATAATCTTCCCGGTATGTGGAACCAGGATATTATAAGCCCGCGCAAGCCGTGTAATACTATCAAGCAGGATTACAACATCCTTTTTATGTTCTACAAGCCGTTTTGCCTTTTCCATTACTATTTCCGCAACCTGTGTATGTCTCTCAGGTGATTCATCAAAGGTTGCACTGATTACCTCACCTTTAACAATCCGTCGCATCTCTGTAACTTCTTCGGGTCTCTCAGCTACAAGCAATACAATCAGATATACCTCAGGGTGATTTTTTGCTATTGCATTTGCGAGTTTCTGTAGAATAACAGTTTTGCCTGCCCTCGGTGGTGATACAATAAGTCCTCTCTGCCCTTTTCCTATAGGGGTAACAAGGTCTATCACCCTTGTGGTTATCTCTTCCGGGGTTGTTTCCAATAAGAGACGTTGATTTGGATGTATAGGGGTTAATTCTTCAAAAGGAATCCTTGACTGTATATTCTCAGGTGGTTCGCCATTTACGGTTTCAACCTTCAGGAGAGCAAAGTACTTTTCATTATCCTTTGGTGGTCTTACCTGACCTGCAACTGTATCTCCTGTTTTCAATGAAAACTTTTTAATCTGTGATGGTGAGACATATATATCATCAGGTCCTGGCAGGTAATTGTAATTCGGAGACCTCAGAAATCCAAAACCGTCAGGTAGTATTTCAAGCACCCCTTCAGCAAATAAAAGCCCTTCTCTTTTTGTCTGCGATTCCATTATTTTGTATATGAGTTCTTCCTTTCTGAGATTACTTATGCCTTCAACCTTCAATGTTTTTGCTATTGACTGCAGTTTAGGAATGGTTAGTTTTCTCAATGCGGCTACATCCAGATTTTTAATCGCTTCCAAGTTATTAACTATCTCCATACAGTACCTCCCTGGTCTATTAAAAGATAGAAGATACTCTATTCCACAAGAGTATTTAATCTTTCTATAAGATTTTGCACCTGACGGAATGTTTCGGAATAAGAACCTGAATTATCAATAACATAATCTGCTTTCTTTTCTTTTTCTTTCAGCGGGATTTGCGCTTTCCATCTTTTTCTTATATCTTCCCTGGTAAATCTTCCTTCCAGCCGTTGTAAGATTTTCTGGTGGGTTGATGAGACGACCACTATTTTATCAACAAGTTTCTCTGATTTTGTTTCAAACAATAAAGGAATCTCTATTGCTATTATACTCTTTTTCCCGTCATAGTCAAGTATTTTTTTGTTTATCTCTTTGAAGACCTCAGGATGTAAAATCCCTTCAAGTTTTCTTCTTGCTCTGCTATCTGAAAAAACCATATTACTCAGATACTCCCTGTTAATATTTCCTTTTTTAACGGCATTTTCTCCAAATATATCCTTTATCTTATACATAATTTCTTTCTTTTTTATAAGACGATGAACTATATCATCACAGGAAATTACAGGAACACCCGCCCTTTTGAACATTGAACTTACGGTGGTTTTACCCGAACCGAATATGCCGGTTATTCCGATTTTGAGTAATTTTTTATGTTTTATGTTCCTGCTTCCCATGAGCTCAGGTATCTTTTCTGTTCAGGAGTTAGTTTATCTATCTTTATACCCATTGTTTTAAGCTTCATCTCCGCTACTTTTCTGTCTATGTAAGAAGGAACCTTATAAACATCTGGTTTCAGTGAAGGATGGTTCTTAAGAAATTCAAGAGAGAGAAACTGATTGGCAAAACTCATATCCATTACACAGGATGGATGTCCTTCCGCACAGGCAAGATTTACAAGCCGTCCTTCACCAAGCAGATAGACCCTTTTACCTCCTAGGAGTGTATATTCATCGAGACATTCTTTTATCCGTCTCTTTCTGGCGATTTTTTCAAGGGAGGCAATATCAATCTCTACATTGAAATGTCCTGCATTGGCAAGGATAACACCGTCTTTCATCTTTTTTATATGGGTGATGTCTATAACTTTAGTATCTCCTGTAGATGTTATAAAAATATCTCCGATTTCTGCTGCTTCTGATATTGGTAATACCTGATATCCATCCATTACCGCTTCAAGTGCTTTCACTGGTTCTATCTCAGTGATGATAACCCTTCCGCCCATTCCTGCCAGTCTTTTTGCAATGCCCTTACCGCACCATCCATAACCGCACACAACCGCTACCTTTCCACTTATCATAATATTTGTGGCACGGAGTATCCCATCCACAGTTGACTGTCCTGTTCCATATCTGTTATCAAAAAGATGTTTTGTATCAGCATCATTGACTGCAATCACAGGAAATTTTAACATACCCTTTTTTGCTAAACTTCTCAATCGTATCACTCCTGTCGTTGTTTCTTCAGTGGCTCCTATCAGATTTCCTGTAAATGCGGCGTTTTTATGCAGTGATGAGATTAGGTCACATCCATCGTCCACAACAAGGTGTGGTTTTATTGCCATAACATTTTTGATGTTCTGATAATATGATTTCCTGTCATCTCCATATCTTCCAAAGACACCTATCTTTTCATATTTTACGAGGTATGCCGATACATCATCCTGTGTGCTTAAGGGATTTGAAGCACAGAGAAAAACATCCGCTCCTGCCTGTTTAAGGTTGATAACAAGGTTTGCTGTTTCTGTGGTAATATGAAGGCAACATCCTATCTTCATACCTCTGAAGATTTTGTTTTTATGATAAACCTCCCTTAATAATTTTAAAACCTGCATATGCTGGAAAGCCCACTCAACACGTTTTTTCCCCTTTTCTGCCAGTTTGATATCTCTTATTGAATAGTCCATTTATATTCCTTTTTGAAAGACCTTGACCGCATCTTTCTTTTCCCATGTGAAGTCCTCTTCTTCCCTGCCGAAGTGCCCATAACAGGCGGTTTTTCTATATATAGGCCTGAGGAGGTCAAGTTTCTGTATTATTCCCCATGGGGAAAGGTCAAAGTTCTTTCTTATCAATTTCACTATTTCATTATCCGGAATAATCCCTGTATTTTCTGTATTAACCATTATGGAAACAGGTTGTTTCATTCCTATTACATAAGCAATCTGGAGCTCACATTTTTTTGCCAGTCCGGATGCCACTATGTTTTTTGCCAGGTATCTTGCAATATAGGAAGCAGACCTGTCTACCTTTGTCGGGTCTTTTCCAGAAAAACATCCGCCTCCATGGCTACCCACACCACCATAGGTATCAACAATTATCTTTCTTCCTGTTACCCCTGTATCTGCCTGAGGGCCTCCTATAATAAATCTTCCTGTTGGATTTATAAAAATCTTCATCTTTTTACTTCTCAATGCAGAAGGTATAACACTTTTTATCACAAGCTCTGTAAGGTCATCCCTGATTTTTTTATGATTCACGCCAGGATTATGCTGGGATGAAAGTACTACACTTTCAACACTCCTCGGAATACCATTTTCATAGCGGACAGTTACCTGTGATTTACCATCGGGTCTCAGATAGTTCAATTCTCCCTTTTTTCTTACCTCTGCAAGGCGCCTTACAAGTTTATGTGCGAGAATTATAGGCATTGGCATCAATTCTTCTGTTTCATCGGTTGCATATCCAAACATCATACCCTGGTCTCCTGCTCCCCCTTTATTGACGCCAAGTGCAATGTCAGGGGACTGGTTCTGAATGGAAGTAATTATAGCGCTTGAGTCAAAATTAAACCCATAAGATGTATCAGTATATCCAATATCCTTAAGCAGTTCTCTCGCCACACCAGGGATATCAACATAACCGGTGGTGGTTATCTCTCCTGCAACAAAGATAAGTCCCCTTGTTGTCAGACATTCACAGGCCACCCTTCCATTTCTGTCCTGTTTCAGTACCTCATCCAGTATGGAGTCGGATATCTGGTCACAGATTTTATCCGGATGGCCTTCTGTAACAGATTCTGAAGTGAAAAGATAAGAGTTTTTCATAGATAACCTCCCATTCTTTGTTTTAACAGGTCTATCTCCTGTATCTCTGTTGGATTTACCCTGTTTAATATAGCGAGATAGAAACTTACCCAGTCGCCGAGTATAATAAGATAAAATATCTCTTCAATCAATTTCTCTCCTTCAGGGACTAAACTGATAATCTCAGGGAGCTTCTTAAAGATAATATCTTTTGTGATTTCAAAACGAAGATTTATCCTGGGGTGTTCTTTTCTGGAAATTATAAAAACAGGAAGGCACTTTTCTATAAACCATTCAGGATAGCGCCATGACATAATCTCATTGTGATTCATCTCAGGGAAGACATTTATAAAGGCAAATGCCTTGCTGTTTTCGGCAATCTGCGTTTTCCATCTTGTAATTACGGGGAGAAATTTATTACTGGAATAGAGAAGGGCAATCCTGTTATGCAGTTTTTCAGCAAGATTTTTTGCAAGATTATCATTGCGTTCCGGGATGAATCTTTCAATCCAGTTTTCCATTTTTGTGAAAAGTTCGTCCTCTAAAGGAGGAACAACACCAATATTTTCCATTATTCTGTAAGATGAAAAAAAGAGGTATCCTAATGCACATCTTGGTGGATATCCGCCGGGTATCTTCAGGAAAGGAATGTTTTCTTCCCTTGCAATCTTTTCTATCTTCCCACCACTTGAGATACATACTATTGAATTTTTCCTTTTCTTTGCTTCTTCAAGCACACTGAGAGTTTCTTCAGTATTTCCTGAATAACTGATAACAATCACCAGTGTCTTTTCATCGGATGCAAATAGAGGTAATGTATAGTCCCTGTTTACAAAGGATGGAATTTTAGAATTTTCAGATGAAATGGTTGTAATAATATCTCCACTTATAGCAGAACCTCCCATACCTGAAAATATAACCCTTTCTATTGACTTAAATGGCAGTGATGAAATATTGAAAGAATAACCATCTCTGCACTGGGTAGCAAACCCTTTGAGTTTTCCAAGCATATCCTGTTTATCCAGTACCTTTATGTCATCCATAGATATTGTCATTTCCCTCCTCTTTTTATTCTCTCTATAAGATATTTATAGACCTTTTCATGTGTGTCAAATAAGAGCACTTCCTGTGCAATTTTTTCCATAGTGCTGTACCTTACAGACCTTATCTTCTCTTTTACCGCTGGTATTGCAGATGGTGCCATACTTAACTCATCTATACCCATACCTACCAGCAGACAGGCTATCTCAGGAATAGAAGCCATTTCTCCGCAGAGTCCCGTCCATATACCTTTTTTCTTTCCATTTTCAATGGTGGTTTTTATAAGTTTGATAACAGCAGGGTGACATGGCTGATAGAGATGAGATATCTTTTCATTACTCCTGTCCACAGCAAGAGTATACTGTATCAGGTCATTGGAGCCAATACTGAAAAATCTGGATTCTTCTGCAAGTTTATCAGTTATAAGTGCTGCAGAAGGGGTTTCAACCATTATCCCTGCTTCAATATCCTGCTTAAATTTCTTTTTTTCTTTCTTAAGATCACCTTTTACTTTCTGGAGTATCCTGTGAGACATCTTTACTTCTTCTAATGTAGAAACCATAGGAAACATAACCTTGAGATTTCCATAGATTGCTGCACGGAGAATTGCCCTTAACTGTGTTTCAAAAATATCTTTTCTTTCAAGAGAGAATCTTATTCCTCTCCAGCCAAGGAAAGGGTTTAATTCTTTCCTTACAGAAAGGGCGGATACAAATTTATCTCCACCCACATCTATAGTTCTTATAATAACAGGTTTTTTACTATCCATCTTTTCGGCGACTTTTTTGTAAGCAAGGAAGTGTTCTTCTTCAGTAGGAAGGTCCTTTCTATTCAGGTAGAGATATTCTGTCCTGTAAAGTCCAATACCATCCGCCCCATATTTTCTGGCTGTTTCTACTTCTTCAGGGAGTTCTATATTGGCATGCAGATATATCCTTTTGCCGTCTATTGTTTCGCAGGGTTTATCCTTAAGGAAAAGCAGTTGTTTCTTTCGTATTGATAACTGTTCCTTTTTCTTTTTATACTCTTCAATAACCTTTGCCGATGGTTTTATTATAACTTCTCCCGTATGTCCATCTATGATTACAGTATTCCCTGTTTTTATCTCTGTTGTTACTTTCTCACCAGCAACCACAGCCGGAATTTCAAGTGCCTTTGCAATTATTGCTGCGTGGGATGTTTCACTTCCTATTGCCGTGACAAAGCCCCTGACATACTTTTTATCAATTGACACCGTTTGACTCGGAGATAGGTCCCTTGCGACGATTATTTCCTCGGGAAATACTTTTATTCTTGTATGAGAAGAACCGCGAAGGTTATGTATAATTCTCTCAATAACATCCATAAAATCTCTCCGTCTGTCCTGAAGGAAATCTTTCTCCTCTTTTTTGAATATCCTGCCTATGTGATGTATCACTTTTTTAACTGCACTTTCACTGTTTATCTTTTCTTCTCTTATGATACGTTCCACTTCGCTTTTAAATAATTTATCTTTTAAAAGTGCAAGATGGAATGAAAATATATCTGCATATTTTGAGCCCACCTCTTTCTCAAATGTCTGTTGAAGTTCTTTAATCTGGGCTTCGGTTGTATTTATTGCATCATTAAACCGTTCCAGTTCTTTCTCTATGGCTGGTTTATCAATTGTATATTCCGTTTCCTGCAAAGAAGGAAATTCCCAGACAAAAGCTTTTCCAATTGCAATACCTGGAGAAATACCTATTCCTTTTATCTTTTTCATATTAGTAATAAGTCAAAAGTTAAAACTCAAAAGTTAAAAGTAATAAGTCAAAAGTCAAAAGTCAAAACGCAAAAGTCAAAAGTAAAAAGTAATAAGTAAAAAGTAATAAGTCAAAAGTTAAAACTCAAAAGTCAAAAACTGTTAATTATATTCTATATCCGGACTGCTTTCTTCTATCTGTACTTTTTATCTGCCAAAGTTTCAACAAAAAATCGGTGTATAGAATTCCCTTCCTGCTATTCATATCTACCGGGCTTTGGTAAGTATTTATTCATTTTCAGGATATGGGAGTTAATTTTTCTTCATCTTCCTTTATGATATTAAATGCTTCTGTTGGGGAAGATGCTTTTCTTAAAGCATTTCTAAACGTTTTATCCTTAAGCAGCCGTGCTATCTTTGCAAGTGCTTTAAGATGAAGTCCTATGGATTTGGTTGGTGCCAGGATAAGAAATATTATATAGACAGGTTCACCGTCAAGAGCATCAAAAGAAACACCACTATGTGAAATCCCCACTGCTCCAACCAGGTTTTCAATCTGGTCTGTTTTGGTATGTGGAACTGCTATTCCCTGTCCTATTCCTGTTGAACCTAACTTTTCCCGTTCCATCACACTTTCAAGTATTTCCTTACTGTCTCTGATATATTTTCTCTCTTTCAATAACTCCAGCAATTCTGAAATGGCACCTTTCTTCTCCCTGTTTTTAATCCCTATCAATATACAATCTTCCTTCAAAAAGTCCGTTATTTTCATTTCCTCTCTCCTTTCCACATATCTGGTTATATTTTATAGTTTTTTGCAACTACTTTGTCATGCATCTTTCTTGCCTGCCCTTTTGCCCTATCAAACAATTTTTCAACACTTTTATTCATATCGTTGTCTTCGTCCTTGAGAAATATATTATAACTCTTGGAATGAATTTTTATCTCACTGATATATATAGAACCTTCTCTTTTTATATGAAACTCAGCACTTCCTTCGTCAAATAGAAACTTTTTCAAACGGTCAAATTTATCCTTGATGTACTCTTCAAAACCTTTATCTATAGGAACTGCAGAGTGGATTCTTATTTCCATCTTCACCTCCGGGTTATTCAATCTTTGACAATTCCATCTCCGGAAAGTAATGCTTTAATATCTGTCTATAGTTGAAACCATTCTCTGCCATTCTCCTTGCGCCCCACTGACACATCCCTACTCCATGGCCATACCCGTAACCTTTAAAAATAAACAGGTTGTTCTCCTTATGTACAGTAAAATTGGTGCTCGGGATTATTTCAGGGTTATCAAAAGATATATTTTTGCCCTGGTTAACCATCATCCTGAATCTATGTCCCGTCAGGCGTATAATTTTACCATCTTTTCCAGTCAATCTCAAGGAAGTTATCCGTCCTGTATCGTCTCTCCCTTCAATAACTATCTTTTCAATGGAAGAGGTACCGAAAATTCTTGAAAGTTTATCCTGAGAAAATGACTTCTCCCAGTAATAGTAAGGGGTGTCCATACAATAAGGGTCTTCCACTGAAGAGATATGTCTATAATGCCCTCCCCATACATCCGATGTCTTTGCTGTTTTCCCTCCACAGGATGCATGGAAAAAGACCTGAACAATATCTCCTTTATATGTCAGAATTTCTCCTTCTGTTTCCCTTACTGCTTTTTCTATTCTTTCACAACTACTTGAATCATATACCTGATGGAATATGGAATTTTCAATATCATACGGTAACCCTTTCTTTCTGCTTTCATTTGCCATATATACAGCAAATGTGCGTGAGACCACTGCCTGTGCCTTTAATGCCTCTTCAGGCCAGAGAGAATCCATTTCTTTTGAAAGGACTCCTGAAAGATAGGTCTCTATATCAAGGGTATTGATAGTCAGGTTGCCACCATATTTTTTAATACATACCCTTATATCCTGACAGAAAGCCATACCTGTAAATAATAGAATACTAATGAGTACCTTTTTCTGTATATATCTGCGCATTTACATTACCCTTGATATCAAGAGAGTTTTTCTCGAGGTTATAATACATTACATCTCCGGAGAAATAATTATTACCCCGTTTTATAACAGGTGATACCTCCATAATAATTGTCTTTTCTATTTCGTTATAAGTGAGTTTTTTACAACTGCCTTCCATTGTTATGTCTTTTGTTTTTAAGTCCCTGTAAACAATTTTTATGTTACCTGTAATGATAATTGTCTTTACCTTTTTTTCATCAGGGTCTATTTTTATTTCACCGGAACCCTCTTTTCCTGTTGTTATTTCTATGCTTTCTGTCCCTGTGGAAAATGACAGCTGCGGGGTGGTCATTGATGCTCCGCCGGATGAAATTTCGGCACTTTCACCTTCCAGAACAAAACCTCCTCCTTTATTATCAGCAAATTGTTTTAATGTAAAGTGTTTTATCTCTTCTTCTGGTTTTTCTGATATCTTATTTTCTTCTTTTTTAGTACAGCCATATGTTAGAAGTAAAAGTATTATAATGATGCCAGAAACTTTTTTAATATGTCCTCCCATATCCCTTTCCCCTTTAAAATGATTTCAACCGTCTCTCTGAATACTCCTTCTCCTCCATTTTTCTTACATATATAGCCAGCGATATCCTTAACCTCTTTACAGGCGTTATAAGGAGCCACAGAAAATCCCGCCTTTCTCATTACAGGAATATCCTGCAGGTCATCACCTATATAACATATTTCGTTCCACTTTATATCTTTACCGGTTATAAATTTTTCCATTGCTGAGAGCTTATCCTCCACCCCTTCAATATAGTAGTCAACTCTTAACTCTGAAAATCGTTCTTTTGTTTCCTCTGATTTTTTGGCGCTTATAACAGCCGTTTTTATCCCTGCTATTGAAAGGAGTTTAAAAGCAGTCCCGTCTTTTATATTAAAGTTACGGTATATCCTTCCTTTGAAATAAAATACCTTCCCATCTGTTAAAACACCATCAATATCAGTTGCAACAACTTTTATCTTATCAGTATTCAATTTTGAACTCTTTCTTTCCAAGCAGGTCATGGAGATGGACAACCCCCATTGCCTTTCTGTTTTTCCCCATTATTACCAGACAGGTAATTTCCATCTTTTCCATCATACTCAATGCCTCTACTGCAAGATGCTCCCCGTCTATTGTTTTGGGATTTTTCGTCATAAATTCTTCTGCCGTTACGCTGGAAATATCTGTTTTGTTATGTAAAAGCCGCCTTATATCCCCATCTGTTATAATACCCGCCACCCGTCCATTTTTATCAATGACAAGTGTAAACCCGAGGTCTTTTTCTGTTATTTCTCTCACAACATCAGATATTTTAGCATCTTTCCTTACAGAAGGAATTTCTCTGCCTGTATGCATAACATCCTTGACTTTCAGCATCAGCCGTTTTCCAAGATTTCCTGCAGGATGGAAGAAAGCGAAGTCCTGTTTTTTAACTCCTCTTATACGCATCAGTGATAGAGCCATTGCATCTCCAAGAACCAATGCGCAGGTTGTACTTGAAGATGGTATCATACCGAAGACATCAGCTTCCTTTATCTCACCTGTTTCTATTACGATATCACTGTATCTTCCCAGGGATGAGTCCTTTGAACAGGTAAGAGATATAATAACCGCCCCTATCTTTTTTATAGAAGGCAGGATTCTTAATATCTCTTCTGTCTCTCCACTGTTAGAAATAACTATTACAGCATCATCTTTTGAAACAGTCCCGAGGTCTCCATGAACTGCGTCTGCAGGATGCAAGAAGACAGATGGTACTCCTAAACTGGAAAATGTGCCTGCAATCTTACGGCATATAATACCACTTTTACCCATTCCCGTCAGTATAACCTTGCCCTTGCAATGGCATATTATATCAAGTGCTTTTATAAATTCTTTACCGAGCCGGTTGCGCATACTTCTCAAATTCTGACATTCCATATCAATTACATCCCTGGCATAACTCAGTAAAAGCCCTTTATTCATTTATGTTTTTTACTCCTTCTGGATACAGCAAGGTATATATCTTTAAGTTCTGCTAACAGTTTCTTCATTTCGTTTATATTAAGCATATTGGAACTGTCTGATAATGCACGGGCAGGGTCAGGATGAACCTCTGCAAATATACCATCACAGCCAACCGCCATAGCGGCTTTTGCAAGATACGGGACAAATTCCCTGTTGCCGCCTGAACATTTCCCCAGTCCACCCGGTTGTTGAACACTGTGTGTGGCATCAAAGATTACAGGATAACCGAAACTTCTCATAATCGGGATGGAACGGAAATCAGAAACCAGATTATTATACCCAAAACTTGTCCCTCTTTCTGTAATAACGACCTTTTTATTACCGGTTGAAACAACCTTTTCTATTATATTTTTTACTTCCCATGGTGAAAGGAACTGTCCCTTTTTTACATTTACCACCTTTCCAGTTTTTCCTGCAGCCACGAGAAGGTCTGTCTGTCTGCATAGAAATGCCGGTATCTGGATTATATCAACTACATCGGCAACCGGTATTATCTGGGTATAACAATGTACATCTGTTGTAATGGGTATTTCAAACTTTTCTTTAACTTTTGCAAGTATTTCAAGCCCTTTCTTTATTCCTGGTCCTCTAAATGACCTGATAGAAGACCTGTTTGCCTTATCAAAGGATGCCTTGAAGATAAATGGAACCTTTTCTTTCTCACATATCTTTTTAAGATTTTCAGCGGTGTAAAAAACCATCCTTTCATTTTCTATAACGCAGGGACCTGCTATCAAACAGAAGATATTATCCCCACCGATTTTAACATTTGCTATTTTTATTTCTTTTACCATAG
>DAONKS010000032.1:0-4546 GCA_035406305.1 bacterium | reverse complement strand
CTCAGCAGAAATTTTATCCTGGAGGCCACTGCATAATCCTGCCTCCTAAAAGATGCAGATGTAGATGTTCAACACTCTGACCAGCATTGCGGTTAGTATTTATAACGACTCTATATCCACTCTGTTCAATTCCTTCGTCTTTTGCTATTTTTGAAGCGATATGCAACAACCTGCCGAGGAGTGATATATCCTCAGTATCATAAAGTTTTGCAATGTGCTTTTTTGGGATAATAAGTATGTGAACAGGTGCCTGTGGATTTATATCACGGAAAGCAATAAAATTATCATCTTCATAGACCCTGTTACACTTTATTTCTCCTCTCCCTATTTTACAGAAGATACATTCTTCCATTTCTCCATCCTATTTTAAGGGTTTTTAAATTTTTCTTGCCACCTTTGTTTTTATATACGACTGGATAATATCACCTTCCTGAAAATCAACAAATTTTTCTATCCCGATGCCGCATTCAGTATTCTGCTTTACCTCTTTTACATTTTCTTTAAATCTTTTCAAACTGGAAATAACTCCCTGGTGGATTATAGAACCATTTCTTACAACCTTTGCAATGGAATTTCTTATAACCGTCCCGTTAACTACGAGACATCCTGCCACAGCAGTATTATCTGAAAGATTGAAAACCTTTTTTACCAGCGCCTGCCCGGAAAGAACTTCCTTCTCTTCCGGTTCTAACATTCCTTCAACAGCTCTTCTTATCTCGTCAGCAAGTTCATAGATAATCCTGTATGTTCTAATTTCCACCCCTTCACTTTTAGCAAGTTCCTCCGCTTTCTGCAATACAGGGACATTAAATCCTAAAACTATAGCATTAGAAGCAGAAGCCAGAAGGATATCAGATTCTGAGATTGCTCCTGTTTCAGAATGTATTATATCAATTTTAACCTCACTGGTCGGTATCTTCTCAATTATATTTTTTATTGCATCAATTGTTCCCGCATAGTCCGTTTTCAATATCAGTTTCAATTCTTTTAATTCGCCCTTCTGAATTTCTGAATAGAGATTTTCCAGTGTTATCTTTCTCGCCGCTAATTCTCTTCCAGCTACTTTTTTTGTTTTTTCCTCTATAATCTCCCTTGCAATTTTTTCTGATTCTACAACCTTAAAACTTTCTCCCGGAGTTACTACTCCTTCTCCTCCTAAAATTTCCACAGGTGTTGAAGGTCCTGCACTTTCAAGACGTTTTCCCCAATCATCTATAATTGCTCTTACCTTTCCTTTAATATTTCCTGCCACAAAGTGGTCTCCCGTTTTCAGTGTACCATTTCTTACAAGAACATTTATAATTGGTCCCTTTGCTTTATCTATGTATGATTCAATTACTACTCCTTCCGCTTCACCTTCAGAAGAAGCTTTCAGTTCAAGCATTTCTCCTAAAAGGATTATCATATCAATCAGTTCCTCTATACCCTGTCCTGTCAACCCTGAAACATTAACAAATATGGTATCTCCTCCCCATTCTTCAGGGATGAGTTTGTGTTCTGCAAGTTGTTTCTTTGCTTTATCAGGATTTACATTGGGCTTATCTATCTTGTTTATTGCTACTATAATGGGCACATTTGCAGACCTTGCGTGATTTATAGCTTCAATTGTTTGTGGTTTTATACCTTCGTCAGCAGCAACAACAAGAACGACTATATCCGTAATCATTGCCCCTCTTGCTCGCATTGCCGTGAATGCTTCATGCCCCGGGGTATCCAGAAAGACAATGGAACCTTTTGGAGTATTGAATTTATAAGCCCCTATTTTCTGAGTAATCTGTCCGTATTCCTTTTCTGCTATGCGGCTTTTTCTGATAGTATCAAGTATGGTTGTTTTTCCATGGTCTACATGCCCCATAATCGTAACGACAGGGGCACGAGGAACAAGCACCCTTTCCTTTTCTTCAACAGGTCTTTCTTCTATTTCAGGTGTGTAGAACTCAACTTCCAATCCAAGGTAATCACATAAATTTTTAATATTCTCTTTTCCGGGACACTGATTGAGGGTCAGCATTGTCCCTCTGGTTAGAAAATATTTTATTATTTCATTAGCCGGAATTTTTATATTCTCTGCAAGTTGTTTGATATTCTCTGTCCCTTCCAGAAGAACCTTTTCCTTAACAGGATGAGCAACCTTTTCCTCCTTAACTTCCACAGCAACTGCAGAAACTTCTTTTAGTTCGGTTGCCTCTATCGCTGGTCTTTCTATTCCCTTTTCCTTTATAATTTTTCCCTTAGTTTTTACAGGCCGTGGCTTCGTCTTTGATGCCGGTTTCTCTTTTTTTGTTTTTGTTGTTTTGTCCGGTGTCTCTTTCTTTTTTTCTTTAGATACCACCTTCTTTTCCGGTCTTTCAGAAATTTTTTCTTTCCTGCCCTTTTTCTCTCCTGTTTCCTTTCCCCTCATCTCTTTTAACTTGCTTTCAATATATCTGTCAATCTTCTCTATTTCTTTGTCAGATAAAACACTGACGGTCTTTTTACCTTTAATCCCTACATTTTTCTCCAACAGGGCAAGAAAGTCCTTACCCTGCATCTTAAACTTCTTCGCCAGGTCCCTTACTTTCATTTTTTTCCTTTATCAGTTTTTCTCTGTATTCTTTTGCTTTCGTTATCAGTTGTTCAGCCATACTTTCATCAATAGATGGTATTTTTTTTAACTCTTCAGCACTTGCTTCTGCAAGCGATTTTATTGAACTGTATCCGTATTTTGCCAGTTCTGTAGCGATTTTTTCATCAACGCCCTCTATTACAGCAATAGCAGGTTTTCCCATTGACTCATACTCACTTTCTCTGACCACCCTTATATCCCAGCCAGTGAGTTTTGATGCAAGACGGACATTCTGTCCTCTTTTACCAACGGCAAGGAATATCTGGCTATCTTCAACAACTACCACTGCTTCTTTCTTTTGCTCATTTATAATAACTTTTTTACCTGTAGCAGGGCTTAAAGAATTCAGGATATATTTACTTATATCTTTATCCCATAATATGATTTCCACTTTTTCACCATTTAATTCCTTCATTATGTTTTTTATCCTGCTGGCTTTTTCTCCAACGCAGGTTCCGACAGGGTCAATCTTAGGGATAGTGGCAAAAACAGCAATCTTAACAAGGTCTCCCGGAAATCTTGCTATTTCCTTAATTTTTACAATTCCCTCTGATATCTCCGGAACCTCTTTTTCCATGAGCCCCCTTACAAAATCAGGATGTGTTCTGGAAAGAATTATCTGATAAATTCCTTTGTTGGGTTTTCTGACCTCAAGAATATAAGCATTTATAGGACTGCCTACCTTAAAATGGTCATTTTCCAGTTTATGGAGATGGGGAAGAAGTGCTTCCGCCCTTCCCAGTGAAACTACGATATTGTCATCTTCAAATCTTTCAACTCTTCCACTTACCACGGTGCCTTCTAATTTTTTGAATTCATTATAGACAGTGGATTTCTCTGCTTCCCTTAACCTCTGCATAATTACATGCCTTGCTGTCTGTGCTGCTATACGTTCCCATGGAAAAGAAGGTGGGGGTATAATCTCACCCTTTTCATTAAGGAATTTAATATCTCCTGTTTCAGGGTCTATCTTTATACTGATACTTTCATCCAGGTTCGCCTTTTTACGATAGACCGTTAACAATCCACTTTCAAGGGCAGATAGAAGAAATAACTTGTCTATACCCTTTTCTTTCTCCCAGTAGTCAAGTAAAGCTATCAACTCTTTCTTCATCAATCCCACCTCCTATCTTTATTTTACGAACTTTTCAGGGATTAGTCAATAAAATAATTAAAAAGTAATAAGGGAAAACTGTTCGTTGTTTATAGTTCGTTGATAAAGACCATCACATTAAATTAGCAAGTGGTAGCCGCATCCTTCAGGGTGCGTTATCCTTGGTTTTACGCAGGATAAAGTTTATCCGCCGCAGATTTATCGCAGGCGGACCTGCGGCTACCAATCTTTCAATCTCTCTTATGAATTGTGGGGAGAAAGGGGGAGGTGGTATAATAAAAAGTCAAAAGTAAAAAGTTAAAACTGAAGATTGGATAGAAATTAGATGGAATGGAAAAAATCCAGGGGTGGATTTACAGGAAGTAGTGTGGTTGATTTGCGAAGTGTAAAAATTACTGACAGGGATGGACATATCAGGAGGTTCAGAATTTGCACTCTCAGAGAGCCATCTGAAAAGTTTACCAAAATTCCTGCAGAAGCACGACTTTTCAAGTCGGAAAAAGGATATATAGGAGTGCTTGTTACAGGTAAATACGGGGGCTATGTCAAGGTTGGAAAGAACCTTACTGTTCAGCAGTGTTTGTCTGTTTCTTTAAGTTGTATCAGTAAGAAACCGCTTAAGAAACTTCTTAAAGGAACTTCTGTGGAAATTACTGAAATAGATGGAATTATTGTGGGAATAGAAAGATGAAAAGAAACACCATATCTTCTGTGGAAATTCTGGAAAAACTCACAAAATTTTCAAAGGAAAAAGGAATAGTTACCTATCTTATTGGTGGATATATAAGGGACAGGTTACTCCGGAGAAAAAGCAATGACATTGATAT
>DAONKS010000031.1:0-17761 GCA_035406305.1 bacterium | reverse complement strand
TATTTATATGGTTTGCTTTTATTTCTATAACATTGATAACAGGTAAATTACAGATATACATAAACAGGAGGTTTTTCCCTTTTACCATCCTTGCTTCATTTTTACTTCTTATAATGCTTTTCATCAAAATTAAACGGTTTAAGAAAGAGGGCTCTGAAATGGCAGGTATTATATCCACCCTCTCATTTTTGATATTTCTCTTTCCTGTACTGCTTGCAATAGTTGTAAGACCTGACAACCTTCCAGTCCTCGCAGCAGCAAAAAGGGGTATCAGTCAGGCATTTACAGGAGGGGATATAAAAGAGATTCTACAGGCACAGTTAGAAACGGAAGGAAAATACAAAAAACTTAACATAAAACAGCTCCTTACTCTTGCAAAAAATAAGCCGGAAGAGATTGATGGCAAAGACATATCCGTTGAGGGGTTTGTCTTAAAAAACCAGGACACAGAAAAATTCACACTTGTGCGGTTCCTTATTACCTGCTGTGCGGCTGATGCCACACCCCTTGGGGTTGATGTTGAATATACCGACACCGGAAAATTGAAACAAAATTCATGGGTAAAGGTTTATGGAAGATGTAGTTTAACAGAAGGTAAAGCGACCATTCTTGCTGATGAAGTCAAGGAGACACAACCACCAGCAAATGTCTATCTTTATTGAAAGGAGGGGCTATGGAAAGGAAAAATATACATATATGGGAGGAACTGAGACACCACCTGCCTTTTTCTATTCTGAGCGTAAGTATCGGGCTTATGTTTGTAGGAATTTTTACAATTATTACAGAAATGTTAGGGATACATGATATGTCTCACTACTCTGAGGAACTATTCCATATTTTTCACCCTACCCACCTTCTCTTTTCAGCCATAGCAACAACTGCTATGTTCTGGCAACATGAAAGAAGATTTTTGAAAACATTAATTATTGGATTTGTTGGCTCTGTTGGTATCTGTGGAATCAGTGATATCATAATCCCTTATATCTCTGGTTTTCTGCTCGGTGCACATATGCATCTGCATATATGTATTGTTGAACACCCCCGACTTGTCCTTCCCTTTGTCTTTCTGGGGATTCTTATGGGTTTTCTTGCCCCCGGAACACTGGAAAAGCAGGAAGGTGTTGTTTTTTCACATTCTCTCCATGTCCTTGTCAGTGCTATTGCTTCTATCCTATACCTTGTCTCTTTTGGCGTAACTGACTGGATTCACAGGATAGGAGTTGTCTTAATCTATATGGTGCTTGCAGTTGTAATACCCTGCTGCACAAGTGATATTGTATTCCCTCTGCTTTTCACATCAAATGAGAAATAGCATGAAAACAATTACTGTAATAAGTGGAAAAGGAGGAACAGGCAAAACATTCTTCACTGCCTCACTTGCTTCACTTGTAGAGAATAAGGTAATGGTTGACTGTGATGTGGATGCTGCTAATCTCTACATTCTTTTGCATCCTGACATTAAAAGGAACGAAGTATTTAAAGGTGGGTATGAAGCAGAGATAGACAGGGATAGGTGTATAAAGTGTGGAAAGTGCCTCACTGTATGCCGATTTGAGGCAATTAAAACAGTTAAAGATAGAAAGGGAAGCATTGAGAAAATTGTTATAGACCCTCTTTCCTGTGAAGGTTGTGGTGCCTGCAGTTATTTCTGCCCTGTCAAAGTAATATCCATTACAGAAAAAGAAAGTGGCGAGTACTTTATATCTGATACGAAATATGGCCCTTTTGTATTTGCAAAATTAGGAGTGGCAGAGGAAAATTCTGGAAAACTTGTAACAAAAATCCGGGAAGAGGCGCATAAACTGGCAGAAGGAAAAAAAGCGAACTATATCATTATAGATGGTCCCCCAGGTATAGGATGTCCTGTCATCGCTTCCTTATCAGGTGTTGACCTCGCACTCATTATCACAGAACCGACACTTTCTGGAATAAGTGATATGGTGAGGGTGATGGAAGTGGCTGACTTCTTCGGGCTTGAAACAAAGGTGGTGATAAACAAGTATGATATCAACCTTGAAAACTCAGAAAAAACTAAAAAGATATGTGCAGAAAAAGGCATTGATGTTGTGGGATATATCCCTTTTTCAGAAAAGGTTCCTGAGTCAATAGTTCAGACAATACCTTATGTTGAATTTTCTGATGATTCTGTATCAAAAGAGATAAAAAACATATGGGAAAGGATTAAATGGAGATAAAGATAGTTTTTGATAAAAAGGCGATAAAGAGAGGTCTGCATACCGGATGGGGGCTTTCGCTTCTCGTAGATAACAAAATCCTCTTTGATACGGGGGAAAAAGGAAAGTGGCTCCTTGGTAATATGAAAAAGATGGAGATACACCCGGACGAAATAGAAGGGGTTGTTATCTCTCACAACCACTGGGACCACACAGGAGGCCTGGAAGCACTGCTTAAAGCAAAGAGAAAAGAAACTTCGGTGTACATATGTCCGGGTTTTTCCGCAGAATTAAAAGAACTGATTATCAGTTGTGGTGGTAACCCTGTTGAGACAAAAAAATGGCAGGAGATACAGAAAAATATCTATACCACAGGTGAAATAGCAGGAACATATAAAGGTACTCCTATGCCTGAACAATCCCTTGTATTGAAGACAGAAAAAGGGCTCTCTGTAATAACCGGGTGCGCACATCCAGGTATATTAGAGATTGTCCATTATGTGAAGGAAACCTTCAGGGTAAGCGAGATTTATTCAGTAATAGGTGGCTTTCATCTCCTTGAGGAAGACAAAAGAGTTGTTGACTTTATTGTTAATGAGTTTAAAATGATGGGGGTAAAGATGGCTGGGCCCACACACTGTTCAGGTCCTGTAGCCGAAGAAAGATTCAAAAAAGAGTATGGAGAAAAATTTATTACCGTGAAGGCAGGAGAAACTATAAGGATATAAAATGGGAACTATAAAATTTCCGCAGTTTAAGAGGGGTAAAGAAGGTGTAAGGATACACCCAGGGCTTACCATACTGGAACTTGCACGTATATCAGAGGTAAGAATAAATGCAGAGTGTGGAGGTATAGGAAAGTGCGGTAAGTGTATCGTCCGTATCGAAGAAGGTATGGAAAATTTAGGACCTCTCACTCATCTTGAAAAGAAATTTAAACTGAAAGAAAATGAGCGGCTTGCCTGTCAGGCGCATATTGTAAGGGACAGGTCTGATATTGTGGTATATGTAAAAAACTTTGGGGAATATGAGATATTGAAGTACGGAATGGAAAAAGAAGTCCCTCTCTGTCCCCTGTATTATAAAAAGGGCAGTAGTATCTTCAAAAACGGAGAGGAGGTTGACAGATACAGGGGGAAAATTTATGGGATTGCTCTGGATATAGGGACAACCACTGTGGTAATGGACCTTGTAGACCTTGAAAATGGAGATATACTTGAGACAGTTGCAAAGACAAATCCACAGATATCCTACGGGAATGATGTAATTTCAAGGATTGAATATACACTTGTGGATAAAAAAACAGGAAAATACTTTGAAGAGAAAGAAAGGATAAAAAGGGCAAAACAACTTCAGATGCTTGTAGTTGAACAGTTAAATGAGACAATCAAGGAGTTATCAAAAGAAAAAGGGGAAGATATCTCACAATATATATACTACACTGTGGCTGTGGGTAACTCAACTATGAGAAATCTTTTCTTCGGGATTGATGTCTCATCACTTGGAATAATACCCTATGAACCGGAACACAGAGATGCCATTACAAAGTCCCCCCAGGATATCGGGATTAATACCAATAAGTCAGGCACTGTTTATGGATGTGCACTAATAGGCGGACATATAGGTGCGGATATCGTTGCAGATGTAATTGCTTCAGGTATGTATAAGGATGATGAGATGTCACTATTGATAGACATTGGAACCAACGGAGAGATAGTGCTCGGAAATAAAGATAGATTGATTTCTGCATCCTGTGCCGCAGGTGGTGCCTTTGAAGGTGCGTCTGTAAGTTGTGGTATAGGTGGAATTGAAGGTGCAATCAAGAAGATAGAGATTGTGGATGGAAGGGTTGCCTATTCAACCATAGGGGATAAATATCCCATTGGTGTATGTGGTTCAGGGTTGATAGACCTACTTGCACAACTTCTTGAAAAAGGAATTATGACAAAAACCGCAAGGATAGATCAGGACTTTTATATCACAGGAGACCTTAAAATCACACAGAATGACATCTTCCAGTTAATCACTTCAAAGTCAGCGATAAGAACCGGCTGGGAGATACTTCTTAAATACTACCCTGTAAAACTTGCTGATGTAAAAAAGGTCTATCTCTCAGGTGGCTTTGGAAACTTTATAGATGTTAAAAACGCAATGAAAATAGGGCTAATACCTGATATTGATGTGGAAAAAATAATAAAGATAGGAAATGGTGCACTTGAAGGGGCAAGAGAGATTCTCCTGTGTAAAGATGCCAGAAAATTGAGTGAAGAGATAGCGGAAAAGGTGAAGCACATAAGGACGAATGAGATAGAAAAGGACTTTGAGTATATTATGGCAGAGAATATGTATTTTAAATAGAAACTTATTCGCCTATCACTTTTTTTATCTTTTCAAATTTTGTTTTTCTGCCAGGGTATTTTTCAAGGTACCCAACAAGTTGCCTTATCTTATTATAGGAGCGGTATGGATTACCTGTTATTTTTTCTATCAGGATTGCAGCAACCATCCGTTTGAGAGAAAGATGTAATTCTTTATATCCTGCTGTATCAAACACCATCCCTTTTTTTAGAGATAACCTTTCAAGTGTCTTTTTACCTGTCTCTTCTAAAAAAGAAAAGTCATCTTGAAGGAGAAATGACATCTGTGCAATCTGTTTTTTTAACTGCGGATTATATCTCAAAAGATATGGTAAGACCTCAAGACGTATTCTGTTCCTGAAGAAATCCGTAGAAAGATTGGATGTATCCATTCTATATTCTATCCCTTCTTTCTCTAAAAAATTAACGATTTCCTTTTTCTCAATGCATAACAACGGCCTTATCACAGTTATATCACTTTCAGGGAAGAGTTTCTTTACAGGAGATATACCACCCAGTCCCGCAATACCTGCCCCTTTTATAAAACGGATAATTACTGTCTCTACCTGGTCATCCATATTATGCCCCACAGCAATTTTATTTGCGGAAGTCCTCCCTGCTATCTCATAAAGTGCCCTGTATCTCTTAATTCGTGCTTTCTCCTCAATCCCTGTCTTTCCCTCAATCCTTATATTTCTGTAGTAAAATGGAATTCCGTGTCTTCTACATAGTCCTCTTACAAATTCTAATTCTTCCTCCGCTTCCTTTCTTAGGTGGTGATGTATATAGGCAACAGCAAGAGAGAGATTTAGAAACTTTTTAAGGTAAATAAGGAAGTGTAAAAGAAATATAGAATCAGGACCTCCTGAAACCGCTATCAGGATTTTATCACCATCTTCAATCAGATTTTTTTCTTCAACAAAACGCCTTACTTCTTTCAATATTTTCATCATCCAAATAATGTATCTTTATATTCTTCCTCTTCTATTATCTCATCAGGGGCAGGTTGAGAGCCCTCTTTTTTTATGACATCAGGAGTGGTATCCTTCACAGGGAGATTTTTACTACATACACTTTCAACCCATTTACAGTATTCACAATCTTCTGATGCATCTGGTATCTCGTCTTTCTCAAGACATAATATAGCATCTTCAATGAAACCTTCAGCATGTTTCATATCCACATCTACCTTTTTTATATCCACCCCGAACAGGATATTTCCTGTCCCTTCCTCAGGACTGACATTCAATGGATAGTAATAAAGAAGGTAGGCTCGTCCATCTGTTTTCATTCCATTGCCTTCAAGAAGGATACAGTAAAGTTCCATCTGTAATTGGTAGGCAGGATGTATATCTTCAGCAGCGCTTGCCCTCGTTTTGTGGTCCAGTGGCACATAGGTATTACTATCTGTTACAAGACAGTCATCCAGTTTACCGAGAAGGCAATAGCCATCTTTTATATCACGGTAATATGTGGGTTTAAGGTTTCCTATAAGATAGCCGCTCATTTCACCTTTAAGTTCCGGAGGTAGTTCCTTTATTGAGCGGTAGTAGTTAAAATACTTTTTAAGAATACCATCCAGCCCTGTAGCAATGGAAGGTATAGGGCCTCTCGGTCTTTTAATATTGTATTTCATATGCAGATAAAAACACCTCTGACATTCACGATAGAGATTTATCGTTGCTGGTGATAAATAGGTCTTTTTCACTGTACTCCCCTTTACGCTTTTTTATCTCTGCTCTATCATTATACCACCTGTAACTTAACTATCCCAATTTTTCCATTTGTTCTTATTTGATGAAAACCCCTCATCTACCCCCCTCACCCTTTCCCTCTTCTGCAAAGAGGAGAGGGATTCCTTTCTTCTTTTCCTTCTCCCCGCTGGGGAGAAGGTGCGGATGAGGGGGAGAGAAGGTTGTTTTCCTTGATTTTTAATACCTGCCGTTATACAATAAAGGGTAGGCAGAGTGACTAAAAAAATAAAAGATTTAATATGAGGGGGTTGTATATATGAAGATGATAGAACTAAGGGAAGGGAATGTATTTGAATATGAAGGTAATATATACATAACTATTATTGCAGAACATACACATCAGCAGCAACGTCGCGGACTTGTCCGTCTTAAGGCAAAAGATGTAAGGACGGGTAAAATACTACAGGATACTTTCAGGTCTGATATTGAGGTAAGTCCTGTCTATATGGATGAAAAACCACTTGTATATCTTTACAGAGATACAGATGGTTATCACTTTATGGATAACAGTACCTATGAGCAGTTTGTCATCCCGGAGGAGATTTTAGAAGAGGAAAAGGGATACCTTAAGGAGAATCTGGAAGTTACAGGCCTATTTTATGAAGGAAAGATACTGGATATAAAGATGCCCATCACTGTTGATTTAAAGGTTATTGAGGCAGAACCAGGACATAAGGGTGATACTGTACAGGGAGGAAAAAAGAAGGTTAAATTAGAGACAGGAATTACCATACAGACCCCTCTTTTCGTTGAGGCAGGGGATGTAGTAAGGGTTGATACCCGCACAGGCGAATATATCACCCGTGTCTAACAAATGGAGACAATATGAAGCCCGAAGAACTGAAACCGTACGCTGACTTTATGAAGGAGTATGGTCTTGAATACCTTGAGGTGCGGAAAGGGGATTTCTCTCTGATTTTAGGCAAGAAAGGAGCCCTTATCCAGAAAGAAAAAAGCAGTCGTACCATTGAAAAGGTAGCAAAAACTTTGTCAGAAGAAGAAATATTAGAGGACTTCAAACACCCTACCCAGCAACTTGAAGATGTGGTCTATGTAAAAGCACCCCTTGTTGGCACATTCTACAGAGCACCTTCTCCTGAAAGCCCGCCATTTGTTGAGGTCGGCTCAAAGGTAAAAAAAGGGGATACACTCTGTATTGTGGAGGCAATGAAGGTTATGAATGAAATAAAGTCCGATTATGATGGCACTGTAAAAGAGATACTGGTTGAAAACGGTAAATCAGTTGAATACGGACAGGTTCTTTTCATTCTCCAACTTTCTTCCACTTTAGATTCTTCACAGAATACAGATAAATAGCAATGTTTAAAAAGGTATTTGTGGCTAACAGGGGAGAGATTGCGCTAAGGGTGATAAGGAGTTGTAAGGAACTGGGGCTATCCACAGTTATTGGTTTTTCTGAGGCAGACAGAGAGTCCCTGCCTGTAAAACTTGCGGATGAGAAGATATGTATAGGACCGGCACCTGCCTCTGAGAGCTATCTTAATATCCCATCCATTATAGGCGCAATTGAGATTACAAAGGCACAGGCAGTCCATCCTGGATATGGATTCCTGTCAGAAAATATACAATTTGTTGAGATATGTGAGGCATCGGGTATTGTTTTTATAGGACCTACATCAAAAAATATACGGCTTATGGGGGACAAGGCACTTGCAAGGAAGACAGCAAAAAACTGTAAAGTGCCTGTCATACCCGGATATGAAGAGAATGTATTAAAAGAAGCGATTGCTCATGCCAAAAAAATTGGTTTTCCAGTTATTATAAAGGCGAGTTCCGGTGGTGGAGGCAGGGGGATGAGAAGGGTTAATAGTGCAGAGGAATTTGCCAGATACTGGAACACCTGTCAGGAAGAGGCAAAGGCGGCGTTTGGAGAAGGTGCTCTTTATGTGGAAAAATTTCTGGAAAGGCCAAGGCATATAGAGATACAGATTATAGGTGATAAAAAAGGTAAAATCATTGTCTTCCCTGAAAGGGACTGTTCCATTCAGAGGAGGCACCAGAAACTGATAGAAGAAAGCCCCTCTCCTTTTGTAAATGAGAAACTCAGAAGACATCTATATAAATATGCATATAAACTGGCAAAAAATATAGGTTATCAGAGCACAGGAACTATAGAATTTCTTGTGGATTCCGATGGCAGACCTTATTTCATTGAAATGAATACCAGAATACAGGTAGAACACCCTGTAACGGAGATTGTTTCTGGTATAGACCTTGTAAAACACCAGATTCTTGTAGCCCGCGGGGATAAGTTGAATTTTTCCCAGAAGGACATTACTATAAAAGGGCATGCGATTGAGTGCAGGATAAATGCCGAAGACCCTTCAAGGAATTTTATGCCATCTCCCGGAAGGATAGAAAAACTTATCCTCCCAGGTGGTCCGGGTATAAGGGTTGATACACACATATACGAGGGATATACAGTCCCACCTTTTTATGATAGTTTGATAGTGAAACTCATTGCCTACGGTATGAACAGGGCAGAGGCGATTGAGCGGATGCAAAGGGCACTTGAAGAGATAAAAATTGAAGGTATTAAGACCACCATCCCGCTTTACCAAAAGATATTTGAACACCCTGCCTTTTTAAGTGGCAGATACAGTACAAAGTGGCTCGAAAATTTTCTCACCTCAGAATCAGTATCAGAACAGTCCCGAAATACCCATTAAAAAGGGGGGCATAATGGAAGAGAAATATGGCAATGTAAAGGTTGACAATGAAGTACTCGCATCAATAGCAGCAATAGCCGCAAGAAAGGTTCCGGGGGTACACAGGATTTTCACAAGTATCGTAGGTGGTATAGTCCAGTGGATAAAAAGAACAGGAGATGCTGGTATCAAGGTCGTTATAGGAGAGGATGAGGTAACCTTTGAACTTCGGGTTGTTGTTGATTACGGCGTAAATATCCCTGAGGTAACATATCAGATACAGAAGGCAATAAAGGAAGAGGTAGAAAGAATATCAGGACTGAAAGTTGGCAATGTTGATGTTATAGTCCACGGTGTCCATTTTCCAAAGAAAGAAGCAGAGGAGGAAAATAAAAAATGATAGACCTTCACACACATACGTTTTTAAGTGACGGGGTCCTTATACCGTCAGAACTTGCACGCAGGGCGGAAGAAAAGGGATATACTGTTTTAGGCATCACAGACCATATTGACTTTTCAAATTTTGAAAGTGTTATATCATCCACTCTTAAGGCCGCTGAATCCATAAATACAAGTATGAAGATACGGGTTATCCCGGGAGTTGAGATAACACATGTTCATCCTGCAAAAATACCTGAACTGGTTTATCTTGCACGGGAAGCAGGGGTAAAACTTATTGTTGTACATGGAGAAACAGTGGTAGAACCGGTATTAAAGGGAACAAACCGAGCCGCAATTGAGGCAGGTGCGGATATACTTGCACATCCCGGGCTTTTAGAAGAGGAAGAGGCTAAACTGGCAGCAGAAAAGAAGATAGCGATTGAAATTTCTGCAAGGCAGGGACATTGTCTTTCCAATGGACGTATTGTTAGGTTGTGGTATAAATACGGGTTCCCTGTTGTTCTCAATACCGATACACACTCTCCTGAAAATCTTATAGATGATGGATTTGCCAGAACTCTTATTATCTCTGCAGGGATAAAAGAGGAGGATGTGAAAAAGGTTTTGGATAACAGTTCTGCTATTGTTAAGAGATTATTAAAATGAAAGAGAAACTTGCACTGGTGCTTACCAGTGGTGAAGATAGAAAGGGTGTAATAGAGGCCCTCAAAAAATGTGGCTGGTGTGAATTCAGGATAGATGAGTTTTTGAAGAAGAACCCTGAAAACAAACTTAAAGAATGGATTTCTTTTAAGACACAGGCAAAGAAAATAGGAACGGTAAGGTGGTACAGAGAACATCAGGGCGAAGGACTGCAAATCTCCGAAAAAAAACGGCTGGAAATATACGAGAAAATTTTAGAATATGTTGACTATGTGGATGTGGAGATAAGAAGTGCGATAGCAAAAGATGTTGTAAAATTAGCAAGGGAAAAGCGGAAAAAGGTAATTGTTTCATACCATAACTTGTCAAAGACCCCCTCTCTAAAAATTTTGGAACAGGTTTACAGAAGTGGGGCTAAATTAAAACCTGATATTATCAAGGTAGCCACAAGGGTAAACTCTTCTGCTGAACTTTTTACACTTTTATACTTTACATACAACTTCTCAAAAAGACATAAACTGGTTATAACACCAATGGGGGTATCTTTTATTGAACGACTTATACCCCTGTACTTCGGTTCTTTATTTACATATATATCCTTCAATACAAAAACAGCCCCCGGACAGATTTCTTATAAAGAAATTTTTGACTTGAAGATAAAAGATGTGATAGAATGATATAAAGACAGCAAAGATGCTGTCTGATTGATACAAAGAGGTTTCAGGACAGAGGCGAGGAAGCCCGCAGAGGCAAAGTGTTGCCTATGTGGGTTTTTTTATTTTATACATTTTTAAGGAGGCACAAAATGGGTGCGGAAAGACAGGATGTATATAATACTTTTTCTATAGTACAGGAGCAATTAGCGGACTGTGTGAGGATTCTGAATTTAAGTGAAGATATCTATAATATCCTTCGTTCACCAATGCGTGAAATCCATGTCTCTTTACCCGTAAAGATGGACAGTGGAAAGGTAAAGGTATTCCATGGATTCAGGGTTCAGTATAACAATGCATTGGGTCCTACAAAAGGCGGTATAAGATTTCATCCAGATGAGACAGTGGATACAGTGAGGGTGCTTGCTGCCTGGATGACATGGAAGTGTTCTCTTATGGGACTTCCTTTAGGTGGTGGAAAAGGTGGTGTGATATGTAATCCTAAGGAGATGTCTGAAGGAGAACTTGAACAACTGAGCAGGTTGTATATAGACAGAATCTACAACTACATTGGCCCTGAAGAGGATGTTCCTGCCCCTGATGTATATACCAATCCGCAGATAATGGCATGGATGATGGACGAGTACTCAAAGATAGCACAGAAGAATCAGTTCGGTGTGGTTACTGGTAAGCCACTGCTTTTAGGTGGTTCTCAGGGAAGAGGAGATGCCACAGCCAGAGGTGGACTTTATACATTAAGGGAAGCAGCAAAGGAGTTAGGTATTGACCTCGGATATGCCACAATCGCCATACAGGGCTATGGCAATGCTGGCTATTATGCTGCTGTCCTTGCCAGAAAATTATTTGGCTCTAAAATAGTTGCTGTAAGTGATAGCGGTGGTGGTATATACAATAAAGATGGGATTGACCCTGAAGAGGCAGGAGAGTATAAGAAAAAAACATCCTCTGTAAGTGGTTTACCTGGCACAAAAAAGATAACCAATGAGGAACTTCTGGAACTTGATGTGGATATTCTCATACCTGCTGCGCTTGAAAATGTAATAACATTAAAAAATGCAAACAAGATAAAAGCGAAGGTGATAGTTGAACTTGCAAATGGACCAACAACACCTGATGCGGATGATATACTTTATAAGAAAGGTATCCATGTAATTCCTGACTTCCTTGCAAATGCAGGCGGTGTCACTGTATCCTACTTCGAGATGGTCCAGAACTTTATGATGTATTACTGGAGCGAGGAAGATGTCCACAACCGGCTCTCTGAGAAGATGTCCCAGGCATATCATTCAGTTCTCTCTGTGGCTAAACAGTATAAGATAAATATGAGGCAGGCCGCCTATGTGGTGGCTGTAAGCAGGGTCGTGGAAGCAATGAAACTGCGCGGGTGGGTGTAAGATATACTGCCCTCATAGTTGTACAGGTGTTTTGACTTTTTGCCTTTGAATTAGTAATATATTGTAAATGAGTGAAGACGAGATTATTGAGTTTATAAAAACACAGTTACAACAGAGGCAGAAAAGTGTTGTGGTCGGTCCCGGGGATGATACAGCGGTTATATCCTTTAACAGTAAAGAGTATCTCCTGCTTACAACTGACTGTCTGGTTGAGAATGTCCACTTTATCAGAAAAAATACACCATTGTCTTTAATTGCAAGGAAATCCATTGCTGTAAACTTAAGTGATATAGCGGCAATGGGTGGTATCCCACTTTATGCACTTGTATGTGCTGGCTTACCCGAAGGAATTACAAAAAAGGATATATCTCAACTTATCAGAGGGCTGAAAAATATGGCAGAGAGGTTTAACCTTGATATAGTGGGCGGCAACCTGACAAAATCAAAGCACCTTTTCATAGATGTCTCCATCATAGGTAAAGTAGAAAAAAAACACCTAAAACTTCGCAGTGGGGCAAAAGCAGGAGACCTTATATTTGTAACAGGTACCCTGGGAGGCAGTCGTCTAAAAAAACACCTTACATTTACCCCACGGCTAAAAGAAGCAAGGGAAATAATAAAAAAGGTACCTGTGGGTGCTATGATGGATATATCTGACGGACTCTCAACAGACCTTACAAGATTGGCAAAGGCAAGTAATGTGGGGTTTAAGATATACCTTGAAAAATTACCTTTTTCTAAAGACGCTGTAAAAATAAGCAAAAGTAGAGAAGATTTGATATATCATGCACTGAACGACGGCGAGGACTATGAACTGGTATTTACAGTACCAGAAAAATACAGGGATAAGATACCTGAGAGGGTTCAATCTGTTCCATTGACTTGTATAGGGGAGATATTGAAGGAGAAAAGATATACAGGAATATATTCCAGCGGAAAAGTAGTAAGCATCCGCCCTTCAGGTTATTCACACTTCTAAACAAGCAGTTTTTTTAAAAAACTTCCTGTGTATGACCTCTTATTCCTTGCTATCTCTTCCGGTGTCCCTTCTGCCACAACATAACCACCCTTATCACCACCTTCAGGACCAAGGTCTATGATATGGTCAGCACACTTTATAACATCAGGGTTATGCTCTATAACAAGAACTGTGGAACCCCTCTCCACAAGATTATTAAGCACCCCTAACAACTTTTCTATATCTGCAGTATGAAGTCCCACAGTGGGTTCATCAAGTATATAAAGTGTCTTTTCATTTCCTTTTCTGCAAAGTTCTGCTGCCAATTTTACCCTCTGCGCCTCTCCTCCTGAAAGCGTAGTTGCCGGCTGCCCTAATTCAATATATCCAAGCCCAACGTTATAAAGTGTCTGAAGTTTTTCCTTTAATGGTAGGACCTTTTCAAAAAAATCAAGTGCATCTTCTATCTTCATCTCAAGGACATCTGCAATATTTTTCCCTTTGTAAAGAATCTCCAGTGTTTCTCTGTTATATCGCTTTCCCTTGCAGACATCACAGGGGATAAATACATCGGGGAGGAAGTGCATCTCTATCTTTTTAATACCTTCCCCCATACATGCCTCACATCTTCCACCCTTTACATTGAAACTGAACCTTCCCTGTTTATATCCCCTTATCCTTGCTTCTTCTGTATTTGCAAAAATTTGTCTTATATATGTAAATGCATTGGTATAGGTAGCCGGATTTGACCTTGGAGTTCTTCCTATAGGTGACTGGTCAATAACAATTATCTTGTTTATCTCCTCAATCCCGAAGATGGCATCATGCTCCCCCGGTTCTTCCTTTGAGCCGTAAAGAATCTTTTTTACTCCTTTGTACAATACGTCTTCAACTAAACTGCTTTTTCCTGAACCTGATACACCTGTTACACATATGAACATACCCAGTGGAATTTTTACATTGATATTTTTAAGATTATTATGTCTTGCTCCAATAACCTGAAGGTATCTACCATTACCCTTTCTCCTCTTTTCAGGAACAGGAATCTTTCTTTTACCGGATAGATATAGCCCTGTTAACGACTCTGGATTTTCCATTATAGCCAGGGGTGGTCCATACGCAACCACTTTACCCCCATGTTTCCCTGCCCCCGGTCCCAGGTCAATTACATAGTCAGCACTCTTTATGGTTTCCTCGTCGTGCTCTACCACAATAACAGTATTTCCTGTATCCCTGAGTTGTTTAAGTGTATTGATAAGTTTAAGATTATCCCTCTGATGTAGCCCTATCGTCGGCTCATCAAGTATGTATAAAACCCCTACAAGCCCAGAGCCAATCTGTGTTGCAAGTTTTGTTCTCTCTGCCTCACCACCTGAAAGTGTATGGGTCATCCTGTCAAGGGTAAGATAGTCAAGACCCACCTCTTCCATAAATACAAGACGGCTGATAATCTCTTTCAATATCTGTTTTGCTATAATCTTTTCTCTTTCGCTTAAGTCCATTGTTTCAAAAAACCTCTTTGCTTCCTTAATACTCATTGCTGTGATATCCATAATGGACTTCCCGCAAACCTTTACTGCAAGGGACTCTTTTTTCAGCCGTGCGCCGTTACATAAAGGGCACCTTACTTCTCTGATATATTTAAGTATCTCTTCCTTCCTGTGCTGACTTTCTGTCTGATGGAAAAGCCGTTCCAGGTTAGGTATCACACCTTCAAAGCCATATTCATCCGAGCCATAAAGGACTGTATTAAGTTCTTCCTTTGTAAGGTCACAGGGCCTGTCATCAATGGACATTCCCATATCTCTCAGTATATCCCTCAACAGTCCACGGTAGTAAAAAAACAACCCCCTGCCGCCTGCTTCCTGCCATGGCTTTATTGCTCCTTCCCGGAATGACTTACTTTTATCGGGGATAACAAGTTCAGGGTCTACCTTCATCAAAAATCCCAGCCCTTTACACTCAGGACAGGCGCCATATGGGCTGTTAAACGAAAACATACGTGGAGAAAGTTCTTCAAATCCCCTGTTACAATCAGGACAGGCAAAGTTTTCGCTGTAAAGTGTATCCTTACCATTTTCTTCTACAATAAGAAGTCCCTTACCTACCTTCAACGCCATCTCCACACTCTCTGCTATCCTTTCCCTTCCTTCTTCTGCTGGAATAAAGGTATCAACAAGGACATCTATATTATGCACTTTATATCTTGCAAGTTTTATATTTTCATCCACATCGTAGTATTTACCATCTACCCTTACCCTTAAAAATCCACTTTTCTTTATCTGCTGTAAAATACTTTTATACTCCCCTTTTCTTCCTCTTATCACAGGTGCGAGGATTTTAATCTGCTTTCTTTTACTGCTTTCATAAATGTTGTCTATAATCTCTGTGGATGACTGCCTTGATATGACCCTCCCACATTCAGGACAGTGAGGGATGCCTATCCTTGCAAAAAGAAGACGAAGGTAATCATATATCTCTGTAGTGGTTGCTACTGTTGAACGGGGGTTGGACGCCGCCTTTCTTTGTTCAATGGCAATGGCAGGTGGAAGTCCTGTAATGTGGTCAACATCCGGCTTTTTCATCTGCTCAAGGAACTGCCTGGCATATGCGGATAAACTCTCTATGTACCTTCTCTGTCCCTCTGCATAGAGGGTATCAAAGGCAAGTGATGATTTACCCGAACCTGATATCCCTGTAATGACAACAAACTGGTTTCTCGGGATATCAATGTCTATATTCTGGAGGTTGTGTTCTCTCGCTCCCCTTACACTTATAAATTTCGGCTCCATTGTAATCTTTTATTATACCTTTTTTGAGAAGCATTTTCTATATTCCCCCCTCATCCGTTCCTTCTCCCCAGCGGGGAGAAGGAAAAAGAAAAAAATCCCTCTCCCCTTTGGGGAGAGGAACCCCCCTCACCCTATCCCTCTCCTCTTTGGGGAGAGGAAATTGGGGAGGGGGGAAAAGATGGTGAGAGAAATGGGTGAGGGATTACCTCACCAATCGGAAGAAGGATGGATAAGAGGAATAAATTTCCAAAAGTAGCGAAAAAATAATTAAGAAGAAAATGTGTGGAACCTACTAAAAGGAGGTCTTATTGCCTAACTTTACACCTGTTACAAATGGGGCTGGCTCAGCAAATTTAAAGGAAGGGTCTGTGGAATGTGCCCAAAGAGTAATTTTTACAAAAGTAACCCGGTTCCTATTAGCGGAAGAAGTTATGGGCTGTGGTATTTCATTCCCCATTCCATCAAAATACCTGAATGTTGACCTGTAAGGTGTATCTGTAAGAATTGCTACCTTTTCTCCCACATTCAGGGTGATTGGTCCGCTGCCCCAGTTAACCGTTATATTTCCATCGGATTTCATTTCTACGACCATTGTATCTGTACCTGCCGCATCTTTTTTAAGAACTATATATGTATCATACTGAGTAATATCAGAAAGTCCTGCAGCGTGCATTATTCCCCAATGTGCCTTATCTCCGTAGGTGAGCGTATCTACAATCTGGGATAGTGCCTGTTGAACTTCACTATTAACCACCACTATCCTTCTTATCCTTGCTGCCTTTGTATAAAGAAATGTCACAAGCCCGAAGGCAACAACAAGGATAGCCATTGCAACCAGCAGTTCTATCAGTGTAAAACCCTTTCTTTTCATTACCATCCGTCCCTTGAAATTATAATATAGTCCCTAAGTATTTCTGCCTTATCCCTCTTCCTCAATACATACACATCAACCCTGTGGCTCATTGTTCTGTCTGTATCTGGCTGTGTGGTATCTGTAAAAAGGACTCCACTGCCATCATATCTGAAGTCATAACGTCGGACAATATACTTATCCTGCATCTCATCGGGTGTCCAGTCACCACCATCATCTACAGGTTTAGCTTCATCCGGTCCTTTATAGGTAGAACTATCTTTCAAAGGTCTGTCTCCAAACCTTGACTGTCTATCATAATAAACAGGTGGAAATTCTATATTCTTTACATCCTCTATTGTATACTGCGCCAGTGCGTTTGCTACAAGGATTTCATTTGCCTTATCAATAACATTAAGGTTTGCAGCCATTATAAGGAGAACAACCCCTATAACAACCGCTATAAGGAATATGGAGACCACCAGTTCTACCATTGTAAATCCTGCTTTTTGATGTTTTTTTACCATGATAATTCTCCAGATACCAGGCACATACCTATCCTCTACTTATACTTAATACGCATCTTTTCTAAAATCCACCACATCAATATATAAAACCTTCTCTGTCTGGTCTACCTTTAATATTATCCTTACTTCTCCACTTCTTATTCTATAATACCCCTTCCATTCTCCCTTTAACTTTTTTACATCCACTGAGATAACTTCACCACTATATTTTAAGATAATTCTTTAAAAGTTCTTTAATCTTCTCTTCAATCCTATTTTTCCTGATAAACTTAAAAGCCCTGCCTGAATAACAAATCTTCCATTTCATACATCAATCCATTCAGAGTGTGCAGTTTTTTTAGACGGCTTCTTATACTTCCTCTGAATCTGTTTCATCTCTTCATCAGAAATTTCCGGGATTAGTTCTAATCTAATTTTAAAAAATCCATCCTTTATAGATTCTTTTATTGTTTTTTCAATTATCTCTTTTATCTCTTTTTTGTTAACCATTATCATTTTGCCATTTGACATATCCCCTCCCCTGAAAGCATAGTGCAACATTGCACCAGCAGTTAATTAGTTTTTTATC
>DAONKS010000030.1:0-18086 GCA_035406305.1 bacterium | reverse complement strand
AAGGGAAGAGAGAATGCCGGCATAAGTAGCGAAAATCCCGATGAGAATTCGGGACACCGAAAGCCTAAGGTTTCCTGGGGAAGGTTCGTCCGCCCAGGGTTAGGCGGGGGCTAAGTCGAGGCCGAAAGGCGTAGGCGATGCACAGCTGGTTAATATTCCAGCCCCATCTGGTAAACGTTAATACTGAAGGGGGGACGGAGAAGAATAGGTCATCCGGTGACTGGTAGTACCGGTTTAACTCCTGAAGTCCGCTTGTGGCAAATCCATAAGCACCAAGGATGGATGGAGGAATACGAGCTCAATCGCAAGTGCGAGCGAAGTGGCCAAGTTCTTCTTCCAAGAAAATCCTCGTAGGGAGTTTATCAGGTGCCCGTACCGCAAACCGACACAGGCAGGCTGGGGGAATACCCTAAGGTGCGCGAGAGAACCCTTGCTAAGGAACTAGGCAAAATAACCCCGTACCTTCGGAAGAAGGGGTGCCTGAGTAAGGTATAGTTAGTCAATAATTATACCTGAAAGGGCCGCAGTGAAATGGCTCCCGCGACTGTTTATCAAAAACACAGGGCTCTGCAAACTCGTAAGAGAATGTATAGGGCCTGACAAGTGCCCAGTGCCGGAAGGTTAAGAGGAGATGTTATCCGCCGTAAGGTGGAGAAGCATCAAATCCAAGCCCCGGCAAACGGCGGCCGTAACTATAGAAATGGACCGCTGTAGTTACGTAAAAAAATCCGACTATATGCTGGGAAATCTCGTCATTCCTGAACTACTCGCCACTAACAGATGGCAGTAAAAATGTTCAGGTAGAGATAATCAGCAGGAAAGGTTAAATTTCCTTAAAGGAGACGGGTATGCAATATAATCCTAAAAGAGTACCTCCACATATAGGATATTATCTTGCTGGCTTTGCTGATGGAGAAGGCAGTTTCAATATAATCTTCGGAAAGAGAGATGATTACACAAATCAGTGGAAAATCTCTCCATCCTTCAATGTTTCTCAGAAAGACCCGGTTATACTTTCTTTGTTCAAGAAACATCTGAAATGTGGAACTATGAGGCAACGTCAGGATGGAGTATGGTACTACGAAGTAAATAATCTTAAATCCATCTGTGAAAATGTAATTCCCTTCTTTGAATACTTTGGATTTCTATCATCTAAGAAGAAAAACGACTTCTCAAAATTTAAAAAAATTGTTTATCTTATCAGGGAAGGGAAACACCTTACAGAAGAAGGGATAAAAGAAATCATCTCCATCAGGAATAAGATGCACAATGGAGGGAAAAGGAACTATTCAGAAGAAGAAATCCTTAAGGAAATTTAAAATCCTCAGAGACTATACGTCGGACACCAAATATCAGTTTGGTGAAGATATAGTCCGAACTACCTGGTGACAGGTAGAGTGGGAAGTATCCCACCCTTTAAAAAGGTAACACAATGAACGGTCCTAAGGTAGCGAAATTCCTTGTCGGGTAAGAGGTCGGTCTTGCCCGTAAGTTGGCTCATAACGGTGGAACTCTCTGCTTCTGGATGTAAACAAGGAACATCCTAAACGGCAGGGACAATACCGTGGGAAGTCGTCTGCCTTCGTTCTAAAAATGAACTCTGGTGGATTGACCCCGTAACGACTCAATCCTTTTACGGATTGGACTCTTCCAGAACTGCTAAATGGAAGGGTAACACGCCAACCATTAACCGGAGAGGAGCAAAATGTTAAATCCCTATTATGTAACCGGATTTACAGAAGGGGAAGGGTCTTTTTATGTATCTGTATCTCCACGTAAACTGGAAAAGGTTCAGTGGGAGATAAGACCCACCTTCTCAATATCTCAGAATAAAGATAACAGAGGGATTTTATATCAGATACGGGACTTTTTTGGATGTGGCTCTGTAAGACCTTCAAAAAGAGACAACACTTACAGATATGAAGTGAGGGCACTTAATGACATAAGTGAAAAGATAATCCCCCACTTCAAAAAATATCCGCTTATCACTGAAGGCAAGAAAAATGACTTTGAGGCATTATGCAGGGTTGTTGAGATAATGCTTCAAAAAAGACATCTTACAGAAGAAGGGCTCAAAGACATCTTCCAGATACTTCTCAGTGCCCGTCCAGAAAGCAGAAGAAATTACAATATCAAAGAACTCTCCAGGTTAATGAAGGTATAGTCTATTGTGAAGTTCCGACCCGCACGAATCTTGTAACGATGGGAGCGCTGTCTCGGCGAGGGGCTCGGCGAATTTGTGATACCTGCGAAGACGCAGGTTACCCGCGGCTAGACGATAAGACCCCGGAACCTTTACTGTAGCCTGCTATTGGATTTTAGAATAATATGCGTAGGATAGGTGGGAGGCGATGAAATCCTGATTCCGGTCAGGGTGGAGCCAGCGGTGAAATACCACTCTTATTATTTTGAAATCCTAACCTCTGTCTGTGAAACCAGGCAAGGGACAGTGGGAGGTGGGCAGTTTAGCTGGGGCGGCTGCCTCCTAAAAGGTAACGGAGGCGTCCAAAGGTTCCCTCAGGCTGTTTGGCAATCAGCCGTTGAGTACAAAGGCAGAAGGGAGCCTGACTGTGAGACTGACAGGTCGAGCAGAGGCGAAAGCCGGGCTTAGTGATCCGGTGGTCCCGTGTGGAAGGGCCATCGCTCAGCGGATAAAAGGTACTCCGGGGATAACAGGCTGATCTTGCCCAAGAGTTCATATCGACGGCAAGGTTTGGCACCTCGATGTCGGCTCATCGCATCCTGGGGCTGGAGAAGGTCCCAAGGGTTGGTCTGTTCGCCCATTAAAGCGGTACGTGAGCTGGGTTCAGAACGTCGTGAGACAGTAGATGACCCTGCTGTCTTTAAATCTGGCTATATGCTGGGAAATCCGAGTATCTAACTGTTACTTGACAGAGCGTGAAAATAGAGATATTATGCCTCTATATAATATGTCAAGTAAAAATACAGTTAGTGCGGACAATCAGCAGGCAACCGGTCAAATTTCCAATGAATATCTTGCGGGTTTTGTAGATGGAGAAGGATGTTTTTATGTTGGTTTCAGCAAAAGGAAAGATCTGCCATTAGGATGGCAGATAATCACTGAATTTCATCTCAGTCAAAATCCAGGTGGTAAAAACATATTAGAAGCATTTAGAGAAAGATTAAAAGCAGGTTATATAAAACCCAACAATCCGAAAAATAAAAAAGATAGAACCTGGGTTCTTGTAATAAAAAATAGAGATGAAATCAGAAACAAACTTATACCTTTCTTTGAAAAGCATCCTCTCTTTTCGCACAACAAAAGAAAACAATTTCATATATTCAAACAGGTATTTTCTATTATAGAACAGAAAAGACACCTTACAGTAGAAGGTTTTGAAGAAATAGCATCTCTTGTATTCAGTACCCCCACAAGAGGCAACAAAAAATATTCAAAGGAAGACCTGACCGGAGCCTCAGAGACTATACGCCAGAATTCACCGAAAGGTGAATAAGATATAGTCCGAACTTGCAGGCGACTGCAAGAGACTTTCTGAAAAGAAAGTCCGCCCGCCAAAGGCGGGTCAGTAATCCTTATTTATTAAGGATGAAAGTAACAGATTGTCGGTCTCTATCTGCCGTGGGCGCAGGAGGCTTGAAGGGGAGCTGACCCTAGTACGAGAGGACCGGGTTGGACGAACCTCTAGTGTACCGGCTATCCCGCCAGGGGTAATCGCCGGGTAGCTATGTTCGGAAGGGATAACCGCTGAAAGCATCTAAGTGGGAAGCCCACCCCAAGATTAGGCCTCCCTCCGCTGCAAAGCGGACTGAAGACCCCAGGTAGACTACCTGGTTGATAGGCTCCATGTGTAAGACCCGTAAGGGTTTAAGCTGAGGAGTACTAATCGGTCGAGCGGCTTGACCATAATTTTTATTAAAACAGGGAAGGTTATCGCCTTCCCTGTTTTTTTTTGACATTAACCGTAATGTCTTTTAAAATATTAGTATGAGGAATAAAAGATTCTGGCAGGGCTTTACCCTTATAGAAATAAGTGCAGTTGCAGGAATTGTCTCTGCACTTTCAGTAGGAACATATATGGGGGTGCAGAAAGGCAGAGAAAGAGAGTGTATAAACAATTTACAGCAGATATATAAGGCGGTTGTGATGTTTGAGATGGATAATGGACACCTCCCAAATGCCAAATTTTTCCCCCCATCTTCCTCTGACCCAAAAGGACTCCAAAATCTATTAGCACAGTACGGAGTAACAGGTAGTATTTTTTTCTGTCCTTCTATCCCTGAACAATTAAATAAATATGGAATAAACTATATATGGAATGATACTGTAAATGGGAAAATGAGCGATTCTCTACCTCCCGGTACCTGGTTAATGACCGAGATGACTGCCGTAAGTAAAAATATACCAGGTCCTCATACGGGCAGGTTTTCAATACTTTATGCAGGAGGTAATGCACAGACAGGAGAAAGGATTTCCTTACCGGAGGTATCTCCTGCACAGAAACCGGTAGAAGAACCAAGGGAAATTAAAAAAACAGAAGAAAAAATGCCAGAATCATTGCCTGTATTAAGCGTCCTGACAAAAAAGGAAGCACGGGCAGGAGAAAAATTAAAGGTATCTGTTTCTATCTCTGATGGAAAAGGTGGTTCAATTCCAATAAAATCAGGTATATTTTCAATAAAAGCAGATGACACTTCAGTGGATATACCTTCTGTTTTTGAAGTAAAAAGCGAGTCATCAAGTTTTGAATTCCCGGCCATCTTTAATAAAACAGGGAAATTTCATATAAAGATAAAAGAAGAAAATTCAGGACTGGAAGGAGAATGTGAAATAAATATCTCTCCTGAATCCGTATCCCAGTTTACATTTTCTAATTTTCCATTACTATGGGAAGCAGGCAAACCACAGGTAGTTCATATCTATGCCTGTGATACAGGTGGCAACAAAACTGATGATTATGACGCTGAAGCAATTATCCTGGCGAGAAAAGGGAAGGTATCTCCTGAAAAGGTAATACTTGTAAAAGGGGTATGGGCAGGAGAGATTATGCTGACTGAATCTTCTGATAGCAATGTTCTGTATGTAGCAGGAGAGCGAGATATTTTTGGAGCCAGCCCTGAATTCAAGGTTAAAAATACTGCCCCTTCTTTTATTGAGGTATCCACTGAAAGTAAAACAGAACCTGTAGCCGGTACCCCTTATGATATAACATTAGAAGTGAAGGATATTTATGGCAATAGATGCATTGATTATACCGGAGAGATTGAAATAACCCTTCCTGAGGGAGCAACAGGTGATAAAAAAGTCATATTCAACACAGAAGATGCGGGAAGGAAAAGGATAGCACTTACATTTTTTAAGGCAGGGAGTAAAAAAATAATGGTTTCCTCTGGAGAGATTAAAGGGGAAAAAGAGTTCTATGTCAACCCCGGACAGTTGTATGGTTTTTCTATAGGAGATATAGGAACACAGGAAGCAGGAAAATCATTCAGTATAGTAGTCAGGGCAACGGATAAATGGGGAAATCCTGTAAAGGGTTATTATCTTAAAGAACCATCCGGCACTGTGGAATATATAAACAGGGATACTTCTTCAGGAATGTGGATGGAAACGGTTGTAATAAAGAAAGCAGGAGAGTATAACATTGTAGTTGAAGACATGGCAGGGAATCGTGGAAATTCAAATACATTTACGGTAAAACCCTCTTCACCTGAAAAGATTGAAATTTTGGGGATACCTGCGGAGCTAATACAGGGAGAAGAATATACAGGAAGTATTGCAGTAAAAGACAGATTCGGCAACATTATTGCTGATTATAAGAGTAATTTCACAATAGAAGCAGAAGGACTGAAAGTAGAGATTAATGGGGCCAATATAAAAATAATCCCTGAAAAATCCGGATATTGCAAACTTACCCTGAAGGATGAAGCCAATAGTAAGTTATCCTTAGAGAAACACCTCATTGTCATATCATCAGATAAAAAATAATTTTTTGCTTTAAATTTACTTAAACATTTTTTAGTTAGAGATATGGTGGAAAAAAATCATCTGAAAGACAAAAGAATAGAAGTAGTATGTGTGGGAACTGAACTTTTATATGACAGGGTGAATACTGATATAAACATCATATCCGGGATAATGGCACGGGCAGGTTTTTTCATAAGCAGATGTATTACAGTAAGCGATGAAAAAGAGGAAATAAAAGAGGCAGTTTCTATTTCATTAAAAAGAAGTGATATTGTTTTTATTACCGGCGGGCTTGGTCCTACATCTGATGATTTAACAAGAGAGGCAGTTGCAGAATTAATGCAGAAAAAACTTATTTTTTCAGATACTCTCTGGAAAAATATATGCGAGAGATTTTACAGAAGGGGGATAAAAGATATCCCTGAAATAAATAGAAGACAGGGATATATCATAGAAGGAGCAAAGGTGATTGAAAACACTGTGGGAACTGCTCCTGGTATGATATTAAAAGAAGGGACAAAAACACTTGTATTGCTTCCCGGTCCACCTCCAGAACTCATCCCTATGGTAGAAGAGTATGCAAAAGAATTAAGAGAAGTATCAAAAGGTGGTATAAAAATTTATCGGTTTGGAATATCCGGGGTGCCGGAATCATCAGTTGAGGAGAAAATCCACAGTTTTTTTACTGAAAGAGGCATCAAATACACTATACTCGCCAGCCCGCAGGTGATAGAGATACTTATATCTTCATCTGGAGAACTTAACGCTCTGTCGGAAATAGAAAAATTTTTAGAAGAAATCTTTTCTGATAATTACTTAGGGATAGACCCACCTGCTCTGCCTGTTATCATAGGAAATCTACTGAAAAAGAAAAAATTTAAGATAGCTCTTGCAGAGTCCTGCACAGGTGGACTTGCAGGTAAACTTCTTACAGACATACCCGGAAGTTCTGAATATTTTCAGGGTTCTTTTGTGGTATATAGCAATATTTTGAAGAGACGAATTTTAGGTGTACCAAAGACAGTTCTGAAAAAATATGGTGCTGTAAGTGAAGAGTGCGCTCTCTGTATGGCAAAAGGCGCCAAAAAGAAAGGGAAAACTGATGTGTCCATAAGCATTACCGGGATAGCAGGACCGGGTGGAGGAAGTTCTGAAAAACCCGTAGGTCTTGTATATATAGGCATTGGCCTGCCCAAAAACAGATTTCATATTCACAGGTTTGTATTCCCGGGTAATAGAGAAAGGATAAGAGAAAGAGCGGTCTATCAGGCATTTGAACTTTTGAGGAAATATCTAAATGAAAAGTAAACTCATTTCAGTCATTCTGTCGGTATTGATATTAGGGGTGATCATAATAAAACTTGTTACTCTACCACCCGAAGTAAAAACAGCAAAGTTAGTTGAAATTCCAGAAGGAGCAACTGCTGTAGATGTAGCAAAACTGCTTGAAGAAAAAGGGGTTATAAAAAATGATGACTGGTTCCTTTATCTCACCAGAAGGTATAATGTTCAGGAAAAATTACAGGCAGGTATATATGAATTTTCAGGCAGGACGCCATTAAAAGAAGTAATAAGAAAGATAGCAAGAGGAGAGGTTATCCTTGTAAGAGTAACGGTCCCTGAAGGAAGCACCATTAAAGATATCGCTGATATCCTTGAAAGAAAAGAACTGGTTCCCAAAGAAGAGTTTATAAAATATGCCCTTGAAAATAAAAAACTTGAAGGTATGCTTTTTCCTGATACATACCTATTTCCCCATAAGACATCCGTTGAAGCCATAGCAAGCACAATGTATAAACGATTCAAAAATGTATTTGAAGAGTTGTATGGAGAACCTATAACAGACGCAAATTTTAAGAAGGTGAAAGAGATTGTTACGGTTGCATCCATAGTGGAAAAAGAAGCGATGTATGATAGTGAAAGGAGGATTATAGCAGGGATTATCTACAAACGCCTGAAAAGAAATATACCTATCCAGAGTTGTGCCACGGTTATCTATGCAACAGGAAAATCTAAATCCCGGCTTTCAACCTCTGACTTGAAGGTTAAATCCCCATATAACACCTACATCCACAGGGGGCTTCCGCCGGGCCCTATATGTAATCCAGGATTTTCTTCACTTAAGGCAGCGCTCAATCCTGAAAAAACTGACTATCTATATTTTGTATCTATGGGCGATGGCAGAAACTACTTCTCAAAGACATACAATGAACACCTTATCGCCATAAAAACCTTCCTCTCATCCAATACCACATCCGAAACTACTTCTTTTTAGGGATTTTTACCCGGATTGTTCTTCATTTAATCAAACAGGGCTCTGCTAAAATAAGATTATTACACCTTTCTTTTAAACCGCCTTTTGCTCTAATAAAAAAATGCAAAAGCCCCCCTTCTCTCACACAAAAATCTATCTCTACTGAAGGGTTTTCTCTGTCTAATGCTTCTTTCAATAGAGTTTTCCCGTTAAACCTTGCTTCAAATTTTACACTTCCTTCTTTAATAAATCTTGAATGAATCCCGAAATATCCATGAAACCTGTTAAATACCTTTTTAGGGACAGCATAGGAGATAATCAATTCCCTGTGCACCCCCATCGCAAGGCCTTTATTAAATCTGTATTCCTCCAGTTTTCCTTCTTTTCTTATCAGAATACTCAAAGGGTATCTTTCTCCCCTCTCCCCTATTGCATAATTATAAACAGGTGTATTAACTCTATAAGGAAAACTGGAATGCCGTGGATAATTTACTGGCTTTATATCTGACAAATATATCCTTTCCAACTTTTTTAAGTCAGTTTTTCTAAAAGATGAAGTTGCCACACAGTAAATAGTATATATTAAGTCATAAACTAATTCCCCTGCTTCTTTTATAATACTTTTTTTGATTTTATATACCGCCTCCGTATCTTTAAGATACTCTGCCTGAACAAGTGGAATTAATTTCTTTCTGTTGGCGCTTTTCACCTGTCTGTACCTATTGTAGAGATGAAAACATATCTCTTCAATATCTGTTCCTAATAAAACAGGATTATAGTCCTTTAGATTTACAGGAATATGGGTTTCTCCAATAAGGGCAGTGGGGTTCAATAAACACCTGTCCGGCTTCTCTATCAGTTCATCAAGTATCCATTGGGAACAACCTTCCTCTCCTTCAAGAGAATGGAAAAAACAACACTGGTCCTGTAAGATATGAAATAACCCTGCCATTGATATTAAGGCATCTTTTTTCTTTCCGGTTCTCAGCCATCCTATAATCCTGGTAAGGTATTTATAAAACCCTCTGTAAACAAAGTGCCATTTTTCTGTGGAATCTGCCTGCCATGCACCGCATCCTTCATAGACATCTGTATCAACAGGGAAATAATGAAACAATCTGCCTTTATTGTTTATCCCATACCTTGTTTTTCTATCGCCCGGATAGGTAACAACTACCATATACTTTTGAAATTCTTTTCTTTTCCTTGCTGACAATCCACAATAATAATCAGGGTCACCTTTGATTAAAATAGAATGAATCTCTTCACGACTCATACCTTCAATCCCCCAGAATATCTTCTGTTTTTTCGGCAGTATATCAAACACATCATATGTAGTATTGTGAGCCATAGAATTCCTCCTATAGCGGTTTTATGATTTATATAGAACAGGGTCACATATAGCAACATGGGGTATATCAAACTGTATTTTTCCATCACAGGTTGTATAAGGGCTACTCCGGGTAGTAAGGATAAGTGTTCTTGCTCCTTTAATACATATATCAATACTATGAACTGGCTCTCCGGGTATAAGAGGAAGTGATACAATCCTCTTTGCTTCATATTCCATATCCTCAGAATAAGTAAGGTTCTCTTCTGTATCAATCTCAACAAAAAACATAGTCCTTGTATTTCCTGTTTGCCCTTCAGTATGCCTGCTCGGCAGTCCCACCCTGCAACGAAAACGGGTATATACATCTCCATTAATAAAAAATTTTATTCCTGAATGGCCCCCCATCCCAAAGCCATTTTTAATAAGTTCTTCCTTACCGTTTCTTCCCCAGACATAGATAGGTATTTTACGTTCTTCTTTAACAAGATTTCCAAGCAGTATATCAAAATACTGGCAGTGATGTATGAAGTATGGTACAAGATAGGTAAGATTAAGAGATTTAAGTCGTTCAACTTCTTTTTTATTAAACCTGTTAAAACCAATGCACATAACTGTATGCCATGCACTTGCAGTAACAAAAACTGCCTGCCGGCACTGCTGAGAAAGAATCCTTTCCTGTTCGCTTTTTGGCTCTCCTTTATATACTGAATCTATTAACCTCCCTACAATTTTCATTCCTTCTTTTATTCCTCTGTCAATTTCAATTAATAGACGAAATGCCGCCTCTGAAACTGTTGTACCCATCAAAACAGGTGTTAGAGGTTTAAATCTATCACTTGCTGCATCAAACCTGCTATGAAGACGGATATGTCTCTTCCTGTCAGGGTCAGGAAAAAGTTGATGAAAAAGGTTATTATCAATTGCATGCCCAGGAGTAAATGGTTCCTGAAGAAAATGTCCAAGCGCCCCACCATATCGTATTGCTTCTTCCCATCTTTTTCTCTGTACCTCATTTAACATCTTTTTAAGCAGCCATTCAATCATTTCCATATGGACAATATGCGAGCGTGGCTGCCCACTACCTGAAGATGACTGACAATCCCTGTCAGGAGGAGAATGGGGTATCCATCTTCCATCAGGAAGGATAGCATAAGGTCTCATCTCTTTATAATAAATCCAGTCCAGTATAGAACACATCGCACCTGCCTTTTCTTCAACCGTTTTTATACCTCTCGGTAGATATGGTTTATTAAGTGCCCTGGGGCTCATATCTGGCTGGATTATCTTTTTCTCCCACTGAGGAAGTGTTGAAAACGCAATCTTTCCTAAAAGGGAATGACCACCTAATCTTAATCTGTGTTCAACCATCTTTATTTTTTACTTCCACACGATTTACGTACAATAAGTTCACCTTTCAAATGTATAAACTTCTTTACTAAATTTTCTCCTTTTATAAGTTTTGCAAGCATCTCAACCCCAATCCGTGCCGCCTTCTCTATCGGAAGAGAAACAGTGGTCAAAGGAGGGCTTATAAACTCCCCCATTTCTACCCCACCCATCCCTACAATACCCATATCATCAGGAACTTTCACCCCTTTCTCCTTCAGATATCCTATGGCATAACAAGCCATAATATCATCATCTATTACTAGGGCAGTAGGAGAAGGCCTTACAGATAAAAACTCTTCTATCGCTTTCTTCAACCTTCCTTCATCATACGCCACCTCTTTTATAAGAGAGATATCATAAGGAAGTGCTAACCTTTTACACGTCTCCTGAAAGTCCCATATGGTCTCATGGACAATCCTTTCATCCTGCGGTCCTGTGATGAAACCTATCCTCCTGTGCCCTATCCTCCATAGATGTGTCACTGCATTGCCAACCGCCCTATAACCTGCAATAATATGAGGAATTTCACTGCCAGGAAGGAAATTATTAACAAGCACCACAGGAATTCCTATCTTCTCTATCTTTTCCAGTGTCTCATCACAAAGGCGACTGTTGATAAGTAACCCATCTACAGGATACTCTTTCATTACATTAAGTATCTTTGAAATTTCATCACTAAATATATTATCCTTTACGTTGTTTATAAGATTAAAAATCTGATGCCCTATATTTTCCTCCGCACACTGCAATGATGCAGAAGTTAGAAATCTGTGCATAAAGGGATGGCTCTTTTCTGTGCTGTAATGGATTAAGATGCCTATGGATTTATATAATCTCTTGCCTTTTAATGCCTTACCAGGACTTACAAAATACCCTTTCCTTCCTTTCTCTTTAAATATGAAGTTTTCTTTTAACAGTTCGGATAGGGCACTCCTTACTGTTACCCTGCTTACACCATACCTTTTTACTAACGCCTCTTCGGATAGTAATCTTTCTCCTCCTTTCAAAATACCATATCTTATCTCATCTAAAATATAGTTTTTTACAAGGTCTCGCTTTGTAATATTCTTCATAGTGTTTTCATTATACCAAAAAACACTTGACAAATCAAGAAAATAGTTATATAATAACCATAGAGAATACAATTATGATACAACGAAAGTATGAGATGAGAAGTTTTAAGGAAGACAAAAAAAGAAAGGAGGGAAAGAAAATGGAAAGAAGAAATAGAAGAGCGGGATTTACGTTAATAGAGTTGCTGGTGGTGGTAGCAATCATTGCAATACTTGCAGCAATGTTGCTACCGGCTTTATCTCAGGCAAGGGAAAGGGCAAGGAGTGCAGTATGTATGAACAATTTAAAACAGATAGCCCTTGCATTTGCTCTTTACACCGAAGATTATGAAGGATATATTCCATGGAGAGTGCAACCTAATGGTTATACCTGGGTTACACAAATTGCTCCTATTTATGTGCCTGTTCCTCCTTATGTACCAAATAATACTAAAAGAGGTGTTTTCTGGTGTCCCAGCAATCCTAAAGCACCTCAACCGAGAGGCAACAATGAACTCGTTGTATGCAGTTATGCGATAAATTTTTATAATAGTATGGAAAACTGGATATCTGGAGATGCTGGAAAGGTTCCACGCATCGGACTGCGAATGCAAAGGGTAAAAAGCCCTTCCAGTTTTGCATTGGTTATGGACCACAATATAGATTGGTATTCTTCAAAAGCATTTACTACCTCAGATGATGGAGGAAGAGGAAAAAGACACGGCGGTGGTGCAAATGTTCTTTGGGGAGATTTCCACGTATCATGGATGTTAGAATCTGAAATGCCCAGAACTATAAATAGTGTATTTTATAATGGTGGGGTAAAACACTGGTAGCATAATTATTTATAATATGTGAAAATGATAAAAAAAAACTTTTTTTACTTTATAATAATCTATATTAGTTTATTGATAACGTGGGGTTACTCTGACATAATTACACACAAAATAATAGAGATATCGGATACAGATTGTATATACTCACATGGATTATTAAAACTACCGCGTTTCTATACACAAGGCAATGACGGGCGTGTCGTAATAAACGCCACAGAAATGACACACTTTCTGGTTCAGGATGAAACTGAGCCAATAAAAACTTTCCGTATAATAAAAGACTCTTTATCTTCAAATGAGAAATATGTAGCATATCTTAAATCTGGTATATACGAAATAGAGATAAAACAATCTGTAAAATTAACTCTTTGGTATCGCCTTTATGTTCCACGTATAGGACACTGGAATCATACAGAAAAACTTGATGAAGGACATACCCTTTTCATCACAGATGCTAATATTACTGACCCTAATGATAGTAATCTCAATCGCTGGTTATGGAAGAAAGGACAGGAATATGAATTTTCAAAAGGCAAGCATATATTTATAATTGACTGGCAAGGTGGCATAAAGTTATCTCAATTAGCATTTTTACCCGTAGATGTTGAACCTAATAATAATGAAATATTATCTCCAACTTATAATTATGATATTACTCCATCAAAAGGTATAATTTTAATCGGCCCGGTCCGTCTGTCCCAGAATGAAATCGCGCAAAAAGTTTCTTTTGATGCAGAACTTTCCGGTGGTAAAGTCGGTATTGAATTATCTGTCGATGGAGGTAAAAACTGGCAAAAAATTGAATCAGATGGTGTTATTCCTGATTCTTATAAAAGTTATAAAAATATATTTCTCCGATTAACTCTTGAGGAATCAGAAGATAAAACTTCTCCTATTATTGGTAATCTTTCTCTACAAATCCTGCGTTCAGAAAATATAAAAATTCCCTCGATACCTCAGGAATGTAATTTCTCTGGAAATAACCTGCCACTCATTCCTGCACAGTGGCAAGGTATCAGAACTTTGAATGATAAATACTCCCTTTCAAAAGCAATATTCCCTGACGAAAATGGTATTTTATGGATGGATATGGATAACGCATCTAACATCATTCTTGCACCCAAACAAGAATCATCTGTTTTAAAAACTCCCTCAGGTGTTTCTATATATCAAGGAGTATTAAATCGTAACCTAATAAGTTTTGATATATATATACAATCAACTCAAATGTATAGACCATGGTTCCGGGTAAAACTTCATCGTTCTAGACTTTTCACAGAAGAATATGGTATTAAGGAGCCCTATTATCCTTTTGTTGTTTATCAGGTTGATAGAGAGCACTTCACCGCAATCGATTATTCTAAAATTACATTTGCTGAAGAGCCCTTCTATAAAGGTGAATGGATTTGGTTACCTGGAGAAAGTAGACTATTTAGAAACGGCAGTCATGTATTTCGTATTCGTGCCGGGTTAGAATATATGTTGCTTGACCGTATTGCATTAATTCCCGAAGGTATGGAACCGCCAAAAGATAGAGGTGGTAATTCTAATATACAAATTGTTCCTGAAGGAGAAATATTCTTTTTCCCTATAAATGTAACCATATCCAGATTTTTACAAGTAATTGCTGAAGGAGAAAGCCAAAATAATAATGTAGAATTTTTCTATTCTGCCGATGAAGGTACTTCATGGAAACCAATTAAAGAAGTAAAATCTACTGAACTGTCACAATTATATCTTAAAGCAGTTATTACTAAAACCCATAACAATCAATTCTTCCTTCCTAATTTTAAAGCAGAATTTGAAAAACCTTTTACTCAAATAGTAGTACTCTCTAATAAAAATCAAAAAATTCTTTTTGACATTCATAATGGAACCCTGTTTGGATGGTGGTCATTAGAATCTGGATGGATATTACCCCCAGGTAATTGTCAACCCCTGTTTAGATTTAGCATAGGATATCCTGGTGCTGGACTGCAAAAAATAACACCAGAACCAAGGAATATGACGGATTATCAATTACTATTGAAAAGTAACTGGCAGCAATTAAATCTTAAATATTGCATAGCAGAAAATATTGATGTCACGGTACAGATATCTTTACCTACTGAAGGTTTATCTACATGGCAAATAACTATTGACAATAAATCAAAAATGGAAATCAGGAATGTAGAATTCCCTATTTTAGCAGGAGTACGCATAGGTTCTGACCCTGAGAATAATATGGCGGTTGCAGTAAACAACCATAGTGGAGCAGATTTCCCAGGAGCTCCTTTTTATATACCTGGTAATCCTAAACCTTATATAGACTCTCCTCTAGGATTAAGCGGGATCTATCCAGGATATTACAGTATGGGATGGCTTACCTTATATAATTCAAAAGGAGGATTTACTGTACAAGTACGCAACACTGACGGTGTTGGAACAAAAATAACTTTTGTTCCATCGCCATCTTCGTGGGCAATGGATATAGGTTTTAATCGGATGATATATATTGGGCCGGGAGAAAAAAGCCAATCTACTTATGAAGTAGGGTGTTATAAGGGGGATTGGCATGAAGCAGCAGATATATACAGTGCATGGGCGCATTCATGGATGGATTTTTCACGTATAAATTCTAATTGGGCAAAAAATGTTGATGGCTGGATTAGAGGTACAAATATGGCTGCAAGATTTCTCAGCCACTGGTTACCCTTAACACAGCTCCTTGAAATTCATCCAGTATGGGGACAGAACTTTGCAAATTCTATAGATGGAATGTACTCAAGCAGTGCATTTCCTTTAATTAATCCACGTTATGGTACTCCAGAAGAATTTCGTAATATTCAGGAAAAAGCCCGCGAACATGGGCTTTATACTACATATTACTGGAATTCACGTGGATGGACAGATGATTATGCTGATAAACCATTTATCGGACCAACTCCACGTAATCTTATTCCTTCAGAAGTAGAAATTCCTCCGCGAGGATTTGGGCCTAGGTGGGCACAACGGGACTTTTCAGGAAAAACTGGAGTTTATCCATATCTTTCAAGATTTACAGATGAAGGATTTAACATGTGTACGGCTTCCACTGGTTGGAAAGAAATGTTATTTAAGGGGGCGGTAAATAATTATATAAAATTGCAAGGAGCAAGTGGTATTTACTTTGACCAAGCATGTAATTTCTATGAATGCTATGCAGATGACCATGGACATGGGAAACAACATGGATTATGGAATAAAGGACTTCAGGAAGTTTTCCGACAAATAATAGATGAGGGACGTAAAATTAATCCTGATATTGTCCTTGCCATAGAAGGATGTCCAGATCAATTGATGCAGTATGCAGATTTAGGACTATGGGTTTGGTCACCATATTGCGATGGAGTGCCATTTTTATATACTTTCCCCGAAGCCAAATTAGTAAGAGGATATAATAATCCAGGAGGAATATGGTGTCGCAGTATAGAAGAATATAACAGGTCAATACACTTATTTTTACGAGGAGATTTTATAAATGATCGCCGTTTTTATGCACACCGTAACCGTATAAAAGATTGGATGTATAACAGCCGTTTTATGGACGATAAAGATTTAGAAGTCAGTCCTCTTATAGTTGCGAAATGGTTTAAACGGGAAGAAAAAGAGTATACAGGGGCACTCATCAATATTCAGAATGAAGAAGAAAAAGAAGGAGAAGTATATATAAAATGGCCTATGCTTGCTAACACTAAATATGCTTTCGCATATCTTTACGATGAAGAAACTGTTGTAAGGGTTAACCTGCGTAATACACATGATGGAGTAATTGTTTCTGTCCCTCCAGCAAAAGCATCTAGCATACTTATTCCTGTCAAATTTCCTGAAAATGAATCCATACGTTTTTTTGTACTTTGGCCACGTGAACAAGGAATGACAGATATAATCAAAGTTGTTCTGATCAATATTTCCTCAACGGATAAGAACGTATCTTTGGATTTTACCACAACACCTAATATATTAAAATTGGAAAATCCACCATCAATGCTAAATATACCAGCAGGCACAATTAAAACTTTAAAGGTAGATATATCGGGAAGAGAAGCACTTTCTGCATTGAATAAGGTGGGAATGATAATAACAACTGTGAAGGATGGACAGTACGAGAGAACATTTTCTTGTCCCGTTGCCCCTTCTATTTTTAACGGTGGATTTGAAATTGACACTTATGGCAACGGCACACCTGATGGATGGGAAACTAACTCAAATGAGATTTTTATACATTTATTACAACAGCCGGATTTATCATTTCCTCTATATCAAGCAGATGGAATTATGGAAACGAATAACCCACCTGAAGGTAAGTACTCTCTCCGTTTAAATGGTGTAGTTGAGTTTCTTAATAGATGGACACCATCAAAGCGCATACCAGATGCTCAACGTCAATTGAAACCTTATATTTTTAATACCTCCCAATATCTTTTTCTGAAACCATTAACAAGGTACAGAATTACGTTTTTTTATAAATTCGCTGCAACGACCGATAGCAATGCTTATATAGAAGTAAGTAGTATACCTGTTGGAGAATCTTATGTACAAATGGAACATATATTCCCCGTGCAAATTATTACTCACCAGGATGAGGACTGGCATGAATACTCTTTTGAATTTGATGTCCCTCCTGAAAACTCAACAATTCCTCTTGTTTTTGCAAATCATTCCAGAGATCCCATATGGATAGATTCTGTAAGAGTACTTGAGATAGGACATGCAAAAACTAAACAAAGTACACCCAAAAAAACTATAATTTCTGGTTTATCTCTTTCAGAGATTCTCACAAAAGGCAAACACTTTGGAGTATGGGGTATTTATGACAGGCGCCCAATAATAGAAAAAGGATTGTCTGTTATTAAAAGCACAAACGAAGGTGTTATATCTCTTGAAAAAAAAGAAGATTCTTATATTGCCATCGTAAGAAGAGGAAAAACTGATTATGGTCCGATTGTTTATGTCCAACTTCCAGAGTGGACAAAACCATATTCAGAAGTAGAAATATTTATTGAATTTCTTGATGTAGGAACAGGTAATATTAATCTTAATTACCGCAGTAGTAGAGCAAGATGGGCCAGCATACACACTAATAAAACACAATTAAGTAATAGTAACAACTGGAAAATATTAAAATACTATCTAAAAGATGCTTTCTTCAATTCCGAACCCTTTGGAGGATTTAGAATATGGGTACCTGAAGGTTTTATATTTAGAAGTATAGCTGTACTTCTACCTGGACAGCTAAAAACAGAAGGTTTTGAAG
>DAONKS010000029.1:18035-19161 GCA_035406305.1 bacterium | reverse complement strand
TCTTATTTCTCTCTCAGGTGCGGAGCTATGATTTTCCGCTTTACCTCGCACTCTTCTTTGCATCTCTTTCAGGTGCGGAGTTCTGATTTACCTTCCCCCTCACCTTTAATCCTCTCCCCTGACCTGTCCGCCGAAGGCGGATGGGGAGAGGAAAGAGGAGAGGGGGTTTTTATCTTCTTATTCCTGTTAGAGAGATAAGTTTTTCCTTACTAACAACGGAACAATATATTTTAGCATATTTTCCATCTGAAACAGATACCCTTTCAGGGGTCCTGATAGCGCCCTTTATATAGCCGGCACCTATCCCCTTCTGAATGGAAGGAGAAAAACAGCCACTTGTGATATAGCCAATCTCTGTGTCATCTGAAAATATCTTATATCCATGCCTTGGCGACTGCCGGGTCTCAGAGACAAAATAAACCATTCTCTTCTGTGGCTTCCTTTCTTCAATCGCCTTCCTGCCGATAAAGGAGTGTGAGAAATCAACAAACTTACCCAGTCCTGCCTCCAGCGGTGTTATATCCTCGTTAAGTTCATTACCATAAAGTGGCAGTCCTGCCTCTAACCTTAAAGAGTCCCTTGCACCAAGTCCTGCTGGCTTTACCCTTCCATCCTGTAATAATATATCCCACATCCTTTCTGTTTTGTCCCTGCCAATATATATTTCATATCCCGCTCCACCTGTATATCCACTATAACTTATCACTGTCTCCTCACCTGAAATGCTAAACATCCCGAATCTGTAAAAAGAGAGGGATGAAAGGTCTATATTAAAAATATCTTCAAGAACATCCCGGGAAAGTGGCCCCTGAACATCTATTTTATCAAGATATGCATCTCCATCTTCAATCTCTGCCTCTTTTATATAAGAAAGATACCAGTTCTTTACCTTATCTTTTGTGGAGCCGTTACTGACTACCATATACCTATCATCCGAAAATTTATAAACAACAGCATCATCTATAATACCACCCCTTTCATTCAGAATAAGGCAATATCTGCACCGCCCGTCTTCCATACTTTCAATATCTACTGTGAGAAGCCGTCCCAGTTCAGAAGATGCTTTATCCCCTTTGAAAAAAAACTTTGCCATATGCGAGGTGTCAAATATGGCGCAACTACTTCT
>DAONKS010000029.1:8333-17935 GCA_035406305.1 bacterium | reverse complement strand
TATCTCAGCATATCCCGGGCTGTGCCTGTAATACCATCGGACAAATGTCCTGCCCCACCTGTTTTTAAGCAATCTTTTATCTCTGAATTCCCTGAATATCTGCACATGCCTTTCAAGTGGAGAACCGAAGGCAGCAGTTGCAATAAAACATCCACCCCCTCCACCACCTCCTGAAGTTCTTTCTTTTGTTGTAAAACTCCAGGGCACCGCCCATTCACTCCACAACCCTTTTTCATCCTGATAACTTACACGCCAGTAATATCTTGTACTGTAGGAAAGGACACCTGAAGGAACGGTTGTCTGTGTTGATGGAGAGGTTGTTTTGTCCCATACAATGTTGTTAAAACTGCTATCCCTCGCAATCTGCCACCTGCTTGCATTATGGCTGTCATTATCAGGGTCAACAAAGCCAGTTGCTTTAAGGAGAGGTGTAAGAGAAATATCCTCTGCACCATCTGTCGGAGATAGACATTCAGGTCTATAAGGAGGTGAATTTGTATAGGCATACCTTGCCGGTGAAATTTTATCTTCTTCTATCTGCTGCAGAGTTCCACCATAATACGCCCAGATGGTATAGTAGTAAGGGATATTTTCCACAACAGATTCATCTAAAAAAGAGTTCCCCCCACCCCTATAAACTTCCGTTCCTTCATCCCATTTTGAAGGGAAAGTGCTACTGTTCCTTCTTATAATTACACAGTTTGCACCTTCTGGAATATTCCAGGTAAGCCGAACTCCACCTGACACCCGTTCTGCATTAAAATTTGAAACAGGTAATACATAGGAAGGAAGTTGTGCAACCCTTAATGACTCATCAGCATTAAGACGGCCACCTGTTGTTGTAAGGTTTGTCCATTGAGGAAGTCGTGTGATACCGTTAAGTATTATATTTTTAAGTTTTGTTGCGTCTGTATCCCCTGTGTATGCAGAAATTAGTCCTGTAACACCTGCAACAAAGGGGGTTGCCATAGATGTCCCACTTTTATAATCATAACCTTCTGAAGGTATTGTACTGTATATAAAAGAACCAGGTGCTGCTATGTGAACAGTGGTCCTTCCATAGTTTGAAAAGTAGGAGCGGTTATCATTTTCATCACTTGAAGCCACTGATATGATATTGGGAAGGTTATAACTTGCTGGATAAAGTGGCGTCACATCATTATCCCTGCTTGAATTACCTGCTGCAGCAACAAATAAAATTCCTTTTTCTGCCAGACGTGATATTGCATCGTATAAAGAACTGCTGTATGCATAGCCACCCCAGGAATTACTCACTGCAGCAATTTTTTCTCCCTCATCCTTTCTTCTTATCAGATAGTCAATACACTCTATAGCATCCGCAACAGAGCCATTGCCTGAAGCATCAAGAAATTTTAGCGCCATAATTTTTACATTCCAGTTGACACCGCAAACCCCGATGCTATTATTACCAAAAGCACCTATAATTCCACTGCAGTGAGTTCCATGGCTATTGTCATCCATAGGGTCTGCGTTATTCTTTATCGCATTGTATCCGGGCTGGCCCTGGCTGTCAGTCCATACATTATCTGAAAGGTCAGGATGGTTATAGTCAATCCCTGAATCAATCACAGCAATAACAATATCTCCGCTTCCGGTTGTTTTATCCCAGGCATAAGGAGCATTTATCTTAGGTAAAGCCCACTGTTTTCCATATTCCGGGTCATTGGGTTCTATAAGTGTGTGGTATATATAGTTTGGTTCTGCATATAATACATCCGGGTCTGTGGAGAGTTGCTCAATAACTGCCTGTGTATCAATCCCCTGAGGAACTTTAAGCTGGTAAAGCCCCGGGATAGAGCGGTATCTTCTTATTGTCTTAAGATTCAGAGAACGGCTCTTTGAATGCTGTTCTGGAGTTATTCTGTGTGAAGCAAAACGGACAAGGACATCTCCTTCAATATATGGCTTATCCTGTGCTGAAAAAAGAGAAAAAGTAGAGAGAAAAAAGACCAATAACAATCTGTAAAATCTCATCTGCCTCCTATGACTGGTTTTTATTCTACCTTTCTGTGGCTGCCTCTGTCAAAAAAGGATATCGGTTGTCTTTTTTGACATAAATTTTTTATTGGAGTATAATTCTGTTATGAGAAGAACGGGAATACTTTTAATGTTGTGTTTGTCATTTTTTATACTTTCTTATCTGTCCTGTGATGAGGTCATTGATAAAACAAAGATATCTCCGGAATATCCTTATCTTCCTTCTGATGTGAAATCGCTTGTGGACAGGACTTTTTCTATAAATGCAACTGAAAGGGGAGAAGCAGCATACAAATTAGGGCTACTGGGGGAAAAGGCAGAAAAGGCATCTCCTTTTCTTATAAGAATACTTGATGATAATAATCCGATATTCTGCAGGTATGATGGATACGGCGTGTGGACGACACCTGGAAAAGAGTCAGCAAAAGCACTTACAAAGATAGGAAAATCTACATTTAAATATATTCTCCCTGTTCTTGAAAATAAACATCCCTATATCTCTCTAAAACCCGATATGGAAAGAAATATGATATTATTCCTTACAGAGATATCCGGACAGAACTTTGGAGACGACTTTTTCAGATGGGTGAGCTGGATTAAATCACAGGAGATGTAACTAAAAACTCTAAATCTAAAACTACAATAATTTAATGCTTAGAGTTTTGAGTTTATACTTATCCTCTTGACTTACCGCCAGATATGTTTATAACAGTACCTGTTATATAAGATGCAAGGTCTGATATAAGAAATGCAACAACATTGGCTACCTCTTCAAGGGTTCCCACCCTGCCAAGCGGTATTGAGACCTTTTCGTACGACTGCCTTAACTGCTCCACTGTTATACCCCGCGTATATGCAAGTGCCCTTTCATATTCAGGGGTTCTTAAAGCAGTGGGTTCAAGAATCCCAGGAGCAATACCTGCAACCCTTATTCCATATTTTCCCAATTCCTTTGCCCAGCTCCTTGTAAAGGAATAGAGTGCTGCCTTTGTTGCTGCATATATACTCTGCCCTTCAGAACCTTCAAGACCGCTTTCAGAAGAGACATTTACTATCACTCCTTTTATCTTATCCTTTATCATCTCCCTTGCAACTGCCTGCGCACAGAAGACAGCACCCTTCTGATTTACGGCTATCATCCTATCAAATATCTCTTCTGTTATCTCTTCCTTACCCGCAGGGTCAACGAGAAGACGAGGAATAAGTATCCCTGCATTATTTACAAGAAAGTCAATTTTACCATACTCTCTCTTTGTTCCTGACACCATATCATCTATATCTTTTCTGTTTGTTACATCTGCTCTTATAAAAAGGGCACTTCCGTATTTTGCCCTGAACTCCTCTTCAACAGCAAGTCCCTGTTTTTCATTTATATCAGAGATAACAACTGTTGCACCTGCCTGAAGAATCTTCTCCGCTACTGCTTTACCAATGCCACTTGCTCCACCTGTAACTATCCCCACCTTTCCTTTCAGGTCTATCTCTATCATCCCCTTCCCCCTTTATATCTTGCCCAGGAGCATTAAAAACCCTATAACAATGAAGATAACCGCACCTGCATATCTTATGATATCTCCCTTTATACATCTTGATAGCATTGCCCCTATAATAACAGTTACAATGGTAATAAGCATATATGCCAGAACAGACCCGAGCCAGACAGAAAAAGGTCTCCCTGACTTTGCTGATAGTGTAACACCTATAAGTTGTGTCTTATCTGCCAGTTCAGCAACCAAAATAGAAGCGAAGGCAACACTGAATACTTTTATGTCCATAAAAACTCCCTTTTCCTATATTATTTTTATAACTCTATAACTGCCTTTATTACACCATCTTTATACTCTGCTGCTGTATTCAATGCATCTTCTGTTTTCTCAATAGGAAATGTATGAGTAACAAGCGAAGAGAAAGGAAGATTGCTCTTCTTTATAAGTTCTATTGCAAGTTCAGTTGTATGTGCGGAGCGCCGAACATTTACAATATTTAACTCTTTCCTTCTTATGCTATGTGCATTAAATTCTACCCTGTCATCTTCCGGTATCCCATAAATAACTGCCTTTCCACCTATCCTTGCAACATCTGTACTCTGTCTGAATGTCTCTCCCTTACCAGCTGCTTCATATCCTATATCCACACCCTTTCCTGATGTCTCTTTTTTTACCACTTCTACAATATCTTCTTCTGTAGCGAGCACTATTCTGTCCGCACCAAGTTTTTTAGCCATATCAAGGCGAGCCGGTAGAAGGTCGCTTATAAATACCTTTCCTGCACCACCTGATACAACAGAAAAAAGGATGGAAAGCCCTATAGGTCCTGCACCAATAATAGCAACACTATCTCCCACAGAAAAACCACTCAATCTAACACCATAAAGGCCTATAGCCAGTGGTTCAGAAAGAACACCTTCATTATAATCAATCCCTGTTGGAAGGGGAATAAGATTTCTCTCCGGCATAACCACATATTCTCTTAAAGCACCATCAACAGGAGGTGTACCAAAAAATTTTACATCGGGACAGAGATTTGGCTTACCGGTAATACACTGGGGACACATTCCACAACTTATCCCCGGTTCTATCGCTACTTTCTGCCCTTCTTTTAAATTTTTCACACCTTTACCTATACCCATTACATCACCTGCTGCCTCATGTCCCAGTATAATACGATTTTCTACAATCTGGTCCCCAATTTTCCCCTCAAGATAATAATGTATATCCGAACCACATATTCCTACACGTCTTACACGCACAAGCACATCGGACTTATTTTTTATCTCAGGAACAGGGATATCCTCTATTACAACCTTTCTTTTTTGAATAAGAAATACCGCCTTCATTTTGTATCTCCAGAATTTGACAGGGTTTTATATTAAGTATAGCATATTATTTCATATAATAAAACCCGATAAGGAGGCAGAGATGCAGAGAGGGATATTAGACACTTCAAAACCGGAAATGACAGTGAGAGAAAGGTTTAGAAGGCAGATGCATTTTCAAAGTATTGATAAAGGGATTCACTGGGAGTTTGGATATCTCGGTGAAACAATAGAAAGATGGCACAATGAAGGACTGCCGAAATATCTGGAAAGAGGTGAAGGGGACTTCTCCGTAGAAGAGTTTTTCGGAGTTGATAAAAAATTTATTATCCCTGTTAACTGTGGCCCTCTGCCCCCGTTTACAGGAGAGGTTAAGATATTAAAAGAAGAGAAAGGAAAGCGGATTGAGGAACTTCCTGATGGCACAATACAGGAAGTCCAGACAGAAGGGATAAGGACTATTCCGCACTACATAAAGATGCCCATATCCAACCGGGATGACTGGAAGAGATTTAAGGAACGGCTGAATCCTGAAACACCTGAACGTATCAGTTTTGATATAAAACGTTTAAATGAAAAATTAAGGCACTATCCATACCCTGTGGGTGTCAATTTAGGTTCTTACTTTGGTACACCAAGAAACTGGGTCGGTTTTGAGCAGATTTCACTTATGGTCTATGACCAGCCAGACCTTGTGGAAGATATTATAGAAACACTCACTGTACTGTACGAAACTACACTTTCAAAAGTTCTTTCAGAGATAGAGGTTGATTTTGCTGCTGGATGGGAAGATATATGCTTCAGAAACGGGCCTATGATAAGCCCTGATATGTTTAGAAAAATTGTTGCACCACGTTTGAAAAGGGTAACAACACTATTGCGGCAACACGGAGTTGATGTTATATGGACTGACTGTGACGGAAATATCACAAAACTTGTACCTGTATGGCTTGAGTGCGGCGTTAACTGTATGTTTCCATTAGAAGTACATGCCGGTTCTGACCCTGTGGAGTTGAGAAAGGAATATGGACACAATATACTTTTAAGAGGGGGTATCGCAAAATATCAGTTAGCCCTCGGGAAAAAAGAGATATTGAATGAACTGAAAAGGGTGGAAAAGGTATTTGAAGATGGTGGATATATCCCCCACGGAGACCACAGGATACCAGAGGATGTTCCTTACGAAAATTACAGGTACTATATAAGAGAAAAACTTGTAATGATGGGATGGCATAAAGACGATATTGAAAATATTGAAGGGCTGAAGTAACTATCTATCATCTTAACAGCCGGGGGTCTGTTGCTATTTGAACCTTTACATTTTTTTTCGGTTTTGACAACTTTTTAAGTCCAGCCATAAATTCATCATATTCTTTTCTATCAACAGGGATAGTAACCGGCTTTTTCTTCTTCCCCGAAAGAATACAGGCATTGATAAACTCTATTGTATTCAGTCCATCTCTGCCGGTAGCAAAAAGTTTTTCTTTTTTTAATATCGTTTCTGCAAAATTTTTTATCATCTCCATTTGTGCTGTAGAAGTGTTGCTCTCAAAATTATATATCTCTTCTTTTACATTTAACGACTCCCACATATTCTTTGCCTTACGGGTAAATACAGACAAATATGCGCTATATCTATACAGTTTTATTTTATACCCATCTATTATCATCTTGCCTTTCTCTCCTGCAAACTCCATATAAAAGTTTCTTATCGGTTCACAGGTTGTTGTATAGTAATAACCCCAGGCGCCATTCTTATACTCTAAAAAGGCACAGACCTCATCCTCAACCTCTATCTTATGCAACTTTGTCCTTGTCTTTGCTTCCACCTTAACAGGCAGCCCTCCAACTGCCATAAATAGGTCTATTGTATGGGGCGCCTGATTGATAAGAACGCCCCCACCCTCGCCCTTCCATGTAGCACGCCAGGTACCACTGTCATAGTATGCCTGGGAGCGATACCAGAGGTCAACACATAATGTCCTGTGTATTTTACCGATTATATCACTTTCCATAATCTCTTTCGCCTTTTTGAAAAATGGCTCTGTTCTCATCTGATGCATCACAGCAAATATCCTTTTATATTTTTTTGCCGCTTTTACCATCCTTTCCGCATCAGAGACGGTAACAGCAAGTGGTTTTTCACACAGAACATGGAGCCCCTTACTTAAGGCATATATGGACACATCCGGATGGAACCAGTGTGGAACAACAACAATAATAGCATCACATAAACCGCTGTTTATAAGTTGTCGGCTGTCGGAAAAATAAGGGACCCCGAATTCTCTGCCTCTTTCCCTTGCAAGGGCTTCATCATTATCACATACACAGGTAAGAGATACATCCTCAATAGAACGGACATTTTTGCAATGCCCATATCCCATTGCACCAAGTCCTATTATTCCTATCCTGACCTTTTTCATAACCTTATTTTGCAAATTTAGGGTCGGTCATCCTCTGAACCTTTACTGCTTTTTTTACCTTTGACTTTGCAATAAGTTTCTTCATCAGTGTATCATAGTCCTTTCTATTCACAGGGATTTTTACCGGTTTATTAGTTTTGCTGGAAAGGATACAGGCATTGATAAACTCCACTGATTTCAGTCCTTCCTCTCCCGGTGAAATTAGTTCCTCATTTTTAAGTATCGCCCCTGCAAAATTCCTTATGATTTCTCCATGCCCCACAGGAACATTAGTGTCAAGTTCTATCTTCTCCTCTTTAACTCCAAGAGATGCCCACATATTCTCTGCTTTATAGGTAAACTCTGACACAGGCATATCATACCTGTAAAGGGTTATATCTGTACCATTTACAATTATCTTCCCTTTTTCTCCTGCGAGCTCCATATGGAAAGTACCTCCAGACTCGCAGGTTGTTGTATAGTAATAACCCCAGGCGCCATTCTTATACTCTAAAAAGGCACAGACCTCATCCTCAACCTCTATCTTATGCAACTTTGTCCTTGTCTTTGCTTCCACCTTAACAGGCAGCCCTCCAACTGCCATAAATAGGTCTATTGTATGGGGCGCCTGATTGATAAGAACGCCCCCACCCTCGCCCTTCCATGTAGCACGCCAGGTACCGCTGTCATAGTATGCCTGGGAGCGATACCATGGGTCAATACACAATGTCCTTGTTATCTCTCCTATAACACCATCTCTTACAAGTTCTTTCAGTTTTCTAACCCACGGCTCTGTTCTTCTCTGATACATAACAGCAAATACCTTTTTACTTTTCTTCGCTGCTTTTATCATCCTGTCAGCATCTGATACAGTAACCGCTATGGGTTTTTCTGAAATGACATGCAACCCATTTTTGAAGGCATATATTGCTATTTCCGGATGTACCCAGTGCGGGGTAGCGATTATAAGTGCATCAGCCAGCCCACTTTTTACTGCTTCTCTGTAATCAGTAAAATAGGGAACCCCGAACTCTTCACCTCTTGCTTTCGCAACTTCCTTCTCAATATCACATACAAAAACAAGTTCTGTCTCCTTTATATCCTTTACCATCTTGCAATGTGCAGAACCCATACCCCCAACACCAACAACTCCGATTTTTACTACTCCACTTTCCATTTTTTTATCTCCTTTTTTAAGTTTTACTTGTATCTCTAAAAGTTGTAAGATAATATAATACAGAAAAAGAGAAAAATCAAGAGAGAAAATGAAAGAGATTATTAACTTTGACTCTGAAGAGTGGAAAGAAAAACTTAAAGGGAAGAGCCCTGAAGAGATAGCCAGAATAGTGGGAAGTTATTATGAGGAAAAATACGGAGAGGAAATGAGGTTCTGGTCGGGAAGGATGATAGGACTGATAGTTTTCATCCTTATTCTGGTTTTCATCTTCATAATGCTATACCATCTGCTTGAAAACCTTGCCCGTTAGTTCTTCCCGTTTTATTTTGATATAGTTGCCCTTTTAATATATAATGTTTTTCAGTTTTTACTTTTGACTTATTACCATGTGGCCATATGTATATATCGCAGCTTTTCTGACAGGTGCAGTGTTATCACTTTTTTTAACTCCACTGTCAGGAATGGCTGCCAGAAGATTTAATGTGATATCTGTCCCTTCTGAAAGAAGTGTGCATAGACATCCTATGCCTCTTTTAGGAGGGCTGGGTATATATTTCCCCATTCTTATAACCATTCTTGGAGGTATAATTATATCTAACTCACGCCTTTTCCCTGCTTCTCTTTCAGAATATATCCCGGGTATCAGAAGCACAATGGGAAAACTTTTTGCAATTCTTTCAGGTGGAGCCATAGTAGTTGCGTTCGGAGTAATAGATGATGTTAAGACACTGAGAGCGGGGCAGAAACTTTTTCTTCAGATAATATCGTCTATCATTATCTTTTCAGCAGGAATCCGTATATCTCTTACCGGGCATTTACCTTCTTTTTTCCTTACTGTCTTCTGGCTTATCCTTATGATGAATGCCTTCAATCTTATGGACAATATGGATGGATTAAGTAGCGGTGTTGCATTCATAAGTGGGGCTATCCTTTTTATCTTTGCAGTGATGATGAAACAGTTATTCGTGGCAACAATACTGGCTGTTTTCCTTGGCAGTGTTACAGGATTTTTAAGATATAACTTTCCACCTGCAAAGATTTTTATGGGAGAATGCGGAAGTGCGTTTTTAGGGTATTTCCTCGGGACAACTGCCATACTTCTTACTTTTTACAGATATGAGGAGCACCAGACCTTCCTCCCTTTATTTGCTCCTCTTGTAGTATTTTCTGTGTTATTCTTTGATACGGTTTCTGTTATATGGATAAGAAG
>DAONKS010000029.1:2722-8233 GCA_035406305.1 bacterium | reverse complement strand
AAAAAGAGAAGAAAGGTGGCATCTGTTCATATTAAGATAGACACAGGACTTGGCAGGATAGGAATTACACCTGAAAAAGCCCCGGAGTTTATAGAAAAGGTGTCTGGTATAAAAGGTATAGAAGTAGAGGGAATATTTTCTCACTTTGCAACTGCTGGCTGGAGAGACAGAACATATGCAAAGGAACAATTGAAAAAATTTTATTATGTATTGAATAGCATAAAAAAATTGAATATTCCTGTTAAACATATAGCAAACTCCCCGGGCATACTTAATATCCCCGAGTCATATAAAAACTTTGATATGATAAGAATTGGCCTTTTACTTTTTGGTGTGTATCCTGAGAAATATTTCTACAGGAAGCTACCCCTTGAGCGTGCTGTCAGAGGTTTCTGCAGAGTTTTTTATGTTAAAAGCGTTCCGGAAGGAACTTTTTTAAGTTATGGGCTTACATATAAAACAAACAGGAAAAGTTCTATAGTAACCGCAGGTATTGGATATGGAGATGGTCTCCGCAGAGGTCTTTCCAATAACTTTCATTTTTTATGGAAGGGAGAAAAGGTAAAACTTGCTGGAAATATCTGTATGGACCAGACCATTATTGATGTAACAGGAAAGGATGTAAGACAGGGTGATACCTTACAGATATTCGGGGATAACTTTGAGATTGAGGAGATGGCAGAAAAGTTAAAGACAGTGCCACAGGAAGTTCTATGCGGATTTGGAAGCGAAAGGATGGAAAAGGTATATAAAGTATAAGGCAAAAGTAATAAGGCAAAAGTAAAAACTGAAAAAAGGCATCTATTTATGGACAGTAAAGAAATACTACTGAAGAAATACAGGGAAATGATAGATGGGTATCTTGAAAAAATTCTGCCGCCTGAAGATAAAAAACCTGAGATACTTCACAAGGCAATGAGATATAGCGTATTTTCGGGTGGGAAAAGATTGAGGCCGCTTATTGTACTTATAACAGGGGACATACTGGGCGTGGAAGGAAAAAAACTCTTGCCTGCTGCCTGTGGCATTGAACTCATACATAACTTTTCTCTTATACATGACGACCTGCCTGCAATGGATAATGATGATTTCAGACGGGGTAAAGAGACATGCCATAAAAAGTTCAACGAGGCAGTGGCTATACTTGCAGGAGATGCACTTTTAACTCTCGGGTTTAAACTGATTGCCGAAACAGGCAACCCCCTGCTTGTAAAAGCAACCGCTGATGCTATCGGTTCTGAAGGAATGGCTGGTGGGCAGGTAATAGATATGCTTTATAAAGATAAAAAAATTTCATTAAAAGAGAAAAACAATATGGATTATTTAAAAACAGGAAAATTATTTCAACTCTGTTTTTCAATCCCACTCTATTTTATAAAGGTTAATAAAGAGAAGAAGGAGAAGATATTGAATATAGGAAGAAACTTTGGACGCGCATTCCAGATAAGGGATGATATTGAAGACGGAGAGGGTGATACCGATAAATTAAGAAGTCATTTAGCCATCCTTTACAAAAAAATGAAAAAAGATGTTGCCTTTTTTGGAGATAAAGGAGTACTCTTGCTATATGTAGTGGATAAACTTTATAATGACCATTACAGTAATGAGATATAACAAAAAGAAGATTAAAAGATTTCTTATGCTTCTCCTTGTTGCAATAACTGGCTTTTTAGTAGTTTCAGTGGTTTATCTATGGCTTGAAGAATACATAAGACACCAGGAAGTAATACAGCAATTCAAGTATAGATATATATATAAATTACCACCGGGGTCATGTCCTGCTTGTTCTACTTCACCAGAAACTCAAAAATTTTAGTCAAAGGAGGTGTATGGTACTATGAAAACATATTTCAGGTGTGCCTTCCGAGAATTCAGACATAGAAAAGGAAGGGTTGCTGTTAATATTGCAGGATATGCAATTGCTATCAGCATAGTACTTTCTCTTTATGTCTGGCTGGATTTTGCCCGGCTTTCCACAGAAAAGGTTCTTAAAGAAGTTGGAGCGCATTTTATAGGATATATGCCGGATACTGAACCAGCCGGAGAGAAGATTACAAAAGACCCCATGGAAGGATTTGTGGCAGCAGGAGTACATAGTATGCTGTTTCCAGTGACTCTGGTTGAAAAAATAGCTGGGCTCCCATCCGTAAAAGATGCATCACCTGCTCTCTGTTATAGGGTTCGGTCAGACAAAGATGGGCATCTATTTATTATAGAAGGTTTTGACCCCTCTCATAAGGTTTCTATTGGGAGCACTACCTGCGCACCTGCTGATATATTAAAAGGCCGTTTTATAGGTATGGAAGATAGAGGGCTTGTTATGGTTGAAGATGATTATGCATCCTCCAGGAAAATAGATGTCGGAGATATTATAACAATCGGGAGACATAGATTACAGGTAGCAGGTATAATAAATCCTGCTGTACGACCTGCAAAAGCTGATGTATATATGCATATAGAGGACGCCCGCACAATTATCTCTGACAGGGTCAAACCCGGTAAATTCCCTCCTGATACAGTGAATATAGTCCTGGTGGAAGCAAAAAATGGACGCACAATGGATGCCGCTATGACCGGTATGGGCAGTATAGATACACGATTCAGAGTTTATGGATTTGCCTGCTGGCGACCAGCCACAAAAGCCATGGGTATGAGTGAAAAAGCAGTTGAGTTCCTCCTTGTAGTATTATTGATTGGAGTATTTCTTTTTGCAGGTAAAACACAGTTCGCTTCTGTTGTAGAAAGAGAGCATGATATAGGTATTTTAAAAGTTGTCGGATGGTCCAGACGGAATATCATTATGCAGGTCCTTACTGAATCAGTAATACTCTCTCTCGCTGGTTCTCTACTCGGATTTATAATCTCCGGACTTGTTGTATATTTAGTCCCTGTGAAAACAGTAACTGATTTTCCTCTCACAACAGGTGTTATCATATCTCCCGTTTTGCTACTCTGGGTATTGTTCCTTTCAATAGCCGGAGGTATTCTTGCGGGACTCCTTCCGTCTATCAGTGCAGCACGTAGAACACCTGCAGAATCTTTAAGACGTTTATAATATATGAGGAGGAAACAAATGGAAAAAAATAAAAAGGAAGTTTTAAGGTGTGAGAATCTTAAAAAGAGTTTTTATATCCGCAGAAAAGAGTTTCCAGTACTTATGGGGATTAATCTCAGTTTAACAGAGGGGGCGGTTACTGTAATTAGTGGAAAGAGTGGCACAGGGAAAACAACTCTTATTTCACTACTGGGCGGATTGGAACCACCCACAGAAGGCAGTATTTACTGGCAGGGAAAACAAATTGGAGCACCAGGAAATAAAAATTGGGCAGTCCTCCGCAGAAACAGGATAGGGATTATCTTTCAGGACTATAATCTGATAACTTCATGGACAGCTTTTGAGAATGTAGAAGCACCCCTTTTATTCAGTGGTATACCAGAGGATAAAAGGCGCAGTATGGTTGAGGATATTATGAAAAAACTGGATATACTTTCCATTGCAGACCATAAGCCAGCAGAAATGAGTGAAGGGCAACAACAGAGAGTCGCGATTGCCAGAACAATTATAGTATCGCCGATTCTTATCCTTGCCGATGAACCAACAGGGGGAGTTGACGATGAAACAGGAGATATCATAACTACCGCACTGCTGTCAATGGTCAGAGATAATAAATCTTCCCTTCTTATTACAACCCATAGCAACGTTTTATTCAACAAAATTGCTAACTTTCACTTCATCCTGGATAGAGGAATACTGCATTCAGCATAAAAGTACACAAGTTGCCCATCAAAGAAAAAAACCGGTGAATTGACAGGAAGGAAAACATTTAGTAATATATAAGCGCGTAAAATCAGGAGGGGTAAATGGCAATTATAGAGACAAAAGAGTTAAGCAAGGTTTATACTCTCGGGAAAAATAAAGAGGTAGTGGCTCTTAACAAAGTAACAATGAGTATTGAAGAAGGAGAAATCTTCGGAATACTGGGTCCAAATGGTTCTGGTAAAACCACCTGCCTTAAACTCCTTTTAGGAATTATATTTCCCACAGAAGGAGAGATAAATATAATGGGAGAAAATCAGTATTCTGTTGTAGCCAAAAAGAATATCGGATTTTTACCTGAAAACCCTTATTATTATGACTATCTTACCGGCCCAGAAATTCTGAAGTTTTACGGAAAACTCTTTGATATTCCTGCATCTATTATATCAAGCAGAGTAGAAGAACTTCTACATCTTGTGGGGCTATATGATGCAAGGAACCTTTCATTAAGACACTATTCAAAGGGAATGCTGGAAAGGATAGGACTTGCGGCAAGTTTGATAAATGACCCTAAAATATTGATTTTAGATGAACCAACTACAGGACTGGACCCTATCGGATGCAAGGAGACACGAGACCTTTTAATAAAACTGAATCAGGAAGGTAAAACCATCTTGCTGTCAAGTCACTTTCTATCAGAGGTTGAAAGGGTATGTACAAGAATAGCCATATTTCACAGGGGGTATCTATTAACATCAGGAACGCTTGATGGGCTGTTGAAAGAATACCAGGCAGGGAATCTTGAAGACCTTTTTGTTAAGGCAATTGAAAAGTTTGATACCGTAGAAGAAAAACAGGTTGTATAAACAGGAGAGAAAAAATGAAGAAGGCATGGGTGATAGCACTCAATACATTTCAGGAGTCATTAAGGAAGAAAACATTTTATATTCTTCTTGTAGTAGCACTTATAGTTATAGGCGCATCCAGATTCTTTTCCTTCCTTGCAGCAGAAGATGAACTTAAGATGATAAAGGATGTCAGTTTTTCTACCATTGAGTTCTTCGGCGCCCTCATCGCTATATTTACCGCACTTGCTGCTGTCTCTGGAGAAATAGAAAAAAGAACCATATACCCACTTCTTTCCAAACCCATCACAAGAAGCAATTTTATAATCGGAAAACTCATAGGACAGTCCCTGATTATACTCTTAAATGTTATTCTTATGAGTATATTTTTTATAGTGTTGCTTTTCATTAAAAAGAGCCCCCCTGATATAGAAACATTTAAAACTGTCTTCCTCATCTTTATTGAACTTGTACTTATCGGCTCAATTACTCTTGCAGTAGCAACATTTGCAACAGATGCATTTAACCTTATATTTTCATTCTTCCTTTATATTGTGGGCCATCTCATATCCTATGGCAAAAGCCTGCTGGAAAGGGTTGAAAATGTTGTCCTTAAAGGACTTGGGGAGATGTTATATACAGTTATCCCCAACTATGAAAATTTTAATATAAAAGACAAGGTGGTCGTAGGAGTAAATGTAACCTGGCAGTATGTAGGACAGACAGTTCTTTATGGCATTATCTACATAGCAATTGCAGTACTCATAGGTGTATATTTTTTCAATAAGAGGGAAGTATGAACAGAAAACTTAATCAGATATTACTTCTAATAGCCATCTTTCTTTATATCCCACTTGGATTGTTACAGGTAAAAATTAATTATAGAAGAACTATTGAAAATCTTGAAAG
>DAONKS010000029.1:0-2622 GCA_035406305.1 bacterium | reverse complement strand
GAGAAGAAAAAAATGTTACCTGTTCTTAACATAGCCGAGGAAGCAAAAGCAATACAGGATGGACTTACCAGTTATTATACTCATGGGCTTACAGAGAAAGAAAGGCCCGTAGTAATTGCAAAATTAACTGCCTATGAAAAAAAACTGGAAGAGATGGGAGATGAAAATAACAAAGAGATAATGGATATAGTTAAAAAACTCGTGGAAATTCCGCGTGAACAGATAATGTGGTATGAAAGAGGAGTTAACTTTCTAAAAAAAGGGGTCTCTTATAACTCCGAAAAATATGATGTCTATTTTGAACTTGGATGGACATATTATCATAAAGGACAGGACTATCCAAATGCTGTAAAGTATCTGGAAAAAGCTGTGAAGTTTCCACATCCTGCTTATGTTGATAATGTACTTGCCCATTCCTATGAGCTCAACGGACAACCTGATAAGGCACTGGAACAATGGGAGAAACAGCTTAAAGAAGGTAATTTCACAAACATAGCAGAAAGGGCAATACGCTGTATTAAACAGGATGGTGCATTCAACCCTAAAAAAAGAAAAGAATTAGGACTTGACCCAGATTGAAGATTGAAAATCCTGTTTAAAAATGGAGAAAAAACACTCCGGTAAAATATTTGTCATATCTGCCCCTTCAGGAACTGGAAAGACAACCATTGGGAAAAAACTCAAAGAACTGGTGAAAGAAATAGAAATAATAACCACCTATACTACAAGAAAACCCAGACAGGATGAAAAAGACGGTTATGATTACCGTTTCATAACAGAAGAGGAATTTACAAGAATGGTTGAAGAAGGGAAGTTTGCAGAATGGGCTACGGTATATTCCAACCACTATGGTACACCCAGAGAAAATATAATATCTGCTATTAACAGAGGTAAAAAAGTACTTTTAATCATTGACACGCAGGGAGGTAGAAGTATAAAAAAGATATTCCCTGAAACAGTACTTATAGGTATACTTCCACCTTCAATAAAAGAACAGGAGCGAAGGATAAGAGAGAGAAGCGGTATATCAGAAGAAGAGATTAAGAAACGTTTGGCATCTGCAAGAGAGGAAAGAAAGGTCATATTATCTGAATATGATTACAGGTTTATCAATAAAAATTTAGACAATACTATTAAAAAGATAGCAGCGATAATAAAAAGGAGTGGCTGTAATGGATAGGGTTAAAATTGCATTTATAGGGGCTGGTGCTATGGCAAATGCTGTTCATTATCCTTCCCTTTCAAATATTGAAGATGCAGAGATTGTAGGAATTGCTGACCTGATAGAAGAAAGATTAAAGCAGACGGCAGAGAAATATAAGATAGAAAAAACATTTACTGATTATAAAAAACTTATTGAAAAGACAGCACCAGATGCGGTCTATATTATAATGCCACCGCATCATCTTTATGATATAGCAGTTTATTGTATTTCTCTTGGGCTTCACATATTCATAGAAAAACCTCCGGGGGTAACAAAAGAACAGACAAGACAGTTAGCAAGGCATGCAGAGAAAAAAGGTGTTTTCACAATGACCGGCTTCCAGAGAAGATTTGCACCGGTTATTGTGGCAGCAAAAAAGAGGATTGAGGAAAGAGGAGGAGTTCTTCACTGCCAGGCAAATTTTTTCAAGAATTATATCAATCAGCCGCCGTATTACAATGGAGCCATTGATATATTAACATCAGATGCTATTCATTCAGTTGACATATTAAGATGGATGGCAGGAGAGCCCAAAAAGGTGGTCAGCATTGTAAAAAGTATCGGGGCAGAATATGACAACTGCTTCTATGCAATAATAGAATTTGAAAATGGGTCCACCGGTTTTCTGTCAGCAAACTGGGTTTCAGGTAAACGGATATACAGCGTGGAAATGCACGGAAAGGGCATATGTGCATTTGCAGACCCTGAAGAGTCCGCTGTAATTTATAAGGATGGCGCACAGGAAGGAGAGATTATAAAAGCGAAAGAGATTACAGGCAGCGACCAATTGTTCAGAATTGCTGGCTTCTATGATGAGAATAAACACTTTGTTGAGTGTATTAAGACAAAAAAACTTCCACAGACACACTTTGGAGATAGTTTTAAGACAATGGAGTTTGTTGATAGAATCTATCACAGTTTATTGTAAAATCGATTCGTAGTTAGTAGTTTATCAACGAACCAAGAGCTGTAAACAACAAACAGTTTTAAATGTTTTATGATAAGGGGTATTTCCCATATTCAACACCTGTTTTCAAAAATTGTATATAATTTTTTTCCATCTGAGGGGAGATGGGACTTGATTCAGGAATACCTGAAGGGATAAGCACAAACCTCCCTTTTCTTCCTCCCTGAATAATGGCTTCCTTTGTCATCGCAATAATTTCAGATGTCTCTCTGAACTCCATATCTTCCGCCTGCAATCCTCCCATAATAACAATGTTATCACCGATTATCTTTCGTATCTTCAAAATATAGTTGGGCATATCCACACTGTTTATCACAGGTTCAAGAATATCTATCCCTGATTTAAGAATCAGTGGAAGATATTTTTCAATATCGCCATGCCAGTGATAGCATATATAGTTTCTATTTCCTCGTTTTAAAATTTCTCTAAGTTCTCTATCATACCTCAAGAC
>DAONKS010000028.1:0-19398 GCA_035406305.1 bacterium | reverse complement strand
GTCATATAGAAACGTCCCCAGTGCTGACGGCCTGTATCCGGTTCATAAAATAACCTTAAATCCCAGCGGTTATCATCATTATATTCAGATATTACCCTGTCCATTCTTTCAAGGACATCCATTCCTTCTTCTGAAAATCCAAAATATAAAGGAAGCCCTCCCAAAAAAACACGGGCGTGGGGTAACCATCCCCACATTGCCCGCCCGGGCAGCTTTCCCTCTGGAGTGGCTTCATTGGCAGGAAATATAAAACGGGGATGATAATTCAGTGCCAGGACAGAACTGATGGCTTCCCTTACATAGTGGTCTCCGTAAAGAGGTCCAAGTCCACAAAGTCGGGCAAAAAACTCTCCTGCTATCTGTGATATGTGACTATTTATGCATCCAGTTTTTTTCGTTGTGTCAAAATAGTTAATAAAATACCTTCCATTCCAGAGTTCTTTAATAGCACTTTCCCGTGCCCTATTAAATAACTGTCGGCAACGGTCAGCGGTGTCTTTATCATTCAGGCGAACTGCAATTTTTTCAAGCGATTTCAAAGCAGCAAGCCACAGAGTAGCAATGTAAGAACATGTCCCTTCAAACTTCTCTGCATCAAAGGTATTACCCACACCACTGATATTCGGTATACCATCACCATCTGTATCCATACCCATCTGAAATTCAAAAAGACCTTTTACAAGATGTGGGTACACCCTCTTTATATATTCTTCATCGGCTGTCAACTGATAGTGTTTAAGGGAAAGTATTACCAGAGCAGAAGAAAGGTCAGGCCATTTTACACTCACTCCTTTCTGGTCTATATATCCATATCCGAGGTCATGCTGAATACCTCCGTCTTCCCCCTGGGACTCTGCAAATGCAAGCAGTTCAGTACGGTCAAGTTGTGGAAAAAACAGAGAATAATAATGGTTGCCGTATAATTTCTGGTCCAGTGTTCCCATACAGCCAAACATATGGGTAGGGCTTTCATTAACAGAAAATCTTCCATCCTTTGTCAGCCAGGTACCCGTAGAAAATATATAGGCATCATTACACAATGTCTTTGAAAACCACTGAGGCAGTGTTGATTTCTGCAAAAGAGAAGGAAGTTCTGATGCACAGGATTTCAGAAAATTAAAGTTTTTAAGTCCATACTCAGCAATCTCTCCAGCAGAAGAAAAATAGTTGGTATAGTAATGCCCATAATCAATATCTCCTGTCTGAGAGAAATAAGGGACATACCAGATGAAGACAAACTTTATATCCCATACTTCTCCTGGTTTAATCTCCAGCTCAACCGCTATTGCACCTGAAGTTGGTTCTCCAGCAGACGGCATGTTAGAAACCCCTGGCAACCTTCCGGTATCAGTAAATTTTTCCCAGACAGTTGCCATATTATCAATCTGAATACCTCCCATAACAGAAGAAACCTTAAAATCCGTAGCGATTATGTACTCTCCCTGTGAACGCTTCTCTTCTTTCTTGCCCCCAGTAAATAGCATCCCTGAACATCCATCTCCCTTCCATTCAAGTTCAGTATTACCTTTCCTTTCCTCCCAGAACTCATAATATCCTTTATCCCAGTTTTCCTTCTTCGCTATAGAACCACCACAGCCAAGAAAATTCTCCATACAGAATACCGCTGTTGCCTTTATCTTTTCTTCGGACATTGACATCAGACGGACATTGAAAAGAGCAATGGGCAGGGAAGAATTCTTTATATCCTGAGGAATAATTGGCCCTGTAGCGTCTATCTCCACACATAGGGGAAAATCCCTGTCTGACGCACGAAGGAGAGCCACCGGATAAATTCCAGTAAATTCAATCTTTTCCACAGGAGCAATATTATGAAGGGGATGGGATGAAATTATTCTGGAAAGAGCACCAAACCTGCCTTCTACCCTGACCATAAAGAAGGAACCTTCGCTTCTCCATACAGGTGTATCTATATTTCCATTAATGGTTATATTACGGAATAATCCATCCCTGCAGAATTCAATTTTTCCAGCACCAACTCCTCCCAGAGGCACTCCGCTCAAGGGCTCTCCACCTTTGGGCTCAAGTGATATTCTACGTTCTATTTCGCCTGACTGTAATCGTTCAAGAACTTCAAGAACACACAACCGTTCAAGTCCTGATAATCCTTCAGGTGCATATATTCTCACCATACGATAGCCACGACGTGTCTTTAAGAAGCCCAGATACACCCAGTTGAAATCTGCTGGTGTCCCGGGTACTGAAATAACCTCGTTTTTCGCAGTAAATTCTTCTCCCTCTACCTTTATATCCTTTATACAATTCTCTTTTCCCTTTTTAACCCTTGCATAAAAATGGTATGGAGTCGCCCCCCCTGGGCCTCCAAAGTTAACAAGCACCTGATATATTCCTTTTCCTGTACAGAATATCTGCCTGCGGTTATAAAACTCTGTCCAGTCCTCATATTCAAACCATCTCTTAACTGTTTTCATACACATCTCCCCTCGTATTCAGTAATTTCAGTTATATTTCGGTCTTATTAAAAGAGCCCTCTGATACATTCCAGTAGATACTCAAAATTTTCCTGCGGACAGGGAGGCACACTGTGGTCTATGGAAGGAATAAAACCACCTGTCTTCCATATCTGCGGCACCTTTCCCATCACTTCTCTTTTTATATCTTCCTTACTTTTGAAAAGCACCCTTTTATCTATTCCTCCATATATAACAAAATCAGGGTGTTCTTTACGGAATTTCACTATATCATAACCTGCGGCACATTCAAAAGGAAAAAGACCGTTCATCCCCAGTTCTATAAAACGTTCAAGAATAATTCCATTGTTCCCGTCCGAATCAAGCAAAAACCTTTTCTGTCCATATCTCCTGAGATGTGCAAACAATTCTCTGTAATATGGTGCCATAAAACTGTCGAAGAGATGTGGTCCTATCAATGGGCCATTCTTATAAGCCATATCTTCATGAAACATCACGCAATCAACTTCTATATATTCAAATCCTTTTGGACTGCATTCACACAGCATCTTTAACCACACCTCTGCCATATCCTTAAGTGTTTCAGGAGCATCATAAAAGGCATAAGCAAGTTTCTCTTCACCCCAGAAATTACGCCAGAATGCATACAGCCCTGTAAATACAAACGCCTTTGGATATTCAGCCCTTTCTTTAATTGACCTCACTTCTCTTTCCAGTATTTCATAGTTATGCTCTTCCGGATTAAGACGGGGTTTTATCTTCTCAATCCAGTCCCTGTGATTTTCAACAGGGAATTTCAGCCACCTCATACTTACACAATCCGTTCTTACCTGCCATACAAGCCCTATATCATTTTCCCATGTCTCCACATATCCATCTTTCTTCAAAAGCTTCTTTTTTATGGGCGGACCCGAAAGTGCCATCTCCGTAACCCCTAAACCACCTGAAAAACACAGATATGGTTCAAACCCAAAATACTCTATCCAGTCAGCATCTTCAGGAAATGTTCCTGCTTTTTTCCATTGTGTAATTGTTTCGTTCCAGTAATATATACCTTCACAACGTGGTGGTCTATCCACATTTTTAAAATCATAAACCCTGCAGAATCTCTCCCTTGGAGTAAGTTTCTCTGCATTGTTTTCCATTTCACTCAGTGCCTTTTTGAATTTTATATCTCAAGTAAATCGGAACTGTGCCCTGTGTAAAGATAATCAGTGGAGATATTTTATCAAAAACATAAGTAATAAACAACCGTTATCTTTTCTTGAAATTTAAAATAAGGTATTGAAATTTTTGAAGAAAAAAGTATAATATAACAAGTGAAATATGAAATCAGACATTTACTTAATATCGTTGAAGATTAGCAGAGAGTAGCGAGATTAGAAGATTACAGATTGGAAAGAACCCCCTCACCCATCCCTCTCCCCATCCGGGGAGAGGACTTAAGGTGAGGGGGATGGTAACCGCAGGACTTTAACCTGCGGAGATTGGAAGATTGAAGGACAAAAATGGGTTCGTAGTTTTTTGTCAACGAACAGTGTGGACTTTTATATTTAAGTTTTTCAGTAAATATGTAGATGGACCCGTAGCTCAAGGGCAGAGCAGCGGACTCATAATCCGTTGGTTGCTGGTTCGAATCCGGCCGGGTCCATTTTTTCTTTTGGAAGAACCAGCAACCAAGAAGGGGTACAGGGGAAGGGATCGTCCCCCGTGTCTTTCGTTTCAGGGGGAGGACTATATCAGGAAGGGGGAAGCATCCCCTTCTGAGGAGAGAAGCAACGGTTGCTGGTTTCCGCCACTGAGACATTGGCGGACAGGCTACTCCGGCCGGGTCCATTTTTTTATTTATAAGAACCCGCAACCCAAAAGAGGGCTACATTACCGGCGAACGTCTTTCGTAGTAGTGAGGGTTTTATCAGGAAGGGATAAGCACCCCCTCCTGAGAAGAGACGGTTGCTGGTTTCCGCCACTGAAACATTGGCGGACAGGCTACTCCGGCCGGGTCCATTTTTTTTATATCTTTCTTTTTATTTGATGTTATTTTTTTTTCTGGTAAAATTTTTCAGGGTGCGGAATGAAAAAAATTGGATTTGATAACGAAAAATATTTGAAGGAACAGAGTAAGGCAATCCTTGAAAGGATTAATCTCTTCAAAGGAAAGTTGTATCTGGAGTTCGGCGGTAAACTCCTCTATGACTATCACGCAGCAAGGGTTCTGCCCGGATATGACCACAACATAAAGATAAAACTTTTACAGCAGTTGAAGGATAAAATTGATATAATTCTCTGTATCTACGCAGGAGATATTGTAAAAGGACGCATCAGGGGGGACTTCGGGATTACCTATGACGCAGACGCACTGAAACTGATTGACAGTTTGAGGGAATACGGACTTGACATAAAAGCGGTTGTGATAACACGATTTGAAAATCAACCGTCGGTTCTGGGATTTAAAAACAAATTAGAACACAGGGGTGTAAAAGTATATCTCCACACTGCAACAAAGGGCTATCCCACTGATGTAAATACTATTGTAAGCGAAGAAGGGTACGGCAAAAACTCATATATTGAAACAGAAAAACCCATCATTGTGGTGACAGGACCAGGACCTGGCAGTGGAAAGTTAGCAACCTGCCTCTCACAACTTTACCACGACTACAAAAGAGGTATAAAATCTGGTTATGCAAAGTTTGAGACATTTCCTGTATGGAATCTTCCATTAAAACATCCGGTAAATGTCGCATATGAAGCAGCAACCGCTGACCTTGATGATATCAATATGATTGACCCATATCATTTGAGCACATATAAGGAAAGTGCGGTGAACTACAACAGAGACATAGAACTCTTTCCAGTGCTGCAGAGAATATTGAAAAAAATTATGGGGAACAACCTGCCCTATCATTCTCCAACAGATATGGGGGTCAACCGCATTGGCTTTGCAATTATAGATGATGATGTGGTGAAAGAAGCGGCAAAACAGGAGATTATCAGAAGGTATTTCAGGTATAATTACGAATACAGATTAGGAGTGGAAACACAGAAAACACTTGAAAAGATAATATTGTTGATGGAAGAACTAAATCTTAAACCAGAAGACAGAAGTGTGGTGGAACCTGCAAGGGATGCTGCTGAAAAAGGGAAGGAGAAACTTACGGATACATCTATGGTCTGCTGTGGTGCTGCCCTTCAAACCCCTGATGGAACAATAATAACAGGGCATAACTCTGAACTTATGACTGCGGCTTCAAGTGTGGTTCTTAACGCTATAAAACACATTGCTGAAATACCTGATAAAATACACCTGCTTTCTTCAAATGTCATAGAGCACATTAAAACACTCAAAGGGGAGTTTCTGGAACTCAAAAATGAGGTACTGGATCTGGAAGAGACACTGATAGCACTCAGTATATCCGCAACTAATAATCCCACTGCAGAAATGGCTATGGAGAAGTTAAAAGACCTGAAGGGATGCGAAGTTCATCTTACACATATACCCAGTCCGGGTGATGAAATCGGATTGAGGCGCCTGAAAGTAAATTTAACAGTAGATGCCAACTTCCCTTCAAGGGACCTGTTTTTAGGACAGTAGCCCCCCATCCCACCTCCGCGGTGGGCTTATGTCCCACCGCGGAGGTGGGAAATGGAAAGGGAACTATAAAATTTCTCTGAGAAAATTGCCTACTGCGGCACTGTTGTTATCCCAGGGTAAAATCACATCAGCATATTTCTTTACTTCTTCCTTTGCATTGGAAGGAACTGCTGAAATACCTGAATACTTAAACATATCAATGTCATTATTACCATCCCCCATAGAAATAATCTGCTCTTCTGCAATATTATAGTATTCTGATATTTTCTTCAGAGCCACCCCTTTATCTGTACTGCCGTTTATAAATTCAAGATATTCAGGGTTTGTTTTTATAATTTTAACCTGTTTGTTGTGAAAATAACCGAAAAAATATTCATACTGGAAGTCCCTTGTCCTGAATCTAGCTTCGTTTTCTACATCGGTTATCAGTATAAGTTTCGTCGGCGACTTCCCTTTCATTAAAGAGATGTTCCTTATAAAGTGATATACCGCCCCTGTCTGTCTGGAATATATCTCTGCGTATTTCCTTAACTCTTCACTCTCATCTGCATATAAAACATCGTCAAGATAGAAATTAAGAAAAAATCTGTGCTTGATACAATAATCAATAATTTCATCTGAAGCCCTGGAAGGTAAGGGATTGTGATATATAATCCTTCTGTTTTCTACTTTCTTCAACCGAACCATTGCTCCATTATAGGCAATAACAGGACAGTCAATACCAAGTACTTCTGCAAAAGGTACTATGCAATCGGTCATTCTCCCTGAAGAAAGAACCACTATTCCACCACTTTGAGAAAACTTTACAAGTTGTTTAATATTTTCTTCAGGAATGGTTCCATCATCAGAAAGGAGTGTCCCGTCTAAATCAAGGGCTATGAGTTTATATTTCATTTCTTACCCACAGGACAGAGATAAAAAACATCTTCCTTTATGCCAAGAACCTTTTTCACCTTCTCATCATCAAATGCACCTACCATAACAGCACCAAGACCTAATGCTTCCGCCTGTAGATGTATATTCTGTCCACAGTGTCCCACCTCCATAAATACATACCTTTTTCCCCTCTCTCCATATCTGCCCGTTGTCCTTTCAAAGACACCTGATATTACAATAACAACAGGTGCATTTTTAATAGATGACTGATTTAAGGAGGCGCGTGAAAGTTCTGCTCTTATATCCCCTTCTTTAACCAGTACCAGCGAGTGGGTCTCTATATCATAGTGGTAAAGACCTGGATTAATACCTTCAACATTTCCTGCAACCACATAGATTTCAAGTGGATAGGTTGCCCCGGCAGAAGGGGCTGTTCTACCACCCCAGTCAGCAGTTCTGCCATCTGCTGCCCATAAGAGTTGTGATAGTTCCTTCAAAGTTAGCGGCTCTGATTTATATTCCCTTATAGACCGTCTTTTTTTCAGTGCCTCTTCAATAGATACCTTCCCTTTATATTCAGGTGATGGTAGTTTTATTCTTTCCATATTTTCCTCCGCAAAAGGTAATGTAATAAAAAGGAGAAGACAGAATAATATAATTTTTTTCATATTTTTATTATACCAGTTGTTGAAAAGAAAGAGAAGCCCTTTCACCTGAATGGCAAATAGCAAGTGGCAAGTGGCAAATAGCAAGTAAACTCCTCATCCTATCCCCCTCACCCTACCCCTCCGCCTGCGGCGGACAGGTCTCTCCGCCACTGAGACGTTGGCGGACTTGCGCCACAAGGGGAGAGGGATTTCTTTCTTCTCTCCCTTCTCCCCTCGGGGGAGAAGGTACGGATGAGGGGGAAGGAAGGTGAAAGAATCCCCCTCACCCTGACCCTCTCCCCGATGGGGAGAGGAAAGAAAGGGTGTATAGCGGGGCGAGGGAAAATAAGAGGGGGACAATGGGGAGAGGGAGGTGGAGGGAAAGAAGGGGCGAGGGAAAAAGAGGGGATATAGAGGGGGGAGGGAAATGAATAAAGAGGAGAAGGATAGAAAAGGTAGTACAGCAGGGGGGAGAGAAAATGAAAAAGATAAGAAGATTTGACTTTATTTCTTTAAATTGATAAAATTTTCAATATAAAGAAATAAGAGGCGAAAATGAAATTTAACGAATTTTTAGGTCTTTATGCACAACTCCCTTTTATAGATTCAAGAAGTTTTAATAAATTTGATAACCCTTCTCATATCAGAAGACAGGTTAATTACTGGTTAAAGAAAGGATATCTTATAAAACTGAAAAAGGGTTTTTATATATTCAGTGAGCCATTTTCCAGAACAAAAGTGTCTCCTTTTGTCCTTGCAAATTATATGGTCAGTCCTTCTTATATTTCTCTTGAAACAGCGCTCAATTACTATAATTTAATCCCTGAAAAAATCACATCTTACACTTCTATAACTACAAAAAAAACAGGTAGTATAAAAAATCCGCTGGGTATATTTTCCTACTTCCATATAAAAATAGAACTCTTTTACGGATTCACAAAAAAGCAGGATAATAAATTTGACTTTTTTATTGCATCTCCGGAGAAGGCAGTGCTGGATTATTTCTATTTCAAAGGAATACCTTCTGATTATGATGCATTTGAAGAGATACGATTTCAAAACCTTGAGGTTCTCAATCTGAAAAATTTAGATGAATTTTCAAACGTATATAACCAAAAGGTAAGAAACACTGCAATAAAATTTATAGAATATTGCAAAATGGTAACAGGGAAATACCAAAAACTATGAAGGGTTATATAAAAGAGATATTAAAGGTTGATGCGCCGCTTACCGAAAACAAAAATCTTCTCCGCGAGTATTTGCAGAAATACATACTCTTCCTGATTTATAAAAATAATTTTTACACCGAGATTACATTTACAGGCGGAAGTGCATTAAGATTCCTTTATCAATTAAGAAGATTTTCAGAAGACCTTGACTTCAGTTTATCTAAAAATGCATGCAAATATGACTTTGTTATCTTTTTGGATACAATAAAAAGAGAATTGTACCTCGCTGGATATGAAGTAGAAATAACTTACAATATTGAAAAAAACGTAAATAACGCCCTTATAAAATTCTTAAATCTACTTTATGAATTTAAACTATCGGAAATAAAAGGAGAAAAGTTTACAATAAAAATTGAAGTGGACACATTACCACCGGAAGGTGGCAGAGAAATTACAAGTTTATATAACTCTGACTTTATCTTTGAGATAAAACACTTTGACATTCCATCTTTGTTTGCCGGGAAAATACACGCCTTGCTGTGCAGAAAATTTAACAGGGGAAGGGATTATTACGACCTTCTATGGTATCTCACAAAATTTAAAAACTTAGAGCCGAATATAGATATGTTAAAAAATGCGGTTATGCAGACCTGTATAAAAAAGATAAATATAAAAAAATTTAACTGGAGAGAACTGGTCAGAGAAAAGATAAAGACACTTGATTTTACAGACATCAGAAAAGATATTATCTCTCTCCTTGAAGTCCCTGAAGAAGTAAAATTGATAACCAGAGAGAACTTCTTAAAACTTCTCTAAAACCTTAAGAACCAGGCAAGTGGACGCAAAAATCCCCTTACAACCATTTTAGCCCAGGTCCTTCTGCTTATGTATCTTGCTAAAGGTGGACTGTGCCTGTAATACCACCTGACAAATGCCCTGCCTGCTCTATTGGTAACCAGGTGTCTATCCCTGAATCTCCTTAATATCTCAACCTCTTTCTGATAGGGAGAACCAAAAGCCGCTGTTGCTATAAAACAGTTTCCTGCTGTCTCACCACCTGACGTATCCGTTCCTTCTGCTACTTCAAAACTTACATATGTCCCGGAACCACCAGAGACAGTAGCATATCTTGAGAATCCATAGCCGTATTTATGGTAGGCAATCAGACGGAGGTAATACTTACCAGCTGTAGTTATTGTCAGGACTGTTTCCCGTGCTCCAGTTCCTTCAAAGGCAGGCAGATAGGAATAACTATATGGATTTTCTGTATTATTTGGGACTTTCTTCCAGAGTTCCACCCAGTAGGAGGACTCATTTGTTGTATTGTCATCAAATCTGATAACCACAGTGTTCCAGCCGGGAAGCACCTGTAAGTTTGTTGGGTCTTCACCTGCAGGAAACGCAGAAGGAACCGGAATGGTCCATACAATATCCGACCACCAGGTCTTTTCTGGTTCAACCCCTCTCTTGTATGGACGGATTTTATAATAGTAAGGCCTGCCATCAGGTAGATTGGGAGATGTGGTAAGAGAGTCCCTGAAACTTACAGCACCTGTAGGGGTATAATCTACATGGTCAAGTGATGAAGGAGTACGGCCTCTCTGTATCTCAAATCGTATCTCAAATCCGTCTGCCCCAGGTGAATTGTTCTTCCAGGAAAGCCATACCTCTCTTTCACCACCAACAGCCCTTAAGTTTGTAGGTGCTGCTATCTCTGATGTTGCCGCAGATGCGACATTTGACCAGGCAGAATATACACGTCCACCCGGGTCATCCCTGTAAGCCCGCACCCTGTAGTAGTATATAACACCGGGGATAAGTCCTGCTCCACCTTCATCATCTCTATATGAAGTGGTATCCGAACCGACAGTTGCATAGTCATCCACCCATGTTCCTCCAGTTCCCACCATTCTTGATATCTCAAATCCCCCTTCATCTGAAGAGTTGTCTATCCATGAGAGGTCTATCACCCATTTCTCTCCTTCCTGTGAAGAAGTTGCCGTAAGGTTTGTAGGTTCTGGTAAAGCACCCGGGCCGCCGCCTTCCTGCGGGGTAGCATAGTCCATCCCTAAAAGTACATAAGTATGAGATGCATTAAAAACATACGCCATATAGTAGTAGGTAACTCCATTTGTAAGTCCTGTATGTGTATAGGAAGTCCCTCCCGGTGACTGAACATATATAACAGTGCCATCTCCTATTGTCTGCCCTACTGTATAGGAAGTCCCATTCGTAGGAGCAGTCGTTGGATATCCGTTTGTTTCGCGGCAGAGTATCAATACCCCTGGATATGCTGATGGATTGGGATTTGTCCAGTTAAGATAAACCTCCCCATCTCCTGCAGTAGCGGTGAAAAATCCTGTAGAAGTAGGACTACCTAACCACGTGAGAACCTTATCCATAACTGAAGTTCTACCATTGGTAATAGCATCAGCATTATTAATCGCTTCAAATCCGAAGGAGAAATATACATGTGCCTGGCCTGTCTGAGAATTATAGTACTTTATACCTGCTGTACCCGAACTATCCCTTGAGCCACCACCACTTCCATAGGGATTATAAAGCAGACAGGGACTTGCACCACTCTGCGGGTTTATCTCACTGGGCCATCTCTGATTTCTTGCCCCATCTCCTCCTGTAATGGTAATATTCTGGAGGTCTTTGGAAAGGTCATCTATTGCTATACCATCTATATTAAACAACCTTATATCATCCTGTACCAGTTTTGCCCTCAAGACATTCTGATAGAAAGAGGTGCTTCCTATATCCCAGCCAATGTCCTGGCCTGTGATGAAGAGTTTACCACCACCCTGTAAGAAGTTTTGTAAAGCAGTCCTTTCATTGGGCAGTATTGTGGAGAACCAGTCATTACCTGTAAACCATATCACTGCCTTACCTTCACCTTTATAGGCGTTCAGGACTGCTTCTGTTACCTCTCCATGCCTTCCCTGTCCAGTGCTATTACCTGAACCGTCTTTGTTCTCTACATGCCACACCTTACATAATTTACCAAGTGTATCAAGTGCTGCAGTATAATATCCCTCATAATCAGGATATGCCCACTGCCAGCCACCATCATATCCACTCAGAGTAGATGCAGTATATCTTCTTGGCTGGTCATCATCTATCACAAGTATATCCCCTGAAGGGGTAAATGTATTAACAATCTCAAAATAATATCTGTTTTCTTTTGTATAGAATGTCTTCCCTTTCTCCATCTGTGATACACGAACAAAGTAAAGTCCTGGCCCATTAGCAGTATCTTCTCTGCCTATAATATCTACATCTTTAAACGCCGGCGTTGTATATGTCCCGGATGTTCCTCCTGTCTGTTTATCATCGGCTGTGTAATATCTCGGGTCAACAAGTTTAAGTTCCACAGACCCGTCACCTGAATAAGAAACAGAAACAGTTTTTGTACCACCATCCGTGACCTCATAACAGGGTATATAATCTGAGTTCACTCTGTCAGGGTCAAGTGGCTCTGCTGTCGGTAGATTTTCCCATTCATCAAAGTCATCAGGATAACGCGTAGCAGGTGGGGGGATGTATATACAGGGTGAACCAAGAAGAGAAAAACCAACAAGGGTTCTGAAGTCATATTTATTGCTACCTCCATTTCTTGCATAATAGTCACCAAGTGCTTTTGTTACAATATCATTAAGCGTTACATTGCCTTCTTTAGCCCTGTGATAGTATTTAAGAATTTCCATTGTAAGTTCGTTTGTATATCTCTGCGAATGGACTAAAAGCCCATCTTCAGCCCTTGACCAGTTGAGCAAGGAATATGCACTTCTTTGAGGTCCGAAATATGCAAAGGCAGCAGCAGGAGAAAGTAATGATGCCTTACCTATGGAGATATTACTTGTTGTAGGTCCGTACCATAGCTCTTCATCAAAAGCAGCAGTAACATCAGTATGAGAGATAATAAAACTGTTGTAAGTGGAACCAGTATATCCAAGAATGTCAGAAGAAGATATGTTATTATCTTCCATTGTCAGAGTATTAAGATATCCTGATGACCCGGCAAAGTACAGAATACCTGTTTGAGAACTGTTCTGTAATATACTTTCTATGTCATCTTTAAGAAATGCCTCATCATATTTTGACCAGTCAGGTTTTATATCAGAAGCAAAGTACTTCTTTACATCAAGTCCTGCCACATAGGAATATCCATCTCCATAATAAGGGTCATCATCAATCTTGTTTATTGCCTCAACACAGGAAAGCTCATCCCGGTAAAGAGACGCCAGAGAAGCAGAATAAAAAGAAGCCGTTGTATTTTCATATTTTGTAATAGCCCCTGGTATATATTTGCCACCTGCAAAAGAGATGACTCTAAACCAGTTATCATCAGTCCCTCTTGCATTCACCCACTGTTCCAGTTTTGTAATTATGTCATCCATCTGCTGCCTTGTATCAATGATGTCTATCCTGTCACCTGTTGCTATTGCAGGGTCTGTCATCCACGCCTCACCATTATTCCTGTTAGCTCTGAGAGTAACCGTAACTGTATAATAACCACCGGATGGGCCTGAAATACTAACACTCTGTATATCAAGCCACCTGCCATTTGCCAATCCACTTCTTAAAACGACTGTCATTCCTGCTTCAATTACACTTGGGTCTTCTGTATCCGGTATCTGAAAAGTTATTGTTCTTGATGCAGTACTCAAACCAGTAATGGTAAGGTTTTTAAATATATCTTCTGCCTCTGCCCTGCTTACAGGAATTCTTCCAATACCTGTATGTGGCGTAAGGCTAATCCCTTCTCTACCACAGGCAGAGTAGAAATAGTCGGTTGGTACCCAGTTTTCCATACCATCCGTGCCACCCCATACTGTTGAATATACATAGTCACTGGGTGGCACCTCATTTGCATTACCAAGTATAACAATATACTGTAATTTATGCATTGAGTAATAACCCACCTGTGTCCCACCAACAGGGTTTTCATAACCGGGTGCATCATGGCAGTCAAGTAAAAATGAAAGCATCTTCCGAGCAAGCCATTGGTTAAATCTCGGATATAATCTTGTATTTCTATTGGGATATGTGGTTGTATCTGTATGGTTTGTAAAGTCCCCTTCAGGACATAGAGAAGTAGGAAGTGGTGACAGAGGTGGCTGCCCTGTAGCTCCGTATGGATTAGCAGCAATCTCTTCTATGGTTACCACCCTTGTGGGTATGGAAGAACCCAGTTTTTGATTTTCATGCAGGGTTTTAAGACGGTTCGCATATTCCTTATATTTCTCAGGGGTGATAATAATACATTCTGATGTACTATCAATGAATTGAGCAGAGTAATCACCGGATGAAGCAAGTGGTGTTAGAACCTGCGGGATATTTTCAGTTTCAACCCCATAAGAGACCTCTATATCTACCTCTTTCAAAAAGAACGTCTTTTTTGTCCCGGGATTATACTGCACAGGATAGACACTGATACTTACTATGGTTGTATTTGCCATCTGGCTATAGCCCGCATCAAGAAATGTTCCAGGAAGGAGAATGTTACTTCCTTCCCTCGCACCTGTGCCTAATTCTTCCCTCGCCCCTGTTCCTAATTCTTCCCTCGCCCCTCCGGGGAGAGGGTAAGGGTGAGGGGGAAGATTAAACTCTCCCTCTATCTCCTGCCACCTGCCGTTTGTAATCCGAACAGAAGAAACAGACGCACCCTTTGGTAATTCAAATGAAATGTTTTTTACAGGCAGTTGATAGCCGTACTTATCCGTGATGGAACAGCCATCTATATTCAGGACAGTATATTGTCCTAAACTACCTGTATATGGCTCTTTGAAACTCAGAGAAAAATTTTTTATACTACCTGAAGCACCATCAAGGACCTTTTCTGTTATTATCCCTGAAGTTGATAGTGGCTGTAGTGGGCCTAAGTTGACACCAGAAAAAAGTAACAGGGGGGTTAAAAATAAAATCCCTAATAATATCCTTCTTATGTTTACCATTTACCTCTCCTTTTTTTGACTTTACTCTTATATTATACCTTAATTATACCTTTTATTTAATTATGACTATCACCACATAGTAAAAGTTTATTCTCTATATCTTTCTATTCCCCCCTCTCCTGTCTCCTCTCCCCTTAGGGGAGAGGAATAGGGTGAGGGGGTTGCCTCTCCACTTTCCCCCTCTCCTCACCTCTCCCCCGTGGGGAGAGGGTTAGGGTGAGGGGAAATTATTCTTGCTTCCCCCTCTCTCTTATCTCCCTTTGTATTACTTCCCACACTCCTTCAATATTTGTCAAAATATCAAAATCACTAAATCTTATTATCCTTATTCCGAATTTTCCTAATTCCTCCGCTCTTTTTTCATCTCTTAATCTACCTTCTTCTTCATAGTGTTGCTCACCATCTGCTTCTATTGCTAATTTATATCTTGGGGCATAAAAATCCAGAATGTAGTTTCCAATAGGAAACTGCCTCCTGAATTTTACCCCTATCATCTGTTTATTTCTAAGAAGATACCACAGTTTCCTTTCTGCTTCTGTCTGATTCTTCCTTAATTTCTTGCATAAAGGAATGTTTTTTCGCCTCATCTGTAAGATACTTTTACATTGTTCTCCTGCCCCCCCTCTCCTCTTTCCTCTCCCCCCGGGGGAGAGGAATAGGGTGAGGGGGTGTTTCTTTCTCCCCCCTCATCCGTACCTTCTCCCCCGAGGGGAGAAGGAATAATGAAAAAGGTGAGGGGCTTCTTTTTTTTAATGAACTACAAATGAGACAATCCAGAGAAGAGGGCGGAGCGCCCCCCTCACAAGCACCCGCGCCCATCTCCTCTGTCTTATGTATTCTGCAACCTTTGGACTGTGCCTGTAATACCACCTCACAAATGCACGACCTCCCCTGCTCTTCATCAGATACCTGTCCCTGAACTCCCTTAACCTTACTACTTCCTTTGCCATAGGTGTCCCAAACGCCGCAGTTGCTATAAAACAACCACCATCTCCTCCACCACCACCATCCCCTTCATCTCCTGATGATGTTATGGTAGTAAAGGATGTCTCTTCTGACCATGCAGACCACATACCAGTGCTATCCCTGTATCTCACCTGCCAGAAATACCTTGTCCCTTCAGAAAGTGGCGTTGTTACCAGAACAGATGTTACCGCCCCCGCAGAGGCATTTTCCCAGACAGACATTGTTTCATATGTTCCTACCTCTGCCCTGACCCGCCAGTGTGAATCAGCCATAGTATCTCCATCAGGGTCAGAAAAGGCACTTGCCTTAAGCAAAGGAGTTAAAGAAACCCCTGTAGCCATATTAGCAGGACTGATATTTACTGGTCTTACAGGTGGAGTATAAGGTCTATCCATAGTAGTAAAATATGTCTCACTGGACCAATCTGATTCAAGTCCATAGGTGTTCGTATATCTTACATCCCAGGAATATGTGGTGTTGTATTGAAGTACACCCGGTGGAACAGAAATGCTTACGGCAGTATTTGATGACTGCCATATTACCACCCCTTCTTTCTTTATCCGCCACCTTGCAAGAAGCATCGTATCACCATCAGGGTCAGAAAAAGCAGATGCGGTAAGTGTAGGAGTTAAGGAAACACCTGTTGCACCATTAGCAGGACTGATATTTGTTGGCTTATCTGGTGGTGACTTTTTTCTTACGGATACAGATACATCCTGATTGCCACCGTCTGAAGGTACAGGTATGGTAGCAGTATAGGTGCCACCTGCAAGCCCTGTCCTGCTAACAGTTACAGTTACAATATCTGTTTCAGTTGTTGTTGAATCGGAAGACGGTGTGATTGAGGTAATCCATCCGGAGCCCTCATTGTACGTCACCGGGCCAATATTCCAGTGTAAAGCCCCTCCTCCTGTATTCCTTATATTAATGGTTTTTGTTTCTTCTTCCATTCCGAAGTCCAGAGATGTGGGCTCAACATTTAAGGCAGGAGAAACTGAAAATACAAGTTTAAGGGATGGGTCGCCGTAAAGGTTAAAGTCCATCTTATTCATCCAGCTTGGACCTTCCCATGAATCTCCGCACTCACTTTTCGCCACGTAAAGTGCCTCTCCAAATGGTTTATTGCTCTCAACAATTTTTTTGAAGAAGTAGTATCCGATACCGGCATTATCAGCATAACTTATCCATGGCTCCCATGTGCCTGCTCCATACCATGAAGTCCTTGAGGCAGAAACAGTTCCGATTGCCCCATTTTTCAATAAAGAATATCCTAAATTATTACTTGTTTCTGGATGCCCATTGTCACAGGAGCACTGATAGACGAGGGACGGCTTTGCATTGTTAAGAGAAGAACAGTTCCCTGAGGCAAAGAAGGTTGTCCAGGTCATCTCGCTGCTTTCTGGAACATCATCCCCGTCATCTGAATTCCAGTATTTCCTGTAGGCGCCTGTGTCACTACCATGCCCCCACCAGAAGACACAGCCATAGTTGTTATTCCACTCATTTATTACATTTGACGTTGATATACCAAGATGGGAAGGATTATCATAATCAGCACTATCAGGGACAGGGTCTACACCTGCCTTTTCATAAAGAACAAAATAAGAAAACCCTTTGGCTACAAGATAGTTTTCTATCACCCTTTTAGGGAGATTTCTTCCATCAGACCGTGGATATCCATGACTATCTTCATTGTAATAGTTTGAGATTGCCATTGGTAATAACATCTTCTTACGCCAGGAGATATCACCTGCACCAATTTCATATGTAATAATTTTATCAAGTATGTTGTCCAGTGTAGAGTAGTCGCTACTATAAACAGGAATCCTTCCTACATAAACCTCAGGGGCAAAATCCACTCCACCTGTTCCTCTGTCTCCGTCATACTCACCAAAATTCTCATCCCCATCCAGGTCCCAGTTGCCTGTAAGGTCAGAATAAAAATAGTCGGTGGGTGTCCCTTCGTTATATGGCAAGCACATCTTCATAGGGATATCCCCGGTTGAAGGGTCTGGATTTCCAATCAGAAGGACATATCTTATCCCCATTGAAAGATAATTATCCTTCAGCCACTGCCTTATCTTTTCTGCCATTCCATTCGGGGGCTGTCCAGTCAAACCTCCATAGTCATCTTCAGTAATAACCTTGACAGAGTATCCAAGATTATATTCTTTATGGTGGATAAAGTCATTGAGTTTAGCACTGTTATTTTTTATAGCATTGGTGGTGATAATAACATAGTCGTAGGTGGTCTGGGAAGGGAGTGCCCCTTTTATTTCTTTCAGCACTTGTCTCTGTGTCTCTTCATACCATAAATTTGCCTCATTAAAATTCACAAACATATTACGGGCAACATCATCCATTACAGAGTCAGTGATAGCAGCAAAAAGATTTTGCCCGGAAGTTCCCATTGTAGAAATATCAGTTCTGGTGAAAGAGATAGAAACTTCAATATTCTTCGTAAGCAAAAGTTCACCACTTACTGGATTATACTGAAAAGGTGTAAATATAACACCGACAAATCTCCATTTCCTCATCTGTGAAGGGGAAAGAAGTTCCACCGGAGAATCAGGGAAAAAATCACTTCTACCATACACCTTTATATTCTTTCCATCAACTATTTCTTTATCTTCTCCCCACTCAACAACAAGTTTTCCATCAAACCGGGTAACTGGCGGAGGCGCCGGTTTTATATTGTAAGAACCTTCAAAGAGTTCTATTTCTTTCCCTGATACTTCAAGTGTTACGCTGGAAATATCAACATCAGGTGGAAGGGCAAAGTAAAAAATTTTCTGAGGAAGTTGCGGGTCTCCGGGAGAGCCGCCGGGATAGAAATCAGACATCTCTATAAAATCAAAACCATCTTTATCCTTTATTATCTGATAGTCAGTAGAAGAAAATTTCCACTTTATACCCTCTCCATACATACTGAAGGCAAATAATATAAAGGTAAGCAGAATCCCTTTTTTAAATAGTTTTCTCATTTTGTTGTTTTCCTTCCCTTTTTCTTTTTTCCCCTCGCCCTGCTATGCGGGGAAAGGGATAGGGTGAGGGGAATTTTCTCAATGAACTACAAATGAGACAATCCAGAGAAGAGGGCGGAGCGCCCCCCTCACAAGCACCCGCGCCCATCTCCTCTGTCTTATATATTCCGCTAAACTCGGACTGTGTCTGTAATACCACCTCACAAATGCACAACCTGCCCTGCTTTTCACCAGATACCTGTCCCTGAACTCCCTTAACCTTACTACTTCCTTCGCCATCGGTGTACCAAACGCCGCTGTCGCTATGAAACAACTGGCAGGCGATGAAGATGCTTCACCACTTACTACCTCAACAGGTTCGGAAGCAGAAGAGAGTGTCTCTCCAAAGTCATTATATGCAGCAACTTTATAGGAGTAAATCCCTTCAGACGGACTGTCAACATAGGAATTAACATCTGCGGTCACTGTTCCTATAAGTTTCCAAGAAGTTGGCTCTGATGGATTGGATGAACGATATATCCTGAATCCAGAAAGATCTGCTGTTGTCGGAGTATATGTCCATACAAGATACACTTTACCATCAGAAGAGTATATGTCCGCTATCACAGGTGTACCAGGAAGGTCTACACTTGCCGCTGCTCTTACTATACTTGTCTTTGAAGGAAGTGTAACAATTATATCTATCCTTCCATCTCCCACTGTCTCTCCTAATACCACATTCAATATATTATCTTCCATATCCCTTGAAGCA
>DAONKS010000027.1:18345-19488 GCA_035406305.1 bacterium | reverse complement strand
AACTGCTTAAAAAGAAAGGAATTATCCTGGAAGATACACCTTATGGAACAAGATGGAAAAAAGCGTAGAACAAAAGGGATGACGCTTATAGAGGTCCTTGTTGTAATAGCAATTGTATCCTGCCTTACAGCTATTGCACTACCCGCCTACTATAAGGCAAGGGCAAGGGCTTTAACAGTAAAGACACAGGCGATAATAAATTCTGTTGAAGCAGCACTTTCTATGTATGGTACGGACTTCGGGGATTATCCTCAGTATGACGGAGAAGGAAGCAGTATCCTTGTATCGTTACTTCAGGGACCCGTTGAAAGTGTCTTCTGGAAAGGGCCATATATGAGGTTTAAAAAAGAGGATATTGACAGTGAGGGGAATATACTGGACTCATGGAAGATGCCTCTTTATTACAGGTACCCCCAGAGTGAATACACCAATGTCCCTTATACAATAATCTCTTCAGGACCGGATAGAATACTCAATACCCCTGACGATATAGGCAACTGGTAATTATTTCAAAGTGGCAATCTTATTATAGGCGTTGAAAAGTGCCCTGTAATAACCGAGGAACCTTTCCGGTTCAGGATTGCCCATTATCTCTGCGAGACAGAATCCATTAAAATTCATCCCCTGCAGAAGAGAGAAAAGTTCAAGCCAGGGATACTCATTTGTAAGTTCATTTATGTGGCATATATCTATCTTATCTTTCAGCATATTAAAGTACTTCTTTATAGAACCTGTTTCATCTAAGTCAGCGATATTTGAGTTCCAGCACACATAGAGGTTAGGATGGTCTGCTATATCAATCATCTGCTTTATATACGGAGGATGCCATGTACCGGAGCCATGTACTTCCAGCCGTATCTTCACTCCATAGTCAGCAGCAAAAGCAGATACTTCTCTTAAAGAAAGTCCTATCTGTTCTATCGTTTTTTCTCTGGATACCCCTTCAGGAAATGCGTTTGGTCTAACCTTCACCCCCTCTGCTCCTGTATCCTTTGCCAGAAGAACAAATGCCTTTGTTTCTTCTATATTCTTTTTAAGTTCATTTTTATCCGGACTGTGATACTCACAGGCAGTCCCGAAACCAACAAGTTTTACAGGAGTGCCTTCAAACTTTTTCCTGACAGCCATCCTTTCTTCTTTTGA
>DAONKS010000027.1:0-18245 GCA_035406305.1 bacterium | reverse complement strand
TATTTGACTTGTGGATAAAATTATCTTAAAATAATTTTGTTGAGAGAACAAAGGATATAAAATGGCGGATAGAAAAATAAAGATACTTATTACCGATTCTCTGGAGAAGGAAGGTGTGAACATATTAAAAAACGCCGGTTTTGAAGTCAAGGAAACCGGTAAACTTTCTCCTGAACAGTTGTGTGAAATTATAGGTGAATATGATGCTGTAATTGTAAGAAGTGCTACAAAGATAACAAAGGAGGTAATAGAAAAAGGAACCAACTTAAAAATTATAGGACGTGCAGGTGTTGGGCTGGATAATATCAACATAGAAGCAGCAACACATGCAGGGATTATAGTAATGAATGCCCCTGAAGGTAATACTCTTTCGGTTGCTGAACATACAATAGGGATGCTGCTTGCACTTGTAAGGAATATCCCTGTTGCAAATCAGTCACTTAAGAGCGGGCAGTGGGAAAAGAAGAAGTTTATGGGGGCGGAACTTTATAACAAAACACTCGGCATAATAGGACTTGGCAGGATTGGAAGGTGCGTTGCCAGGATAGCCAGCAGTTTTGGAATGAAGATACTGGGATACGACCCTTACATTGATAGGGCGTCGCTGGAAGAAAGTGGAATAACCATACTGAATCTACCCGGACTTCTTAAACAGTCAGATTTTATTACACTTCACATCCCGCTTAATGATTCAACATATCACCTTATTGGTGAAAAAGAGTTGGAGATGATGAAGGAAGGTGTGAGCATAATCAACTGTTCCAGAGGTGGAATTATTGATGAAGAGGCGCTTGCCAGATACATCCAGAAGGGAAAGGTTAAAGGGGCTGCAATTGATGTCTTTGAAAAGGAACCCCCTGACCCTGATAATCCCCTTTTAAAACTGGAGCAGGTTATTGTTACTCCTCACCTTGGTGCCTCTACAAAAGAAGCGCAGATAAATGTTGCCCAGCAACTTGCATCACAGATAGTAATGGCGTTCACCACTCAGGAGGTCCGTAATGCAGTAAATCTGCCTTCTATGGATAAAACATCTATGGAGAAACTCAGGGGGTATCTTTCACTCGGGAAGAAACTCGGAATATTCTTAAAACAACTCGCAGGAGATAATATAAAACAGGTTCATATAACATACTCTGGAGAGATAACAAACTATGACCTTTCACTTTTAAGGGCAAACATTATCATAGGGCTTTTACAGAAAGATTCGGAAAAGGTAAATCCTGTAAATGCTTCTCTTATTCTTAAGGAAAAGGGTATAGAGCTTATAGAAGACAGGGAAACAAGCGGGGGTGAATTTACAAATCTTATTACTGTATCTGTTAAAAACAGTAATGAGATATCTGCATCGGGAACCATTATAAAAAAGGGCGAGGAAAGGATTGTAAAGATAGATGGCTTCTCTGTTGATGCATCCCCTGAAGGTTATCTGCTCGTTTGTTATAATGAGGATAAACCAGGAATAATGGGGCATATAGGAACAATACTGGGTAAAAAAGGCGTTAATATTGCATCTATGACCCTGGGCAGGGACAGAAAAGGTGGTAGGGCAATAACTGTTTTAAATCTTGACCAGGGAATAGATACGGAGGTATTAAAAAAGATAGAGGAATTTCCGGCTATTCATTCCGTAAAACTTGTAAGGATATAAAAAGAGAAATAAAAAATGAAGATATATTTAAATATAGAAAGACCAAAAATAAAAAACCCTTTTTTAGAAGGTTTTTCTCACCTTACAGAATGTCCTGCCGGATAATTCCTCTTTGAGGGACAGGGATTTTTATACCCTGTCCGCCACAGGAGGGAGGTGATTACCATTAACGAGATTAATACAGTAAAACTTGTACTGCCATGGTTTATATTATGGGGATGTATATCTCTGCTGATCGGCTATCTATGGAGAAAGTTCGTTGCTGAAAGAACATTAAAGGCAGCTGAGAGAAGGGCAAAGGAGATTATTCAGGAAGCGGAAAATCTTGCCTTAAGCAAGAAACGAGAGATTGATATTGAAGCCAAAGAACTGATTTACCGGCTCAAGACAGAATTTGAAAGAGAGACCCGGAATAAACGGAAGGAAATGCAGTTCCAGGAGAAGCGGCTTCAGCAGAGAGAACTAAACCTTGAAAGAAAACTTGAAGTTCTTGATAAAAAAGAGGCGGATATATCTCTTAAAGAGAGGGAACTGCAAGAGAAGGTGAATGCTTTAAAAAACAGGGAACTTGAACTGAATTCCCTGCTTGAAGAGGCAAAAAAGAATCTCTCCCGGATATCCGGTATGTCCCCGGAAGAAGCGAAGAATCAACTTTTGAAGGTTATGGAAGAAGAGGCAAAAAAGGAATCGCAGATTCTGATAAAAAAACTTGAGGAAGAAGCCAGAAGTATAGCGGAGGAACGGGCAAGGGAGATTATACTTACCTCTATGCAGCGCCTTGCACCTGAACAGGCATCCGAAAGCGTTGTCTCTGTTGTGAGTTTACCGAACGACGAAATAAAAGGGAGGATAATCGGAAGAGAAGGCAGAAATATACGCGCATTTGAAATGGCAACAGGGGTGGACCTGATAGTTGACGATACACCTGAAGCAGTTACCCTTTCCTCTTTCAATGCCTACAGAAGGGAGATAGCACGGCAGACGCTTGAACGACTTATCACAGACGGAAGAATTCATCCCGGCAGGATTGAAGAGGTGGTTGAAAAGGTAAAGAGAAAGGTTGATGAGGAGATGGGGGAAGAAGGAAAGGCAACTATATTTGAGGTGGGCATTGAAAATGTCCATCCTGAACTTATAAAACTTCTTGGAAGATTGAAGTACAGGACAAGTTACGGACAGAATTCATTACAGCATGCAAAGGAAAGCGCATTCCTTGCAGGTATGATTGCAGCAGAGATGGGTTTTGATGTAAAAATTGCAAAGCGTGCCGCACTCTTTCATGATATAGGAAAGGCAGTTGACCAGGAGATAGAAGGAGGACATCCTGAGATAGGGGCAGAACTTCTCAAAAAATATGGAGAAAACGATATAATAGTTGATGCCGCTGCCAGCCACCATAAAGATGTTGAAGTAAACAACCCTTATACACTTCTTGCCCAGATATCAGATGCAATATCAGCAACAAGACCAGGTGCAAGGCGTGATACTCTGGAAAAATATATACGGCGGATAGAGGACCTGGAAAAAATTGCATCTTCCTTTGAAGGTGTTGATACTGCTTTTGCAATATCAGCCGGTAGAGAAATAAGAGTAATAGTAAAACCCGACAAAATCTCTGATGAGAAAGCAAAGGAACTCGCAAGGGAAATTGCAAGGAAGATTGAATCCACACTGCAATATATAGGACAGGTCAAGGTAACCGTTATAAGGGAAAAGAGGGAAGTGGAACTTGCAAAATAAAAATATAGCAAAAGGGAATCCCCTGAAAAATAAGGTATTCAGAAGGGCAAAAATCGCTAAACCCTTGATATATGTAAAATTTCACTTGACAAGTTTATATATCCCTTGTATTATATTAAAAAATTTAATGAGAGGAGGTGAGAAATATGAACAAGGCGCAACTGGTTGATGCAGTGGCAAAGGTTGTATGCTCCAAGAAAGAAGCAGCCGCAGCAGTGGATGCTGTTCTGGACGCAATCACAGCATCTTTGAAGAAGGGGCAGGCAGTTACACTGGTTGGATTTGGAACATTTAAGGTAGCCAAGAGGAAAGCACGGACTGGAAGGAATCCCAGAACAGGCAAGGAGATAAAGATTCCTGCAAAGAAGGTTCCGGTCTTCAAAGCAGGCAGTGAGTTAAAAAAAGCTGTTAAGTAAAAAAGATTGAGAAAAGCGGGCTTACAGAAGAAAGTCCGCTTTTTCTCATTTTATAATCTTCCTGAGAGAAAGGATTTTTTAAGGAAGGAAAATTCCTTCAGTGGCCAGTATCTACAAACAACCCTGCCCCTGATAAATGAGATATCCACAGGTCCCCACACACTGCTATCTTCACTTTTATTTCTGTTATCTCCCAGTAAAAAGTAGCTATTTTCAGGTATCTCCACCTTAATTGAATAAACAGGCCTTTCCTTTATATACGGCTCATTGATTTTCTTTCCATTGATAAATACATCTCCATCTTTAACCTCTATGGTTTCTGAAGGAAGCCCGATAATCCTCTTTGTCAGTATCTCTTTTTTTCCTTTCGGTGCATCTATTATAACAATATCGTATCTTCTTAAAATATCTTTTTTTACTACAACCACCCTGTCCCCGGGCTTGAGTGTTGGCTCCATTGAGGAAGATATTATTTCAACAAACCGTACTTCCTTTATCCCGAATATATATCCCACGAAAAAGATGAAGCAGAGAAAGACAATATTTTTTATAAGACGTATCATATAAAAGTTAAAAGTAATAACTCAAAAGTAATAAGTAAAAAGTTAAAACTGCTAACAATAAACAATTCTCGGTTCCCTATCTACTATATTTTAATGTGAAAACAACAACAGGTCAATTTTAAAAATAGTAGAACCTGTATTATAATTACTTTGCTATGGTTATAGAAAAAATTGTTGTCGGGGAATTCCAGACAAACTGCTACATCGTCGGTTGTGAAAAGACAGGAAAGGGTTTTATTATAGACCCCGGGGATGAACATGAAAGAATAAAAGAAGTTATTGAAAAATCCGGGATTGAACCATCTTTTATTGTCAATACACATGGACATATGGACCACATAAAGGATGACAGCAGATTTAACCTTCCTGTATATATACACCCTAATGATGTTGACTGCTTAACAAATCCTGCAAGAAACCTTTCACAACTTTTCGGGCTTTCTCTAACTCTGGATGTAAAAAGTTTCACTGTTGAAGAAGGAGACATCCTTGAAGCAGGAGAACTATCCTTCCAGGTTTTGCATACTCCCGGACACAGCCCAGGAAGTATATGCCTGCGTTGTGGAAATATCGTATTTACAGGAGATACTCTATTCTGTGGTGGCTACGGTAGAACTGACCTTCCCTGCGCCTCTGAAGAGACACTTTTTAAGTCCATCAATGAAAAACTGCTTGTACTTCCTGAGGATACAATAATCCATCCGGGGCACGGACCTTTTTCAACTATCGGAGAAGAACGTGCTATGTTTGAATTTTAGAAAATGCTTCCTCTCTTATGATACAACTGGGGCATCTCCCACAGGGCCTTTTACCGCTTTTATAACAAGACCAGGTAAGGGATAGGTCAAGTCCTGAAGAAATCCCTTTTTTGATTATATCTACCTTTGACATATAAAGAAGTGGTGCTTTCAAAATTATCTTTTTGCCCTGCGTGGTCTTTTTAGTGGCTACATCTATCAGTTTCTGGTATTTTTTTACATAGACAGGTCTGCAATCAGGATAACCGGAAAAGTCAACCGCATTTATCCCTATATATATCGCTTCAGCATCTATGGTTTCAGCAAGCGCCAGTGCTAAACTTACAAATATGGTATTTCTTGCAGGAACATAGGTTGACGGTATCTCACCTTTTTTCACCTTTTCAGGTATCTTTATTCTTTTATCGGTCAGTGCAGAGTTGACCCATGAAAGGTCTATCTCTGTTATGATGTGTTTTTTGACATTCAGGAACTTACATATTTTTTTAGCAGATAAAATCTCTTTCCTGTTTTTCTGTCCATAGTCAACTGTTAATGCATATATCTCGTACCCATCCCTTTTTGCAATGGAAGCAGCAACAAAACTATCTATTCCTCCCGATATGAGACATACCGCCTTTTTCATCTTATTCACACCTGAGGCAGTGTATAGTCCACCTTTACTCTTTCCCCTCCTTTTTTGAAAGATTCTTCACAGGCAAATACACATGCCATTGTCTTCCAGCTATCAAAGGCACTGAAAAACGGTGGTTTTCCGTCTCTTATCCTGTAAACAAAATCCCTGAAAAATCCACGGGAATCATGGTGTAAAACATTCGGGTCTTCCACGGGATAACTCTCTACCCTTTTAAGACAGGTCTTCCCACCAGGTCCACTGAAGTCCATCAGCAATATCTTGGATTTCCAGAAGTTTGCATATAAGGAACCTTCCGAACCAACAACACTCACATTATACTCATGGCCAAGTTCGTTCTCCATCCCCGGAGGAGCAAAATATACAGCACGGTGCTGGATGGTTATAAGATTGGCAAGTTTTTCACCGGGGAAAAAACATAATGTACAGGCCGGCTCTCTGTATGCCCTGTGCCATCCTTCTGGTCCGCGCGGTTGAGGAGCAGGAATAGCCATCACCTCTTCCATCTCTTCTCCCATATAATACCTGAATATATCTAAACGGTGACAGCCCTCTTCAATGTAATAACCCCCTATATTTTCAATCTTTGCGCGCCATGTCTTCTCTTTTTCAAATCCCTGCCCACCGCAGAAGTGGTTAAAAAGTATATTTTTGGGCTCTCCTATCTCACCTGCATCAATGAGTTCTTTTACCCTTTTACAGAGAAGTGAGTATCTCATCTCAAAATCTATCTGCAGGTACCTGCCGCTTTCTTTTTCCGCTTTAAGCATTGCAGCAATCTCTTCCTTTGTCATAGCAAATGGCTTTTCTGAAAATACATGCTTACCACTTTTCAATCCTGCAATGGCAACCTCAGAATGCATAAAGTTAGGTGTTGCGTTGTAGATAACCTCTATATCTTTATCTTCACAGAGTTTCCTGTGGTCAGCATATGTCTTCAGTCCATATATTTCTTCCGCCCTCTTCCTTTTTGTTTCATCCTGTTCTGCTATGGCTTTTATTTTTATATCTGTTTGTTTTAAAATATACTTCGTTATATGCTCCCCTACACCACCAAATCCCACTATACCTACATTAACTATCCTTTTCTCCATTTTCTCCCCTTCATTTTATATTTATCCGTTTGTGCATCTGCATCCGCAGATACCAGTTTTTCTCTGAATTTTTTTTAAGGACGCTCACTAATTTCCTTGCTATAGATATATTGTTATCAACCGGCTGAAGGATTACGGGAACTTTTATCCTCCTGTCAATAAACTCTATATCCTTCATCCCGGTAATTACATACTTAAACTCATCTGCAACCTTCAAAAACCTCTCATCATAGCCATACAGGGAAAACCTCAATGCTTCTCTTTTAGGACTGATGGTGAGCCAGTCAACTCTTATATCCTGCCAGATTGTTCCGTTTGTTTCAACAGCCACATAATACTTCTTTCTTTTCAGTGTATCTAAAAGGGGTGATAGTTCCTGTAAAAATGGTTCTCCCCCTGTAATACACACACGCTTAACCGGATATCTTTCTATCTCTTTTACTATCCTTTTCACATCCTTTCTCTTCCCTTTTTCCCATGCATACTTTGTATCACAGAAGCCACATCTGAGATTACAGCCAGCCAGACGGATAAATACCACAGGAAGCCCCTGAAGTAAGCCCTCTCCCTGTATGGAATAAAATATCTCTGATATCTCATATATCATAGGACTAAATCACTGCTTTTGCGGCTTTTTTGAATGTCTCTATTATCCTGTCTATGAGTGCTGGCTCCATAAGTGTTTTTATCTCCAATGATACACTTCTCTCAAGTATGGACTGACTGGCGGGAAAAGAGCCACCCGCAATCTCTATATTGGCGATAAAGTGCCAGTAGTTAAGGATTGCAGGAGATATTCCTTCTTCTTTCATAACACCTTTGAATTTCTCTGCCTGCTCTTTGTTTTCCAGGAAGATGGTAAGGAATGTTGCTATCTCACCTTTTTCATCAGGCAATTCTCTGAATTCAATACCACTTAATTTCTGTATCTCTGTCTTTATTGCCTTCTTGTTTTCTCTCTGTCTGGAGATAACGCTATCCAGTTTTTTAAGTTGTGCCAGCCCAAGTGCTCCCTGTATCTCATTCATCCTGTAGTTAAATCCTTTCCTTTCCCTTCTTTCTTCTCCCCTGCCCACTCCAGGAAGGTGTGGATGACCATGGTCATGATAGAACTCTGCCTGTTTATAAAGCGCCTCATTATCCGTTACAACCATTCCACCTTCCCCTGTAGTCATCACCTTAACATAATCAAAACTGAAAGCACCAAACTCCCCGAATGTCCCCACCTTTTTACCATTAAAGGATGCTCCTGTGGACTGGCAGGCATCTTCTATAATATAAAGGTTGTTTTCTTTTGCAATCTGTGTGATTTTATCCATCTCTGCTGCAGAGCCCATCATATGGACGGGCATAATAGCCACAGTATTTTTTGTTATCTTCTTCTTTATGTCTTCCGGCGATATATTAAAAGATTGGTCTATCTCACATAAAACAGGTTTAAGTCCCGCTTCCTCAATTGACTCTATGGTTGCAACAAAGGTAAATGATGGTGCAAGTACTTCCTTCCCTTCCGGCAGGTTAAGTGCTTCAAGGGCAACCTTTAATGCAGCGCTACCTGAACTTACTCCGAGTGCATATTTTGAATTTATATATCGGGCAAATTCCTCTTCAAACTGTTTTACCTTAAAGACGCCTTCCCTTTCCTTATCAAAACCATATCTGAACAGCACCCCCTTTTTTAATACATCCTGCACCTCTTCAAGTTCTTCCTTTCCAAATACTTCTCTTCCAGCCATTTTCCCCTCCGTTATCTTTCAAATATTAATGCTCCATACCCTTCAAGCAGATGGAAATTTGCAATAGAAAGTTGAGGAGCTGTTGATAGTTCTGTCCACGGGTTGTATCTTGAGTAGTTATAACGAGCTATAAGAATTCTCCATTTTGAACCAGGTCCGAATGCATCGCCGTACTGGGTAAGTCCCTTTACAGGTATTGCCATTTCAAGAGTCCAGTACTCATCCCTGTCCTTCCAGTCGTTAAGTGTCCCCTTTACCTGTGCGGCTACAAGTATATCCTGAAGTTCCATTCCTGGCTGAAAAGAACTCGGAATACCAATCCGTCCCCTTCCAGGAAACCAGAATACTGTCTTTTTCTCATTGGGTGTCCCGTATATTTCCCAGTACCAGGTATTTCCTTCAGGCTTCAAGAATATCTCTACAAGGTCCCCTGTCCCATAAAAATGTTTCTGGTCCTCTGTGCCTTCCTGCACAATATCTGAGTCGTAAAACTTAATACCTATGTACAGGTAATTTTCATCCCATGCAAGTTGTGCTATACCTTCATCCCTTAATATATCTATTCCCTCTCTTTTGTCCTGTCGTTTTGCCAGTGGTAGTAAATTACTTTTTGCAAGAGAAAGATTATATGCAGGTGATATTTTCCATACAGGGTCGTCCAGTTTTCCATCTATTACAACAGGGCTTTTAGAGAACTTAGCAATAAGTGGAACAGTCCCTGCCGGTGTCTTTCCACCGGTACTTACCCCTGGTGTCAAAGCACACCCGGAAACCAGTATTATAGATAAAACCATACCCATCCATATTTTATTATTCATCTCGCCTCCTTTTGAAGTATATAGAATACCAGTTCTATCTCTTTTGTCAAATTTTCGGGGTCAGGTCTTGCTTTTTGCGTTTTTTGCTTCTCTAAAAGTCCCTTTCTTATTTATCTCTCGGATGTTATAATACATTCACGTTGAAGAATATGGGTAAGAAAAAATTATAAATTGTTCAAATGCAAAAAGCAAGACCTGACCCCCATGACAAAGGAAGAGTTTGAAAGGATAGTAGCAAAGAAGATTGATATACTTCCTGATGTTATTAAACAGCGGCTTGAAAATGTAGAATTTTTTGTGGAAGAAGCATCCAATCCGTCTCTCTTGGGGCTTTATCAGGGTATCCCTTTTCCTAAAAGGAGAAATCCAGGATACTCCCTTGTTATGCCTGACAAGATTATACTCTTCAAAGAAAATATAGAGAGAGGGTGCAGAACGAGAGAAGAACTGGAAAAGAGAATTGAGAGAGTACTTTTTCATGAGATAGGACATTATTTAGGCCTTGATGAGAAAGACCTGCGTAAACTTAACCTTTAATTTTTCTGTCAATCTCTTCCATTAAAAAGCGCGAAATAGAGAAGTCCTTTCCCTTAAAAGTTCCTTTTATCTCTCTGACAGGAAGTACCCCCATAAGTGTATTTGTAAGAAATACCTCTTCAGCACCTTTTAAGTCCTTCAGGGTAAATCTTCCTTCCTTTAATTTGATTCTATTTTTCTTACATATTCCAATAACAAGCCCTCTGGTTGTGCCTGGCAGTATTCCGCAGTCAATTGAAGGGGTATATATCACATCCTTCTTAACAAAGAAAAAATTTGAGACCGTCCCTGAAGCAATGTAGCCGGATGTATTAAGAAGGACTGCATCATCACAATAGTTTTTCTTTGCTTCCATACGTGCAAGGATATTCTCAAGATAGTTAAGGGACTTTATATACACAATGGGGGACTTTTCATTCTTAAAGTACTTTTTACTCACAATACATCTAACACCTTCCCTGTAAAAATTTTCAGGATATGGATGGTATCTTCTTATTATAACAAGAATATGCGTTTTCTTCTCCTGCCCCGGGTCAAAAAAATCAGGTTTTTCTCTCCAGATGTTTATTCTGATATATGCATCTCTTATATTTTCTTTCTCAATATGTCTTTCAATATCTTCCTTTATATCTTCTATCTTTTCCGTTATACCAAGTCCGCATACTCCGGCACCTTTCTTTAACCTTTTTATATGCTCGGTCCACATAAATATCCTATTATCCTTAGCCCGCAGTGTCTCAAATATGCCGTCACCATATAAAAATCCCCTTTTTAGATGTGAGAATGTAATATCCCTTTCCTTAATTTTTTTACCATCAAGTATATAGATGGTCTTCATAATCACCCCCTGTTAACGCACCCCGAAGGTTGTGGATATCCTGTCTTCGCCCAAGGTAAGAAAAAGTGCCTTTGCCTTTGTTAGTGTCTCCTCATACTCTGCTTCAGGAATACTATCCCATACAATGCCACCACCTACAGGATAGTACAACTTATTTTCTTTCAAAAGGATTGTCCTTATCGTTATGTTGAGTTCCACATTACCATTAAAACCAACATATCCCATACTTCCTGTATAAAATGTTCTTTTATGCGGCTCAAGTTCTTCAATGATTTCCATAGCCCTTACCTTTGGTGCACCTGTGATAGAACCACCTGGAAAGACCGCCTTCAGAAGGTCAACGAAACCCAGTCCATCTCTCATCTTCCCTTCTATCAGAGAAGTTGCCTGAAGCACTGTCCTATATCTCTCTATCTGCCTCAACTTTTTTACCCTTACAGAGCCGTACTCACATACCTTCCCTAAATCATTCCTTTCCATATCAACAATCATTAAAAGTTCTGCCTTATCTTTCTCTGAATGTAATAGTTCTCTCCTGTACTCCTCATCTTCCTTTCTGTTTTTACCCCTCGGTCTTGTCCCTTTCATCGGCTTTGTTATAACTGTTTCTCCTTCCTTTTTTATAAAAAGTTCCGGAGAGTTTGAAAGGAGACAGAAGTCCCCTGCATTAAAATATCCTGAAAAAGAAGTTGGGTTAACCTTCCTTATCTTTCTATATATTGTATCTGCAGGGAAAATACCCTCTGCCTCAAGCCGCTGTGCAAAGTTTATCTGATATACATCCCCTCTTGCAATATAGTCCTTTATCTTTTCTATTGCCTTTATATACTTTTTATAACTTATATTGAAAGAGATTTTATCTATATGGACAGGACTATTTTCTGATGGTATCAAAGAGGTTGCTATCTTTCTGATAAGCCGTCTTTTCTCATTAAACGCAGCCCTGTCTATACCTGCTGATATAAGATATAGACATCTTTCTCTGTGGTCTATCATAAGAACTGTATCATAAAAACCCAGACATATATCAGGTATATTTATGTCATCCACTGCAATATCTGGGAGTTTTTCTATCTGCCATCCAAGGTCATAGGAAAAATATCCAAAGGCACCGGGAGAGAAAAAGTTTTTATTATATGGGATACTGTATCTTTTCAATAATTCATCAAGATACTCAAGCGGATTCCCTGAATATCTTTTCACACCATCTACTGTCTGAATGGATATCCTGTTTCTTTTGCTCTTGAATATCAGAAACGGCTCAAAGGCAATAACTGAATATCTATTTTCAATGTTTTTAAGTCCGGTATCCAGCCATATAAAATAGTCTCTATCTTTCAGTGAAAGAAAGAGTTTTTCAGGTGATATAAAGGGATGCCTTTCTATGAAAAGGTTCATCTGTCTATCTTTTTTATCTTGTTTACCCTTCTTAAGTGTCTCCCTTTAAGGAAAGGGGTCTCAAGAAATGTCTTTGCTATCTCAAGGGCAAGTTCATTGCCAAGTAATCTTCCACCAAGGGTCAGAACATTGGCGTTGTTGTGCTGTCTTGCTAAAAATGCGTCCTGTATTGTACAGCATCTTGCTGCACGGATACCCTTAAATTTATTTGCGATAATACTCATACCAATACCTGTACCACAGATGAGAATACCAATCTCTATCTCTTTACCCTGTATCCCTTTTGCAAGTTTCTCTGCAAAGTCAGGGTAGTCCACGGACTTCTTTACCATAGTCCCGTAGTCAACCACATCATATCCTTCGTCTTTCAATGCCACCTTCAAAAACTCCTTCAGGTCAAAACCAGCATGGTCGCTCCCCAGTCCTATCTTCATTTGCTTCTCCCCTCTCAAAAAACAGCGGATTTAGATATAATATCTCCCCTGTACTGTAATCTACTATTATTGCAAAGTCCTCACCACGCTCGTCGCAATGATAATAAACGGTTGTTTTATTGTCATAAAAATCATCTCTATTTATCACAATTTCTTCCCAAGATTCAAGAGAACATGAATACCTTTTAAATTTTTTCTGCATATCTTTACATATTGTTGAACAACCTCTGTGTCTTAAAAGTTTCTAAAAAGGATTTAATCCTTTTTTCTGCCAATTTTACATATTCCATATTTATTTCATATCCTACATAATGTCGGCTGGACTTAATTGCTGCAATTGCCGTTTGTCCACTCCCCATAAATGGATCTAATATAACTTCTTTTTCAAAAGTATAGAGTTGTATTAATCTATAAGGTAATTCTATCGGAAAAGGTGCAGGATGTCCTATTTTCATCGCTGGTTCTGCAGAAAATGTCCATACACTTTTAGTAAACTCAAGAAACTCATCTCTTGTTATTGTGCTCTTTCTCCCCATACTACTTCTTGTGAACATATCCTTAGAAAAAATTAAGATGTATTCATGGATATCTCTTAAGGTCGGATTTTTAGCAGAAAGCCAGGAACCCCATGCAGTAGAAGGACTCACACTGGATGACTTATTCCAGATGATTTCGCCTCGCATTAAAAATCCTAAATTAAGCATATCCTCAATTATAAATGTATGTAATGGAATATATGGCTTTCTTCCAAGATTAGCAATGTTAATACATACCCTCCCACCAGGGACTAAAACTCTCTTTACTTCACTCCATACTCTTATTAAAAATTTCCTGTACTCACTTATTGTCAGGTCCCTATCATATTCTTTTCCTACATTATAGGGGGGGGAAGTAACCATCAAATGAATGCTGTTGTCTGGCAATTCTTCCATTTTTTCGCTTGACTTACAAAAAATTCTATCAAGACCATCAGAGGGAACTGGATTTTCTAAATAGTTGTTTATGTGTTCTTTTGGCATTTCTTTATATAATCTACTACTATAAAAAGGTGTTGCATCATGTGCAATTCTTCCTGGACTTCCAAATACACTGGTTTTCGTGCCAGTTTTTCTATGGTTCAAAACCATTTTAATCTTCCCTCCAGAAATCTACCCACCTTTTATAAGGATTGAAATCTATTTTATTCCTTCTCCAGTTTATTTCAATACTTTTACCCTCACTGTCTCCAACTAAACTCAATAATGCCTCTTTAGTAATCTCAACCCCCCTTGGATTTGTTCCGGACTTGGGAAGTTTAATATATTTTTCCCTCCCTATTCTATCAAAAAGTTTAGTTTGAACTTCTAATGGAATATAGTAAAATCCTCCTGTATCTCCCCAGTTAATTTGGACAAGTAAAATATCACAGTGAGGATAATAACTTTGACGAAAATCATATGACTTCTGAGCATCTACTGTCCATATCAACTTAACTCCACTAAAACTTTTACCTGTTATTGTTTTAATTGATATTGGCTCACCAAAAATCTCTACGTCTATTTCATGTTTGACTATTGGGATTTCTGTTTTCACATTATCTTCCCCAAACTTATAAATAAGTAAAGCAACTATTATTCTTTCACGTACAGAACCCACCTCCATACCTGTTTTACCTGCTCTTGAACTTTCTAACTCTGCAAGTTGAAATAAATAAGGCAATCTCTTTCTGATTTTCTCCACTAATTTATTATCTTCAAATAATTTAATTAACTGACCCATTTGCAAATCCACCTTTTGCAGTAGTTGAACCTATTTCAAATGTTCCCATAATTTTTAAAAGTCCTCTTTACATTTTTTGGTGTTGTTATATACTTCCTTTAACCACTCAATTGCTCCTGGTGTACCATTCCAGAAATTCCTACTTCCTTCCCAGTACAGATATGCCTCATCTTCTCCGCCTACTGTTACCATATCAGGGTGAATTAAAGGACGTTTATGTTTCTTTTTCAACAATTCTCTGGCAATAAGAGGACTAAGTTTCACTGCTTTTTCTAAATGTTCTGTCGCTTCTTCTTTCCTATTCAACTGAAATAGTGCCAGCGGTCTGCCATAAAGAACACCCGGTATAATATCATCAGGATATAAACGGCATATTTCAAGCACTTTCTCTGGTTGCTGAAATGAAAAATATAGGTCTACTACTAACTCTCTTACCCCCTGATTATCATTGGGGTTGAGAAGAAGTATTTCCTCAAAAATAGAGAGAGCTTCTTTTTTGTTCCCTCTTTCCAACAATGAAAGTCCATAAGCATGCATACATCTTAAAAAGGGGCGATTATTCAAAAACCCCCATTCTAATCTATCTCTTCCTAATTTAAACTTATCAGGGAATGCCTTTTTCCCTAATCTTATTGCCTGTCCCCAGATGTAAAATGCGCTTTCAGTATCTCCCATCTGTTCTTTTATAATCGCTAAATGATGTAAAGCATCCAGATGGTCGGGGAGATGTCTTAAAATTCTTTTTAATTCTTTCTCCGCTTCTTTTAATCTTCCTATCATTAATAGGTCAACCGCCTTATCATAGTTATCCCAGGTTCTTTCAAATTCCACAGGATAAACAAATTCCCAGTGTACTGGTCCAATTTTTTCAAGTTTTAACACAGTCGCATCTCCTCAACGTAATTGAATAGGCACTTCTCCACTGATATCCCAGATTTCTGATGGGATACCCTTTACAATACCACCATCTATTATAACATCAACCTTAACTTTCATCTCTTCTGATATTTCTTCTATAGAAGCAGTGGACTTCTCACCTGATATATTGGCGCTTGTTGAGGCAACTATATCAAAATTTTTAAGTAATTTTAAAAGAAGGTTGTGTGCAGGGATTCTGAAGGCAATCTTTCCTGTTTTTGCTGTAATAAGATATATGTCTTTTGTTGCCTTAAGAATATATGTCTTTGCACCGGGCCAGTTTTGTTTGAGTATCGATTCCTTTTCATAAGGCACCTCTGCAAAATTTTTTACCTTCTCCATTGTATCAACAAAACCTATAAGTGGTTTATCCTGTGGCCTACCCTTCAGTTCATATATCCTTTCCTTTGCTCTGTTATTCAGCCCATCACATATAAGCCCGTAGACAGTATCGGTAGGGACAATAACAACACCACCTTTTTTTAATATACTCTCTACTTCAACAAGTATCTTTTCTTCTGAAATTCTTTCAAGTTTAAGAAGGTTCATGTGAGTATTTACTTAACACCGTAAATATCAAAGCCAAAAGTCAAAATTACAGCCATAGAATTCCCCCTCATCCGTACCTTCTCCCCGGTGGGGAGAAGGAAACTTTTTCAATAAGTAATTTTGTGAAGCCCCATTCCACAGTGTTCAGTAAGCATCCACTTGGTTCATTTATCTGTCAAGACCAATCTTACACTTATGCAAAAACTGTTTCAGGGACTCTTCCTCATATGGTTTATAAAGGGAAGTTCTTTTAAGGAGTTCGTCAAAGTCAACAAGATGTGCGTCAAAGTCAGGACCATCAACACAGGCAAACCTAACCTTACCACCAACAGTCACCCTGCAGCCGCCACACATACCTGTTCCATCAATCATTATGGGATTTAAACTTGCAACTGTCTTTATATTATATGCTTTTGTTATCTCACTTACCTTCTTCATCATCACTATAGGACCTGCAGTAAGCACATAGTCAATTTTTTTCCCTTTTTCAATAATATCTTTAAGGACATCTGTGGTAAATCCCTTGATTCCTTTGCTTCCATCATCTGTGGCAACTAAAAGTTCGTCGCTTATTTCTTTCATCTGTTCTTCAAGTATCAAAAGGTCTTTATTCCTTGCTCCCATTATGGTTATAATGTAATTTCCTTTCTCCTTAAATGCCTTTGCCATCCAGTAGACAAATGCAGCACCAACACCACCAACGACAATACATACACTTCCATACTTCTCTATTTCAACAGGATTTCCTAATGGCCCTACCACATCCAGTATCTCCTCTCCCTCATTCAGCAGTCCAAGTTTTGTAGTGGTAGTCCCCACCTCCTGAAATATGAGGGTGATTGTTCCTTTGTCAGGGTCTTTACCCGCTATAGTAAGCGGTATCCTTTCACCCTTTTCATCCACACGCAGAACAATAAACTGTCCGGGTAGTGCTTTTGCTGTAATTGGGGGTGCTTCTACCTCAATCCTTTTAATTTTTTCCCCGAGTATTTCTTTTTTAAGTATCCTGTTCATTACTTTATCCTTTCCCATTTAAGGAGTTCCATCACACTGCTTAATGTCCCTCCGTCCTTTATCTCTTTCCTTATCCTGTTTTCTCTTTCAAGAACATCCATCGCCCTGTTTGCTATCTCCACCGCTTTCTCCGCAGGGACTATAACAACTCCGTCACTATCACCTACAATCCAGTCCCCCGGCCTTACAATATAACCACCTATCCTGACAGGGACATTTATCTCTCCAAAACCTTTCGGCTCACCTGCTTCAGGGCAGATAAGTTTTGCAAAAACAGGCAGTTTCATCCTTCTTATCTCCTCCACATCCCTTACACCACCATATATCACGACACCACCTATCTTCTTTATAACACTGCTATTTGTAGCAAGTTCTCCCCAGACAGCAGGTCCTGCACCTCCTGCATCTATAACAATAATATCTCCTTCTTCTGCCATATCTATTGCCTCAACTGGCTTTGCCCAATCACCAGGATATGTCCTTACAGTTATTGCCTTCCCTGCCATCTTTATATCCCCTTCACATACAGAGAATATATCCTTCAGCCATCCGCTTCTATGTAAGGCATCTGATATATTTGCTGTTGAGACCCTTAAGAATACATCTTTTACATTTTCAAAAGAGACCCTTCTGTAAAGTTCTGTCTTTATACTGACTTTTTTCTCAATCGCTTTCTTTATCAATTTTACTGATTCTTTTACATCCTCTGCCTTTGTAACAGCGCCCCCAACAATAACTATGGAAGTACCTGCTTTTATTGCTTCAACAACATTCTCTGAGTTAATACCACCTGCAACAGCCACAGGGATATTTACAGCAGAGGATATCTCTCTAAGGAAATCAAAGGATATCTCTCCTCTCATCTGTCTGTCTATCGGGATATGCACACCTATATAATGCGCACCCAATTTTTCAACCTCTTTTGCCCTTTCTACTGTTGCTGCTGCTTCAAGCAGGTCAACCATAACCCTGCCACCATAGTTGATTGATGCCTCCACTGCCTCCCTGATGGTACTATCAGAGGCATTACCCATAACCACAACAATATCAGCACCTGCCTTGAACGCCATCTCTGATTCCATCCTTCCCGTATCCATTATCTTCATATCCGCTATTATCCTGCACTTATGAAACTCTTTTTTCAGTACGCGGACTGCTTCCATACCCTCTGCCTTTATCAGCGGAGTCCCTGCTTCTAACCACTCAACACCTGCAGAGACCGCTTCTTTAGCAACCTTTAAAGCCCTTTTGAGTTCAGTAAAATCAAGGGCTATCTGGATTATGGGAAACTTTTTTTCCATTTATTTCACTTCCTTTACCATTGCTTCTCATGTTTTTATGGTTGTTAGGCCGTTTCCTGTACTTTGTAATACAGACCTTGTTTATGTC
>DAONKS010000026.1:0-19770 GCA_035406305.1 bacterium | reverse complement strand
TAAAAACAGGGATTTCAATGTGCGATTTTAAGAAAACCGAATGCGTCAATATTGTGGAACGAGCCAAAAACAGGCAGCCATGAAGAAGATTCCTGTACCCACTTTGTTTTTGGACCTTCTTCTTTGTTAGGGTAATAGTAGTTTCTGCAGAAATTAACCCTGAATTCAGATTCAGAAAGGAATTTTATAGAGGAAAAAGGTATTTTAATCTCCGCTGTCCATAATTCATTTTTTGTTACGGTAGCATATTTTATACCATTTGCATTCCACTTTATATTTTCCATTGAGAAGTTTTTAATATCCGGTATATATATATCAGTAAAGACATTTTCAGGACCTATTAAAAACTGATAACTGCTTTTTGTATCGGGGGCAAAAAATATCTCGCAACTTTCTGAATCCCAGATTGTGCCATCAACAGTATTAGGATGAACAAATTTTTTGGACACTTTTTCAGGCAGATAAGCACGTATTCCTATGTAAAAATTTTCTCCATCCTGAAGCATTAAAAACTCTGTTTGAACTATGGATGGGGAATTATATAAATCTACAAACTTATCAAGAATAATTGCTTTTTCCCATATTTTTTCGTCCAGTTTTCCATTAATTTCAGGAGCGGTGGATATTTTAGGTACAATTATATTTTTATCTTTTTCTACACCAGAAGTTGAACTTCCTGAATATCTTTTACTTGCAAGTTCAAAAATTAAAAACCCTTTCAAAACTTTTTCTACTCTTGTATGATATGGCTCATTGCCACGGGTAATTTTCTCCGCTTCTCTAAGATAGTTCATAACCTGATTTACCAGTTCCGGTGGATATGTTTGATGCCAGCAGGTATTCCAGTCCCATTTTAATTCTTTTCCCTTCGTTTCAGGATTTAAGAATGCCTGTTCCATAGTTTCATAAAATTTCTTGATTAATGACTCTGCAGGGCCGAAAAACTGATAGTATTCTTTAAGGATAGTATCCACATCAAGGTTGGAATCCCACATTAGTTTAAACCCTACATAAAAGTTAATCTGGTCCATCATCCAGTCCTGCCATGAACTCTGCAGAACACCGGAACTATCTTTATTACACAGTTCAATTACATGGCCCTTTACACGATTCCGTTCAAGAAGGTATATTTCAGGCAGAATATGCGGGAAAATGGCAGGAGCTCCATAAAGGCCTGGTACCCAGCGATATAACCAGTAGTCCCAAACATAAAGGTTCTGAACTTTGCTGTTCCATTTTTTAATTTCTGACACATATTTTTGTTTAAAGTCCTGTTTCCATGGGTTTCTCAATTCATCCGGCACGCAAAAAGTTACCGCTACATTTGGCTGGAAATATACATCTTCAGGTGGAATTCTATAGCCTGCATAAGCACAGCAGGTAATAAAACGGTCGGGATGAGTTTTACGAACCTCTTCAGCAACTTTATTAACGAATGTCCAGATTGCATAACTGTGTGTTTTTCCCGGAGGTTCCTGTGGTCTTAAAAGCGCCTGACAGTCCTTACACTGACAGTAATATATCTCATTGCTATCCCCTGGCATTACAGTGAAGTACTTAAGGTCCTTATTTTTATCAAACACTTCCCTTGCCTCTTTTACAACTGCATTGATAACATCAGGATTGCTATAACATAAATGACCATTTTTTCTGCCTTCAGGGTCAACCGTATTTAACCTTTCTCCATTTCTTTGCAAGGCAAACCATTCAGGATGTTGCTTCCCGTATTTTTCATTCCATCCACCAAAAGAGTGCATCCCTATGGGATTACCTTCTTTGCCACCCCATCTCATTCTTCTCCACCAGACCCATGTATCTTCAGAAGAGATACCCTGCGGAACTGCATAAAATGCAAACCTTGTTTCATATGGTGGAGAACCCTGCCAGGAAACAGGCCCGACTGTTATATCTGTATGTTTGGGAACCAATCTGCCATCTTCTCCTGGCCAGTACCAGCGGACTCCAACCACTCTTTCAAGAAATTCATATGTGGCAAACAGTGTTCCAAAAGGCACAAGGTCCTTACCCACAGGATGAATATCAGAATTATTATCGCCCCCTGATATAACAAGAGATTTACCAACCTTTCTAACAACCCAGGTATCAGGAGGAAGAATATCAGGAGATAGACCGAGTTGAACTGAGAGACGTGTAGTTCCTATATGAATTGATGGGACAGAGATATTTTCTGTATCAGTAACTACAGTAAGAGATACCCCTGTACTCAACTTCAGGTGTTCGTTCAGTTCCTTAACTGCATACTGAACGGTTTTTGTGGGGGATGGGGCTGTAACAATTACTGCAACGGGCTTTCCGTCTTTTACAATCTCAAGGGGAGATGTATCCTGTTTGTTTAAGTTTTTAAAAAAAAAGAGGTATCCTCTTGCTCTACTTTTGATTGCTGTTGCCCACTCTCTGATGCGGGTTTATTATCAGCAGGAGATTCAACTATTGCGCATTCATCAATAATAAGGATTGTCGGAGTTGATGTATTGTTTACATATATTTGAAAATCAGCAGCATTGACATTTTCCTGCGAAGGAATATCACAGGTAAATACTAATTCAGTCCAGTCAGAATTAGAAATATCAATTGGCTGGGATGTTCCGAAGAGATACTGATAGTTCTTACCGTCAAAGTGTCTGAATCTTACCTGTACATATGGTTTTTCAGTTCCTGCAGTCCTCTTTATTTTTGCCTGAAATGTAACCTTTTTCCCCCTGAACATTTCAAAATCTTTTCTTATGAGATAGAAAGTTACAGAAGCAATCCTTTCACTTGTTTTGCTGCAATCAATTTTTAGAGAAGGGGGTGTCTTCACAAAAATCTCGTTTTCCAGAGTAACAGAACCATCTGTAAACCCTTTACTTACAATAGGCCAGGATTTTGTAGCAAAGAAGTTCTTGAAGTCCATCTTGAGTGGCTCTTCTGCAGAAAGATATAAACCTGATGCCGAAAAAAACAGCACAAACCACAACATAAATTTTTTATACATAGATTTCCTCCTGAATTCTTATAAAATTTTTTAATACCCCCAGCCCCACAGGTTACTTGTTATAATTGATGGATAGGCAGGTGTAACATAAGGCGCACATAGTGTAGAATAGTTCATAGATGCGACATGCCCATCAGCAAAACCAACATTTGCCATAGAAGAATGTCTAAGGGCCACCTTGGATGTTGCTGTTGTTAGTTTGGATGGGTCTATATCAAAGTTTGAAGCACCTGCTTTATCAAAACTATCTACGAATACAAGGGTATCACCCGGCTTCTTTATTTGTGATTCTTTTTTCATGGGAGGTCTGTATTTATCTATAGAAGAAGAACTATATCCTAAAAATACCGTATCTTCTCCTCCGACGCCGGCTCTATTCATTCCATAGGAAATATAAGCACTGGTAGTTATGCCAGGGGTATAATTTCTCGCTACTGACGGGCACAAAAAAATGTTAGACCTGTTAAGAAGATATACATATAATCTGTTAGTGCCCCCATCAAAATATGTCTTGTATTTAACATTAGTATAGGGTATCAAAAGATATACCCAGTTTACTTTCCCGTAATATCCCCATACAGTTTCAGGATTATTTACAGGTAGATAACCATTATAATCGTCTATATAAAGACGCCAGGTTAACAAAAGCTGTTTCAGGTTATTCATACATACTGCCTGTCTTGCCTTCTCCCTTGCCTGGGAGAGTGCTGGGAGGAGCATTGCTGCGAGAATAGCAATGATTGCTACCACAACCAGCAGCTCTATCAGCGTGAAGCCATCTGATTTGCAAGAGAATACTTTTTCTCTAAACATTTTGCACCTCCATTAAAATTTAATATATATAATCATCCATCGGCACAGCCGATGAATGTATAAAAGGGAAATTACACTTATCATGTTGATTTCCTTATTATAAGTTCTGGTTCTAATGTTATAACGACAGGTTCTAATACTCTTGTATTTGAACGTTTAATAATAAGTTCAACTGCTTTTATTCCCTGTTCCTCAAGTTTACTGTCTACAGTTGTGAGTGGTGGTGGTGAAAATTCTGTTTCCCCGCGATTGTCAAATCCTGTCACTGCTATGTCTTCCGGGACACGAACACCATTCTTTTCACAGTATTCAAGCACATTTATTGCAATAACATCACTTGCACAGACGATGGCTGTTGGTCTTTTCTTCAGAGAGAATAACTTTTTGACATCATCCCAGATTACATTACTTTTGATATCCGAAGTAACTTTTACAAGGTCCATCTTCAGCGGTATATTTTTCTTTTTCAATGTATCTATAAATCCCTTAAATCTCAGATAGAATGGTGGAAAGTTTATGTCTTTTGTCAGATAGGCAATATCTTTATGTCCTTTATTAACAAGATGCTCAACTGCCAGTCCTATTCCTTTTTCATAATCAGTTCTTGTCATTGAAAAACCTTCATACTTTTCAAAGGAATGAAGTAAAACAGGCTGGATATCCGACTTCAAAAATTGAAAGGTAGATGGATGTTTTTCAAACCAGTCCTTAAAATCATAAAGAAGCTGGGCAGACATTAAAACATCCTTATTGATAAAATTCTTTAAGTGGGAAAAAAAGAACCTGTGCCCTATCGTTGTTATCTTTACATTATAAAACTTTTCTTCCGCATGCATACCTTTGAGTAACTGATTTATTACAAAATAGTCAGATGTAACTGATGGTTGTTCTTCAAGAAAAGGGGAACCTACAATGAAAAAAATATCTTTCTGAATATGACTGCGGTTTACAATGGCTCCACGACGACGGACAGGCAGAATCCATCCTTCATTCTTCAGTTCCTGAAAGACCCTTTTAGCAGTAATCCTACTTACATTGAATTTCTGGCATATCTCATCTATGGTGTAAAAGGGGGTACCAACTGAGTATTCTCCGTTTTCAAGGCGGTTTTTAAGTGTATCAAAAATTTCTTCCCACTTGCTTTTTGGGGATACCTTAATATCCATTTTGTTATTATTATATACCTTAAATAAGATTTTGTCAAGTTAATGTACAAGTTGAACATAGGTAATACTTTTTGTTCCCTCTTCCCTTTGGGGCGTAAGTCCGTCAATGTCTCAGTGGCGGAGAGACCTGTACGCCGCAGATTTATTGCAGATGTATGCCACATGCCACTTGCTATTTGCCATATGCTACTTTATCGCAGGCGGAGGGTATGGGTAAGGAGTTGCTTCCTTCTTATTTTACTCTTCGGCGTGGTGTTTTATATTTTTTCCTTCAACCATAAATACAACATCTTCGCAGAAGTTCGTTGAGAGGTCAGCAATTCTTTCCAGCGACCTTGCAATTCTTATAATCTGTAATGACCTTTCTATAGTTGCAGGGTCTGTAACCATATATGTTATGAGCTCACGGATAATCTGGTCTCTTAAACTGTCAACAATGTCGTCTCTGGTGCATATCTCCCTTGCAAGAGAAGAGTTCTCTGTAACAAAAGAATTGATACTTTCTTTAAGCATCTTTATACTGATTTCTGCCATCCTCGGGATGTCTATAAGTTTTTTAACTTCAGGTTTTTTAATGAGATAGAGAGCACTTTCAGCGATATTTACCGCTTCATCTCCTATCCTTTCAAGGTCGTTATTTATCTTCATTATCATAAGGACTGTACGCAGATTCTTTGCTTTCGGTTCGTACCTTGCAATAACTTCTATGCATCTTTCGTCCATTTCCATTTCTGTATGATTTGCCTTTTCTTCATCTGTCTGGATTACCTTATTCAGGAGTGATTCATTTTTTTCAATAAGTCCAGTAATGCTTTCTTCTATCATTCTGGCTGTTAGTGAAGCATAGGATACGATATTTTCTTTTAGCAGATGGATTTCCTGTTCTATCATATTCACCTCTCTTTTTTATCCGAATTTTCCGGATAGATATTCTTCTGTCTTTGGATTGGAAGGTACGGTAAAAATTTTCTCTGTCGTTTCGTATTCCACCAGTTCACCTAAATAAAGGAATGCCGTATAGTCAGAGACCCTTGCTGCCTGCTGCATATTGTGTGTTACTATTATTATAGTATAATTTTTTTTCAGTTCAGTAATCAACTCCTCTATTTTATTTGTAGAGATAGGGTCTAAACTCGCGCAGGGCTCATCAAAAAGGATTACTTCAGGTTCAACCGCTAAACATCGTGCTATACAGAGTCGCTGTTGCTGACCACCTGAAAGTGTAAGTGCATTATCACTTAACCTGTCCTTTACTTCTTCCCACAGCGCTGCACTCTTAAGTGAAGAGACGACTTTGTTTTCAATGTGTTTTTTATCCTTTATGTTGTGGATTTCAAGCCCATAAGAGATATTCCTGAATATACTTTTGGGAAAAGGATTGGGTTTTTGAAATACCATCCCTACTTTTCTTCTCAATTCTACGACATCCGTTGTTGAAGAAAGGATGTTTTCTTCGTCAAGATATATAGCGCCTTCTGCCCTTGCGCCAGGGATAAGGTCGTTCATTCTGTTGAAAAGTCGGATGAATGTGGATTTTCCGCATCCTGATGGTCCAATAATTGCTGTCACACGGTTTTTATAGATGGTCATATTGATATTTTTGAGACACTGAAACTTTCCATAATAAAAATTTAAATTTTCCACTTTTATCTGTACATCATCCATAATAACCTCTCCTCTGTTTCTGTCTGAAATATATTGCTATCGCTGATATAGTAAGGACTAAAAACATAAGAATTAAAGCACAGCCGTAGGCAATCTGTGTCTGTTTTTCAGGATATACACCTTCCGTCATAAGTCCGTATATGTGGTATGGTAGAGCCATTACTTCAGAAAAAATAGATTTTGGATAGCCCTTTACATAAAATGCAGCCGCTGTAAAAAGTATTGGTGCTGTCTCTCCTGCAGCGCGGCCGATACTCAAAATAACACCGGTAAGGATGCCCGGGAGTCCTGCTGGCAGGATAATTTTCCTTATTGTCTGCCATCTCGTTGCTCCGAGTGCTAACGATGCCTCTCTGAGAGAGAAGGGAATTGCCATAAGTGCCTCCTGAGAAGCAGATATGATAGATGGAAGAATTAAAATACCAAGTGTAAGGGAACCTGAAAGAATAGATACTCCGAACTTGAAAAACTTTACAAAAACAGCAAGTCCAAATAGACCAAAGACGATTGATGGAACCCCTGCTAAGTTATTGATACTTATTCGAAGAAGATTAACTATAATGTTTTTAGGATAATATTCATTGATGTAAATGGCGCATCCCACTCCTATGGGAACTGCAAATAATATCGCTCCCAATGTAAGGTATAGTGTTCCTACTATAGCAGGTGCTATACCACCTTCTGTCATACCACTTCTTGGCTGTTGTGTTAAAAATTCCCAGGATATAATTTTTATTCCTCTTACGGTTATAAAATAAAGTATTGTCACGAGGAAAATTAGTGTTGTCAAAATGCTTAAAAATAGTATTGTGAAGCCAATCTTTTCGTAAAGGTCTGCTTTTTTTATCTTCATCTTCCTGCTCCTAACTTGATTCTGTGTTTGCTGCTTATGAATTCAGCCAGTATATTAAAGAAAAGTGTTACTAAAAATAATATCAAACCCAGTGCAAATAGTGCATTGTAGTGGGAACTTCCCATAACCGCTTCTCCCATCTCAGCGGCTATTGTGGCTGTTATGGGTCTGACTGGCTGTAAGAATGACTTTGGTATTATTGCTGACCCACCTGTTACCATAAGGACGGTCATTGTTTCCCCTATAGCCCTGCTTATTCCGAGTATTACTGCAGTAAAGATACCTGAACTTGCTGATGGTATTATTACTTTTACAATTGTTTGCAACCTGTTTGCTCCGAGTGCAAGAGACGCTTCTCTGAAACTTCTTGGAACAGCACTTACAGCATCTTCAGATAAACTTGCCACTGTTGGTGTAGCCATTATTCCCAGGATTAAACTTCCTGTAAGTGCTGTAAGTCCTGTTGGAAGGTTGAATATCTTCTGTATAAAAGGCGCAACTATTACCATTCCAAAGAAACCATATACGACTGAAGGGATACTTGCAAGTATTTCTATAAGGGGCTTTAATATCGTTTTCTGTTTAGGTCCTGCCAGTTCTGTTATATAAAGTGCGCTTCCTATTCCTAAAGGGACGCAAATAAAGACAGAACCAGCAGTTACCCATAAAGAGGCAAGTATAAGTGGTAATGCCCCGAATTCAGGTGGTTCATAGGTTGGATACCAGAACCTGCCAAAAAGGAAATTTTTTAAAGGATAGTGTTTGAAAAGGGGAAGTGATTCAGTAAATAGTGTTATGGTAATTCCTGCAAGGAATATTACAGAGGTGAATGCAAGAAAAGCAAATATCCACTTATAAACCTCTTCCTTTATTCTATACATTTGTTACCCACCCTGCTATTTTCTTCTTTATTTCATCACGGACTTTTCTCGTTTTTTCAAGTTTTTCTTCATAACTTCCTTCAAATGATGAAGGGTCCTCAAAACTCCAGTGGATTGTCTTAAGTGTATTTGGAAATATAGGACATCTCCCTGCTTTTGCTTCATCACATACAGTTATAACATAGTGATATCTTTTCCCCTGTTTATAAAGGTCAAATACACTCTGCGTTTTTTTGTGTGATATATCTATACCCACTTCTTTCATCACTTCTACAGCAAGTGGATTAAGTGTTCCTGGTGTAATTCCAGCACTCTCAACCTCAAAATTTTCTCCACCTATCTCTTTTAAAAATGCCTCTGCTATCTGACTTCTTGCAGAGTTGTGCTCACATATAAACAGTACTTTCTTTTTCATTTTTGTTCCTTATATTATACATCTTCCGTTAAAGATTGTTTAAATATTATGCAATTTTCTACCCTCTTCCCTCTCCCCGCTGGGCGGGGAGAGGGAAGAGGGTGAGGGGAGTAAGTATTACTTAAGACCTATAAAACCAACTTCTTCTACAAGTTTCTGGCCTTCTTTACTTATAACAAAGTCAAGGTATTCTTTTACTATTCCCTTAGGTTCTCCATCAGTGTACATAAACAATGGTCTCGCATATTTATACTTCTTTGACAGAACAGTTTCTTTTGAAGGTACCGCATTATCTACAGCAACTACCTTTACTTTATCACTGATGTAGCCCATTCCTACATATCCAATAGCCCCTGGTGTCTGCGCTACTGTCGTTGCTACTGCCTGATTTGATGCCTGCATAAGGGCATCAGGCCTTACCTTTCCACCTTTAAGCGCAAGTTCGTTGAATGCCTCAAAAGTTCCGGATGCACTGTCTCTTGATACAACCACTATTTTCAGATTTGAACCGCCTACCTCAGACCAGTTATTTATCTTTCCTGTGTATATGCCGATTATCTGTTGCGCGGTAAGTCCTGAGACAGGATTTGATGGATGGAGTATAACAGCAATTCCATCAAGTCCAATTACATTGGCTTTAGGGTTTACACCTTTGCCTGCTGCTGTTTGTATTTCTTTGTCCTTTATTGGTCTTGATGAATTGGCTATATCGCAGTTTTTCTCTATCAACGCTGTTATTCCAACACCTGAACCACCACCCCTCACTGAGATTTTTACATCAGGATGTTTTGACATAAGGACCTCTGCTGTTTTCTGTGCTACAGGAAGCACTGTTGTTGAACCAGCCATAATAATTTCCTGCTGGGCACTTGCACTCAATGCGAGTGTTAACCCAGTCATTACCATCAATATCTTTTTAAACATTTTCCCCTCCTGTATTTAAAATGATATAGCATAGTCAATCTGCAGTGTATTAACATCTCTCTTTTTATTGGTTCCAAGACCTTCGGCTATCATGTAGCTAATTCCAAGTGTAGAATTGTCAGTTGTTGCATACCTAAACCCGAATGTATGTCCTTTTGCGTCTGTTCCACCTTCAGAGAAAGAACCATCAGGCATAAATTCAAGTACTGCATCTGATTCAAGTCGCCTGTAGTCGTAACTGAACTCCCATGTCTTCTGCTCTTTTACTTTACCTAGTCTGAAACCATATAAAAAGCCGGTATCTCCATCCACGCTTGAATAGAGATTTCTTACGTAATCACCATATATCGTAAGAGGTATCTTTCTTTCACCCACAGAAAATTCTACAGGAGAAAATTCCAGATAGGCGCCTAATATATCATAATCATATTGATATCTTTTATCTGCTCCGTAAAGGGTGTTTCCTTTGTTATAAAAATCGGGTGATATGCTGGATGCCTTCTGCCCTTTTATGTCTTCGTAGTCGTAGTATGCAATGGCTGCCTTGAATGGCTTCTCTCCTATTGTTCCTGTGTATCCTAACTGGGTTCCTATCATATAAGGGTCTGTAATAGAATCCTTGTCTTCATACACAGGGAAGTACCCGGCAGATACGAAAAACCTGCCCATTTCTTTCTCTTCTTCTTTTTTTAGTGGGAACTCTTTTTTCAGTAATAATCCTTCAGGGTTTAGGTCGCCTGACCAGACAAGGTTAGTTGAAAGAAAAGGATTTGCCATTTTACCTGCTGTGAATGAAAGGTTTTGAATAGACGCAAAGTTATACTTTAAGTATGCCCTATCCAACCATATATTTTTATCACTGAATCCCTTTGTGAATGTCTGATTGGCACTGGTTGGGTCGGTGTTGTCTCCTGTTGCTATTCTTAAACCTACCTCTGTTCTGTCATTGACCTTTGTGTCAAATCCCCATCTGAATCTAATCCTTGTTCTGTCTCTGTCCGCTATGGAGGAACCATCCTGGTTGTCCATTTCTGCGTTCTCAAATCTTAACCGTATATCTCCCTTAAACTTTGTATTTTTTATCCATCCGGAAATCTTATCAGTGTCTTTTCTTGCAAGTGCCTCCTGTTTTCTTGCCTCTTCCTCTGCCTCTGCAAGTATTTTGTATGCTTCTCCCTGTGTGAGGACTCCTTTCTCCACCAATTTATCTACAAGCCGCTCTACTTCAGATGCAAAGGAGAATCCCGCTACAAGGAACACCATCAGAGTTATTATCAGCCGTCTCATTTTTATCCCTCCTCTATTATTATTGTCCATTTTTACCTGTTTCTTCTCCTCTGCCTGACCTTCTTTTTTCACCTTCTTTCTGGCATTTTTGAGAAGAAGGATTTTTTTATCCGCATATACTTTACCTTTGTGAAATAAAGGAGGAATAAAGGTTGTGTTAAGATTGTGTTAAATTTTGTGGGGTTATATTACCAGGATTTTATGGGTTTTTCTGGACTATTGGGAGAGATACTATAACTTCGGTTCCATATCCGAGAGAACTTTTTACTTCTATATTGCCGCCGTGGAGCAGTACAATATGTTTTACAATAGCAAGTCCAAGACCTGTTCCACCTGTCTCTTTAGAACGGGTCTTATCAACAACATAGAATCTTTCAAATATTCTGGGAAGGTCTTTTTCAGGTATTCCTATGCCAGTATCTTTTATGGTTGTAATCAGATTCCCATCTTTCCTCTCTGTTTTTATACGAATTTCTCCTTTATCCGTGTATCTCACCGCATTATCTATAAGGTTTATCAGCATCTCTTCTATTTTGTAAGGGTCTCCTTTCAGATATTTATTTGTTTTATCTATTTCAAGTGTCAGATTTAGCTTTTTGTCTTTTATTTTTCTATCAAACGTATCAACAACTTTTTTTATTATCCCTTCTATGTCTATATCCTGAAAGTATATTTTTGTCTCTTCAAGTTCAGATAGGGTTAAAAGGTCATTCACTATACTGGTAAGCCGTTCGGTGTGCTTTTTAACTATATCCAGATGACTTTTAAGGGTGGATGGGACTTCATCATATAATGTTTCAATATAGCCCCTTATGGCAGTAAGCGGGGTCTTCAGTTCATGGGACATATTACTTATCAGCTCTTTTTTTATCCTTTCTATCTCTTTCTTATCACTTATATCCTTAAAGAATACAAAAATTCTTTCATTATCAAGATGTGTAAAAAAAACAAGATATGTTCTGTTTCCTATAGCAATTTCTTTTAGAATATTTTCTTTGTCATTCTGGATTTTTTGAATTGCCTCAATAAACTCCGGCTGATTAAAAAATTCAAGGTAGTTGTGTCCTTCTGCTAACTCACCTTCTGTTATCTCTTTTATTGCTGGATTAGTGAAGATGATTTTCCCTTCTCTGTCAATGATAAAAGATGGTTGTGGTATGGAATAGATAATTTTATAAAATTGTTTTTCTATCTGGTGGTATAGATTTTTTATTTCTTCATATTCCGCAATATGTCTAATGGACATTATGGAAAAGTACTTCATCCTGATATAAAGGATAATAATTACTATAAGATAAAAAATATTTAGAGATAGAAATATAATTTTCATTCTTCTATTTTGTATCCCACTCCTCTTATGTTTTTTATGTATTTTGCTGACTTTCCAAGTTTCTTTCTTAGATTTTTTATGTGAACATCCACAGTTCTTTCAATAACTACTTTTTCTCCTTCCCATAACAGGTTTATAATCTTCTCTCTTGAAAATACCCATCCCTTTTTTGATGCCAGTATTTTCAATATGCCAAACTCTGCAAATGTCAGGTCTATCTTTTTGTTATCAACATATACATTGTGTCCTGTCATATCTATTACAACAGAATTTCCTATTTTTATCGTTTCTCCTGTCTCTGAAATTTTGTATCTTCTTAATACAGCCCTTACCCTTGCAATTACTTCCTTTGGAGAAAACGGCTTTGTGATATAGTCATCTGCACCCATCTCAAGTCCTAATATCTTATCTGTAAGTTCTGACTTTGCTGTTAACATAATAATAGGCAGTGCTGGAGATGTAGATGTCTTGATTTGTTTGCAAACATCCATTCCATCCATATCAGGGAGTATTAGGTCAAGAACCAATAAGTCAAATTTTTCTTTCGTAAGTGCTTTGAACAGGTCGTCTGCCTTTGAAAACTTATATACCCTGTAGCCGGACTTATCAAGATGGAGTGCTATAAGTTCAAGGATGTCCTTTTCATCTTCAAGGATTGCTATTCTTTCATTCATATATTAATTTTACCATAATAGTTATATCAGTTATATCAGTTCTTTTATTCCTGATATAATATGCTAAAATAAGTAGAAAACAAAAGGGAATAATATAATAAATGGGAAGAGTGTATCTGCTGGAAATCTGTAATAAAGAGGGGATACCTGATGTCTTTGGAATAGAAATTAAAAAAAGTATCAGGGAAACAGGTATACCTGAAATAGAGAGTGTATTAACATCGGACCTTTATCATTTTGAAGGAGACCTATCTTCTGAAGATATTACTAAAATAGCAGAAGATGTCCTGTTAGATGGTGTTATCCAGGAATATTTTCTGGGTGATGAAAATATAAAAAGGAGAGGATTAGAATACCCTGTGGTTATAGATGTGTTTTATAAAAAAGGCGTTACAGATGCTGTGGCAGATACTGTTTCAATTGCAATAAAGGATGCAGGAATAAAAAAGGATGTAAAGGTCTCCACAGGTAAAAGGTACTATCTGAAAGGACAATTCAACAGGGAAGAACTTGAAAAGATATGTGATAAGGTTCTTGCAAACCGCCTTGTGCAGGAATATTCAATAAATATACTGGAAGAAAAAAATGGGTAGATATGCAGAAGAAGTAAAAATTATCGGCGCTGATGTAAATAGATTGATGGAGATAAGTGAGAAAAATCTTCTTTCTCTTAACCTTGATGAGATGAGAATTATACAGGATTATTTTACATCTCTTGGAAGGAACCCTACTGATTGTGAGATAGAGACAATTGCACAGACCTGGTCAGAGCACTGTTATCATAAGATTTTCAGGGCGGATATAGAATATACAGAAAAATCAGAAAAAACCCAGAAGAAACAGAAGATAACACTTCTGAAAGAGATTAAAAAGGCAACAGATAAGGTCAAAGGGGATTTCTGTATCTCTGTTTTTAAGGACAATGCAGGCATTATAAAATTTGATAATAAATATGGTATTGCCTTTAAAGTAGAGACACACAATCATCCTTCTGCACTTGAGCCGTATGGTGGAGCAGGAACAGGTATAGGTGGTGTGATAAGGGATATACTTGGCGCTGGTAAGGGTGCGTTTCCTATCCTTAATACTGATATATTCTGCTTTGGATTACTTGATGCTTCCTATGACAAACTTCCTGAGGGGGTTCTCCATCCGAGAAGGGTATTCAGGGGAGTTGTTAGCGGGGTAAGGGACTACGGCAACAGGATGGGGATTCCTACTGCTTCAGGTGCTATTATCTTTGATGAAGGATATCAGAATAACTGTCTTGTTTATTGCGGAACTTTAGGTGTTATCCCGCTTGATAAGGTTGAAAAGAAAGTATGCAATGGCGATTATGTAGTTGTTGTGGGTGGAAGAACAGGCAGGGACGGGATACATGGTGCAACCTTTTCTTCTGTGGCTCTGGATAAGGATATATCAACAAGTGTCGTTCAAATAGGAAATCCTATTGTTGAGAAGAAGATGATGGATGTTCTTATTAAGGCGAGGGATGAGAATCTTTACAATGCAGTTACTGACTGCGGAGCAGGAGGTCTTTCCTCTGCTGTCGGTGAGATGGGAAAGGATGTAGGGGCTGTGGTATATCTGGAGCAAGTCCCATTGAAGTATGAAGGGCTTGCACCCTGGGAGATATGGGTATCAGAATCGCAGGAAAGAATGGTTCTTGCAGTCCCGGAAAAGAATCTTACAAGATTGTTACAGTTATTCTCTGAAGAGGATGTTGAAGCAACAGTTATAGGACAGTTTATAAAAAGTGGTAAGTTAGAAATTTTTTACAACGGTGAACAGGTATGCTGTCTTGATATGAATTTCCTCCACAGGGGATTACCACCAAGAAAGTTAAAGGCAAGTTTCTATCTTAAGAGACCTCTAACTGATACAACTACAGTAAGTGGTGTAATTGACTGGAAAGAGCGGATATTTAATGTCCTCGGAAGTTCTAATATTGCATCAAAGGAAGCAGTTATAACCCAGTATGACCATGAAGTTCAGGCACACACTATTATTAAGCCACTTACGGGTATGTACCACGACGGTCCTTCTGATGCTGTTGTTCTGAATCCGCTTTATGATAGGTGGAAGGGAATAGCGGTAGCGTGTGGTATAAATCCCTTTTATGGAAAGATTGACCCCTATTATATGGCAGGTTGCTGTATTGAAGAAGCGTTGAGAAATTTAGTTGCAGTTGGTGCTGACCCTACTAAAGTTGCCATACTTGATAACTTCTGCTGGGGTGATGTGAATAATGAGGAAAACCTTGGTGCACTTACCAGGTGTGTAAAGGGCTGTTATGACTTTGCTACAGGATATAAACTGCCTTTTATATCAGGTAAGGATAGTTTGAATAACTTCTTCATTGATAAAAAGACAGGGGTAAAGACATCTATCCCTGGAACTCTTCTTATTTCATCTGTGGGGATTGTTTCTGACATAAGGAAAACAGTGACTTCTAATTTGAAAAAAGAAGGTAGTTGTTTGTATATCTGCGGTAAGACACATAATGAGATGGGAATGTCTGAGTATTATAGAGTACATAAAATAGAAGGTGGGAAGGTTCCTGAACCACTGCCAGCAGAAACATTTCCTTTAATGAAGAAGATACATAAAGGTATAAAGAGTGGAATTATTAAGTCCTGTCATGACTGTTCAGACGGCGGGTTTATAGTTGCATTAATGGAGATGGCTATGGGGGGAGAGAAGGGTGTGAGTGTTTATCTTGATAATATACCATCTTCCAATAATTCTATAGATGTTTTACTTTTTTCCGAAAGTCAGGGCAGGTTCATTGTGGAAGTTGACAGGAAGTTTAAAAAACAATTTGAAAATATTATGGCTGGTTCTGATGTGAGATATATAGGAAATATTGAAGAGAGTGATGAAGTAAAGGTTTATTATAAGAAAAATCTGTTAGTGGAAATTGTTCTGAAAGAAGCAATAGATACCTGGAAGGGTGGCCTTAAATGGTAAAGCCAAGGGTATTGATATTAAGGGTGGGTGGAACAAACTGTGATAGAGAGACAGAGTGGGCATTTGAAATTGCTGGTGCTCTACCTGAAAGGGTGCATATAAACAGGATTAAAGAAGGCAACAAAAAATTGAATGACTATCAGGTGCTTGTAATACCGGGTGGTTTCTCGTATGGCGATGATATATCTGCGGGTAAGGTGCTTGCAAATGAAATAAGGCATAACCTTAAAGATGAAATAAAAAGGTTTATTGAGGATAAAAAACCGGTTATCGGTATCTGCAATGGTTTTCAAGTTCTTGTGAAAGCAGGAATTCTTCCGTGGAACGATAAGCAGGACGTATCACTCGGCTGGAATGATTCTGCAAGGTTTGAAGATAGATGGGTATATCTGAAGATAGAAGATACAAAATCTCCTTTTTTCAAAGGGCTTCCTCCTGTGATAAAACTTCCCGTTGCCCATGCGGAAGGGAAATTTATACCAGAAAGTGAGGATATTCTTAAAAGGATAGAGGTTGAAAAACTTATTATTTTTAGGTATTGTGATGCTGATGGAAATTTAAAAGGGTATCCTTATAACCCAAATGGTTCTATTAATAATATCGCGGGCATTTCTTCTCCTGATGGACTTATTGTAGGAATGATGCCACATCCTGAAAGAGCAGTATTGAGATATTATTATCCTGACTGGCATAGAGAAGAAAACAGAGAAGAGGAAGGATATGGCTTTATATTCTTCAGGAATATAGTGAAGTATTTTTCATAACCGCTATTCTATAAGTTCCTTTATTATCTTTTCCAGTTCATTCATATCAAATGGTTTGCCTATCACTGCATCTGCACCACATTCCTTGATTTTTCTAATGTTTTCATCTGTAGGATATCCGGTTATGGCGATAATTTTTATATGCTTTGTACTCTCATCATTTTTTATCCTTCTGCAGAGATGAAAACCATTAATGCCGGGCAGAAAAAGGTCAAGTATAATAATATCCGGGTCTATATTTGTTATCAGACGGCCTGCTTCAAATCCATCGTATGCGAGATTGATATGCCAGGAAGGATATTTACTTTCAATGTAGTCCTTTATAGATTTCGCTAAAAGTTTTTCGTCGTCAACTATTAATATTTTTATGGTGGTATCAAACAATGCAGAAAGTTTTTCTTCTAATCCACTTTTTTTAATAAACTCAGAAATAGTTTTTTTAGTAATTCTATATCTGCCACCCGGAACTTTAAATGCTTTTATCTTACCGCTCTTTACCCATTTATATGCAGATATTCTGCTTACACCAAAGATCTCTGCAATATCCCCTGTCGTGTAAAATTTCTTATTTGTAAGTTTTCTCATCCGTTAAATTATACACGATTTTTATTTCCACCGTCAATATCTGTTAAGAGAATATTTTATGGATTTTTTTCAATTCTTTTGTTATTTTTATCTTCTGCGGACATTTCTCTTCACATTTTCCACATTCCTTGCAGGCATCTGCCTTCTGCCTTTTGTCGTCTTTTCCCTCGCCGATATTTTGATATCCCGCTCTGTATCTATCCGACCCGGTAATGAGAAATTGATTGTAAAGGTTTATAATTTCAGGGATGGGAATTTCCTGAGGACAGGGGAGACAGTACTGACATCCTGTGCAGGGAATTTCTCCTTTTGCTTTTCTTTTGTTTATAACTTCATCAATTAGATGTTTCTCTTCTTCTGTCAAAAAATTATGGGAGCTTGCAATCCTTACATTTTCTTCAACCATATCAACCGAACTCATACCTGATAAAGCCACAGAAACATTTTTATTTGAAAAGACAAATTTCAAGGCAATTTCAGAAGGACTTTTATATATTTCTTTGAAAACATCCATCAACACAGGAAAGTCAGATAAACGGCCACCTCCAACAGGTCCCATAACAGCAACACCCACTCCTTTTTCCCTTACATATTTCATCGCCTCTTCATTTGCCCTGTCAAGAAGGTTATACTGACACAGAACTGTTTCCATTTCAGGGCAACTGTCAACTATCTTTTTCATTATGTCTGGCTTATCGTGAAAGGAAAAAGAGATATGCTTTATAAGTCCTTCTTCTTTTGCTTTTATTGCTTCATCGATAAGTTGAAATTTCATAACTTTCTCTGTAAAAAACTGCCAGTTTAAACTGTGAAAGTGATAAAAGTCAATGTAATCAACATCAATCTTTTTAAGTTGTTCTTCAAGAAATCTTCTGTAGTCCTCTTTTTTCTCCACATTCCACATAGGGCATTTTGTTGCTATGTAGACCCTATCACGGAACCCTTTGATTGCTTTACCTGTTACTATCTCACTCTGTCCGTTACAGTAAAAATAGGCAGTGTCTATGTAGTTAATTCCAAGTTCAATCCCTCTACGGATAATCTTTATTGACAGTTCTTCATCAATTACTTCCTTGTCTTGCACTCTATTCATTGGAAGCCGCATTGTCCCGAAGCCAAGGATTGATAACTTAACCCCTGTATTTCCAAAGTCCCTGTATATCATATTTTTACCTAGTAAATGGTTTAATATAAAAGTTAAAGATTAAAAGTCAAACTTAAAACCACAGAACCTCATTTCTCCTCTTTCCCTTACTTCTTTCTTTCCCCCTCCTCCTGAGAGAGAAGATACGGGTGAGGGGTTTTTTTATCTTTATACTGCTGCTACTTTGTGCTTCAGTGCCTTCTCTGTCCTCTCTACTCTTATCAAGTGGTGTTCAGTGATTATATGTTTTTCCTCTATATAGGAATATCTTAATAGAAAGTATAACATATAATTCCTATAGTGAAATACAGGAGAGAGAAATTTAATAAGTAAAAACTGAAAAGAAAGGCGTTTCTCATGAATACTGCTTGACATGGTTCAAGGTTCTGGGGATATAATACGGATAGCATACTAAACTATTTTGTCTTGTGGTCAGTCAAAATACAAAAGGGTGGGTAACTAAAAAGGAGGATGTTATGAATAGAAATATGATTATATGTCTTGCGGTAGTGCTTGTATCTGGTTACGGATTCTGCCAGGAAGCAAAACCGGGTATGAAGCCGCGTACAGAAAATATGCCGATGGAACAAGGAATGCAGCAGGGTATGCAGCAACCCGGAATGATGTGTCCTATGATGGGTCAAGGAATGAACAGAAGAATGATGCAACAGGGTATGATGGGCCCGATGCAGATAACACCGCAGATTCAGATGGTTACATCGGATAATGGCGGTATAATAGTACTTCGGGGAGATACGCTTTATAAATTTGACAGGAATCTTAACCTGATTAAAAAAGTGGAACTGCCTCACCCGGAGGGAAAAATTATGAAGAAACCGGTACCCCAAGAAAATAAATAATTGAAATAAGGGCATTAATATACTTCTTAAGAACTTTCAAATTTGACAGGTTTAAAAATTAAAGGTATAATATAAAAAAGCAAGGTAGCAAAGTTGTAAATCAAAGAAGATAAAAAGGCAAAGTAGCCCGGTGAAAGCAGAGATGCTTTCCCGGGCTTTTTATTTTGGTTCATTCAAAGGGGAATGGGTGTAAATAAAAAAAGTTAAATTAAAACTGAAAGGAGAAAAAGATGAATAAGAAGAATTTAACAAAAGAAGATGTTTTAAAATTGGTAAAAGAGAATGATGTAAAGTTTATCCGTCTCTGGTTTGCGGATATAACGGGACAGATGAAGGGATTCGCTATAACAGTGGAGGAATTAGAAGGGGCACTTAAAAACGGTATGGGGTTTGATGGTTCTTCCATAAAGGGATTTGCAAGGATAGATGAGTCAGATATGGTAG
>DAONKS010000025.1:0-19945 GCA_035406305.1 bacterium | reverse complement strand
AACTCAACTCTAACCAGAAATGTTCTTAATAATTATCTAAAAGAAACTGACAGTGGAGAAATACTGCTGGAAGAAGTAATTAAGAATTTCCCTGAAGATAACAGGTTATTCCTGAAAAAGATATATAAAGAAAGAGGAAATTTTATTCTTTATACTATCATTAACCATATATGTAAACTTTTCAATATTCCACACAAAGAACTTAAAAATATGCTCTCAAATCCTCTTATAAAAAAGTCCATACTCAATGTTACAGAGACCGTTGCGGAATATGGGGTCTCAAAGCCGATGATTTTTGCAGAACCCCTTATGGCTGTATGGAATATCACAGGAAGGTGTAATCTGAGATGTAAACACTGTTATGAAGATGCAGGTGTTCTTTCAAAGGGGCTTCCCACAGAACTTACAGAAGAGGAAAAGATAAAGGTGATGGAAGAGATAGTGAAAACAAACATCCCAACATTTGCCTTTGCCGGGGGAGAACCATTGATGGACCCTGTCTTCTGGAAACTTGCAGAGATAGGGAAGAAGGCAGGTCTTTATATGTCCATAAACACCAATGGAACAATGATAACTGAAGAGGCCGCTGAAAGATTGAAAGATATAGGTTTTGCATATTATGGGGTAAGTTTAGATGGTTCTACAGCCGATGTTCATGACAACTTCAGAGGAGTTAAGGGTTCTTTTGAGCGGGCACTTAATGGAATAAAAAATCTTATTAAAGTTGGTGAGGCGGATAAAGTATGTATATCCTTTACAGTGGCAAAGGAGAATAAAAATGAAATCCCTGAGATGATAAAGTTGCGTGATAAACTTGGAATAAGAAAGGTTGTACTTTATAACTATATCCCCTGCGGGAGGGCCGGTTTTGAAAATGATATAAGTTGTGAAGAGAGAGAGGAACTCTTTGAACTTTTTTATAATGACCTGCAAGAAGGAAGAGAATGTCTTTTAAGCACAGCACCACAGTTTGGTAGATACTGTAAGCAGATGTATGAAAAGGGATATGGAGAATATACCGTCCTGGGGCATTTTTCATCAGGTTCGGTGGAAAAACTGGAAAATCTGGTAGAACTTATAGGTGGATGTGGGGCAGGAAGGGCGTATATAGGAATTCAACCTGATGGAAGTATAACTCCATGTGTATTCATGCCTGACGTATGTATAGGAAGTATAAAACAAAATGGAGAGATAAAGAAGGAACATCTACTTGATATATGGAAAAACTGTGAGGTTCTTAATATTATCAGAGAGAGGAGAAAACACCCTGAGAGATATGGATGTAATGGAAAGTATTTTTCTGTCTGTGGTGGTTGTGTTGCAAGGAGTTATGCATATTTTGGTGACTTTACCTCTCCTGACCCGGGATGTATTCTGAATAAGAATATCTTAGAAGAGGCATCCGATAAAAAAATTAAAGTTACCTGTCATTAATCTGATTTTCTGTTATAATACTGGAAAAAGGGCCAAAATAAATGGAGATAAAGGGTTTTTATTTTATTACTGACTCAACAATTGCAAAAAAGTCAGTTGTTGATGATGTAAAAGCAGCGGTAAAAGCGGGTGTAAAGATAGTCCAGTACAGAGAAAAAAATAAATCACCAAGGGATATGGTTGTAGAAGCACTGAAGATAAAAGAGATATGCAAAAAACGGGCTATTTTCTTAATCAACGACCGTATTGATATCGCTATGGCTATAGAAGCAGATGGAGTCCACTTAGGACAGGATGATATACCCTGTATATATGCAAGGAAACTGCTTGGTAGAGATAAAATTGTCGGTATAACAGTCCATAATGTGGAAGAGGCAATAAAAGCAGAAAAGGATGGTGCAAACTATGTAGGGGTATCTCCCATATTTTCCACAAGAACAAAAAAGGATGCAAGAGAACCACTGGGAACTAAAGTCCTCAAAGAAATAAAAAGCAGAATAGGTATACCTGTAGTTGCAGTGGGTGGTATAGACCTTACAAATCTTATATCTGTACTTGAAGCAGGTGTTGATGGAATATCAGCGGTCTCTGCTGTAATTACAAAAGATGATGTTGAAGAAGAGTGCAGAAAATTTATAAAGGCCATCGCTGATTTCAAAAATACCTCTCAATAATCTTTCTCATTTCCTTCAGGTCTTCATCAGAAAATATGATATCCCCTGCCTTTACATTTTCCATTACCTGTGATGGCCTTCTTGCCCCAACAAGGGCATGGGTACATCCATCCTGATGTAAAACCCAGGAGATTGCAAGTTGAGTAAATGTGATATTATATTTCTCTGTAAATAGTTTTAATTCGGCAAGCATACTCTGAACTTTAACCCTGTTTTCCACTGTGAACAAGGGATGTCTTTCCCTGTGGTCTCCATCTCTAAATATCCTGTCAGGAGAGATCTTCCCTGTAAGAAGTCCCCTCGCAAGCGGAGAGTAGGCAAGAAAGGCGATATTATTTTTCTTACAGTATGGCAGATTATCACTCTCTTTTTTTCTGTCAAGCATACTGTAACTTTCCTGGTCGGAATCAATCTGCCCTACCCTTCTATATTCATCCATCTGAGAAGTAGTAGCATTACTTACACCTATCATTTTTATCTTCCCTTCTCCTTTCAGTTTTAGCAACTCATTCATTGTTTCTTCTATAGGAGTTGTAGGGTCCTGCCAGTGGGTCTGATAGAGGTCAATATAGTCAGTGCCGAGCCGTTTCAAACTTTTTTCTATTTCCTTCCGGATTGAAAAAGGTGCAAGGTATTTAAATACCCTTATATCTCCTTCATTTTCTCTGATAACCTTTTCATCAGAAGAAAAATAAAAACTACCTGCTTCACCATCCCATATAAGTCCACATTTTGTAGCGATTACAACCCTATCTCTTATTCCCTTTACTGCTTTACCTACAATATCCTCTGACAACCCAAAACCATAGACAGGGGCGGTATCAATAAGGTTTATACCATTATCAATTGCTGTTTTTATCGCATCTATTGCTTCCTTCTCATCTATACCACCCCACATCCACCCACCTATAGCCCACGCACCAAGCCCCACAACGGACGCATCTATCCCTGAATTTCCAATCTTTCTGTATCGCATAGTAATTATTATACCATATCTCTGTTTCACTACGGGATGGTATTTTGAGAAACAAGGATGAAAATGTTATTATTGAAAGAAAAGGATATGGAATATGGCTATTGAAAAACTCAAATATTCTCTTGAAAAAATACTTTCTCAACTCAAGCAAACAGGAACACTTAAAGGTAAAGAAGATGTGATAGTTGGTATAAAACCTGCTTCAGGTAAAAAGGGACCCCGTTATATACTTGCAGGAGATAGCAAAGAATATATAAGGATGAATTCAAACTCTTATTTAGGGTTATCCTTAAATAAAGAGGTTATAAAGGCCTCTGAAAAGATAGCAGCAAAATTTGGAGCAGGTCCCGGCTCTGTCCGTTTTATCAATGGCACATTCTCTATACATACTGAACTTGAAAAAAAACTCGCTTTCTTCCACAAAAAACAGTCCGCAATTATCTTCAGTTCTGCCTATGCTGCAGTATGTGGTGTAATCTCTCCCCTGATTTCCGAAGATACTGTTGTTTTAAGTGATACCCTCAATCACAATTCCATCATTAATGCTATTAAACTTTCAAAACCGAAGGAAAAGAAGATATATCCACATCTGGACATCAATTCTCTTGAGAGACAAATAAAGGAATTGAAAGGTAAATGTCGGCGGGTATTAATAATATCTGATGGAATATTCAGTATGAGGGGTGATTATCCTGACCTTAGAAAAATAGTTTGTATTGCAAAAAGATATTCTCCTTACTTTGAAGAAGGAGTTATTACAATCATAGATGACTCTCATGGTATTGGAGCTTATGGAAAAACAGGTAGGGGAACATCGGAAATAACAGGAGAATGGGGAATTGACATAATAATAGCAACCTTAGGTAAGGCACTTGGCGTTAATGGAGGATATGCGGTCTCTGACAAAAAAATTATAGAATACCTCCGGGAGACCTCTCCTTTTTACATCTATTCAAATCCGATAACTCCTGGAGAAGCAGGCGCTGCATTAAAATCACTTGAGATACTTGATAGTAAAGAAGGGATTAAACTACTTTCATATCTACGGTACATTTCAAACTATTTCAAAAAAAATCTTATCTCTGCCGGCTATGAGATAATCAATGGTATACATCCAATCGTGCCCCTTATGGTAAGAGATACCGAAAAAACTGTAAAATTGGTGGAATATCTTAAAAAGAAAGGTATCCTTGTTACAGGGCTTAAATATCCTGTTGTCCCACGCGGAGATGAATGCATCAGATTTCAAGTAAACTGTACACACACAAAATATGATATTGACTTTGTTCTTGAAACCCTCAGAGAATATAGAAAGAAATATTATTGAAGGAGATTATTAAATGAAAAAGAAGATGAAGGCAATTGTAAAGAAATTCCACGGCAAAGGACTGCAGATAGAAAAAGTACCTGTGCCTGAACCTGGTATAAATGATGTTATTGTTAAAGTCCACAAAACTGCTATATGTGGAACAGATGTCCATATCTATAACTGGGATAGTTGGGCAGAAAAAACAATTCATCCTCCTATAATAGTAGGCCATGAGTTTGCAGGAACTGTTGCCGCTATGGGAAGTAATGTTCATGACCTGAAAATTGGAGATGTGGTATCAGGAGAAGGGCATATTGTATGTGGAAGGTGCAGGAACTGTCTTGCTGGCAGAAGACATCTTTGCAAGGATACCAGTGGTATAGGAATAAACAGAGATGGATGTTTTGCTGAATATGTGAAAATTCCCATTACTAATATCTGGCATGCCAGCCCCGACATTCCTATGGATATACTATCCATATTTGACCCATTCGGAAATGCAGTTCACGCTGCACTTTCTTTTAAAACACTTGGCGAAGATGTTCTAATTACAGGTGCAGGGCCCATAGGACTTATGGCAACTGCTGTGGTAAAACACGCAGGTGCAAGATATATAGTTGTAACAGATACCAATCCTTATCGTCTCAAACTTGCTAAAAAGATGGGGGCAACCATAACACTTAAAGCAGACGGGGAAAAAATACTTAAGGATGTACAAGAGGAACTGGGAATGAAAGAGGGCTTTGATGTGGGACTGGAAATGTCAGGTAGCGGTAGGGCACTAAACGAAATGATTGAAAATATGTGTCATGGTGGGAGGATTGCACTACTTGGGATTCTCCCTGAAAATCTCACCATTGACTGGCATAAAATTATATTCAATATGATTACAATCAAAGGGATTTATGGAAGAGAGATGTATGAAACATGGTATATGATGGAATCAATGCTACAAACAGGACTGGATATAACCCCTGTTATTACACATCACTTCCACTACACCGATTTTGAAAAAGCATTTGAAGTAATCCTATCAGGCAGATGTGGCAAGGTTATTCTAAACTGGATAGATTAATAAATTCCGGTTTTATTTTTTACCGGTATTATCATCTGACTTCTTAAATGAGTTAATAACCTCTTCTGTTATATCCTGTCCACCTGCAATAAGGGCATTCTGGTCAACAACATAGGTGTAGCCCTTTTTCTTTGCTAACTTCTGGACATCTGCTTTCATCTTATTAAATGCCTCTTCCTGCAATTCCATCGCAAGTTGTCTCATCTGTTGCTGCATCTGAATCTGGGCATTCGCTTTTTCTTCTTCGTTTTCTATCCCTTCTATCTTCTTCTGCATCTCGCCTGCCTGTGTCTGAAATTTTACCATTGCCTCCTGAAAAGCAGGATGTGCCTCAAACACCCTCCCTGTATCTATGGATACAATCTTTATATCCGCCGCATTACTTCTTCCCACAAGCCCGAAAAAGAAAAACAGACACAAAAAAACTACCGCAACCACATACTTCTTTTCCACTCTGACCATTATACTTCCCTCCTTTTTTTTATCTCCTTATATTATCACAAATTATCTGATAAACAAACTTAAAGATAAAAATTGTTATTCTTCGGGGAGTTCTTCAACTGTCTCACTTTTGAGTCCTTCTACACTTTTAAGTTTCGCCTGTATCTGACGGGTTCTCGTTCCTACAAGTGTCTCTATATCTTTTCCCGCACCTTCTATCTTTTCCTGCGCCTTTTTCAATACCTCACCAAACTTATCAAATTCCTTCTTCACATCTGCCAGAATTCTCCATACTTCACTCGTTCTCTTCTGTATTGTAAGGGTGCGGAATCCCATATACAAGCTGTTTAAGAAGACAGCGAAGGTAGATGGACCTACAACACAAACTTTATATTCCCTCTGCAATGTTTCAAAAAGTCCTGGCTGCCTTACAATTTCAGCATATAAACCTTCAACAGGAACAAAGAGAATTGCAAAGTCAGTGGTTGAAGGTGGACTTACATATTTATCCCTTATATCTTTAGCACACTTTTTTATCACTGTTTCCAGTTCCTTATATACCCTCTGTATATCTTCCTGTTTCCCTTTTTCATAGGCATCAATAAGACGGTAATAAACCTCTATGGGAAACTTTGAATCAATGGGAAGATAGACGGGTTTTTCTCCACCAGGCATCTTTATAGCATATTCAACAAACTCATTAGAACCTTCTATCGTAGGGATGTTTTTCTCATATTGTTCAGGGGCAAGGATACTCTCAAGGATACTGCCGAGTTGTATCTCTCCAAGGATGCCCCTTGTCTTTACATTTGCAAGCACCTTTTTAAGGTCTCCCACATCCGTTGCTAAACTTCTCATCTCGCCAAGTCCTTCATGCACCTGCTTGAGCCGTTCACTTACAAGATTAAATGACTCACTTAAACGCTTTTCAAGGGTGGAATGTAATTTCTCATCCACAACTGCACGCATCTCATCCAGTTTCTTTGTATTCTCTTCCTGCAGTGCATAAAGTCGTTTTTCAAGTGTCCCTGAAATAACCTCTCCTAAACTCCTCAAGGCATTGCTTAACTCTTCCCTCGTCTCTCTGAAGTTTTTCTGCATCTCTTCCCTGTTATGCAGAAATTCTTCTCTTATAAGCGGGTCTATTCTGTTGAGTATATTTTCTATGTCCCTGATTTTAAGAGTAATCTCTTCTGTGGTTTCCTTTTCCTCTCTTTTTTTAGAGATTATAAATAAGAGAATAATCAGAACTACTAATGAAAGAATTGAAACAACACTGGTAATCATTTTCTTCTCCTGTATATCTAACAAGTTATCATATATTGGATGTTATTACAACCCCGAAGGGGATATTCTAATCTTTCAATTTATATTTCAGGGATGCCTTTATAAATGCAGAAAAAAGCGGATGAGGACTGAATGGCTTTGACTGGAATTCGGGGTGAAATTGTGTTGCAACAAAGAAAGGATGGTCTTTCAATTCTATTATCTCCACCAGGCCGCCGTCAGGATAAACCCCTGAGAAAACCATTCCTTTTTCTTCAAACAGATTTCTATAACTATTATTAAATTCATATCTGTGTCTATGTCTTTCATAGACAACCTCTTTTTTATAGGAAGCCCAGGCAACTGTACCTTTTTTAAGATGGCAGGGATATGCACCAAGCCGCATTGTCCCCCCTAAATTTTTAATCCTTTTCTGCTCGGGTAATAGGAATATAACAGGATGAGTGGTTTCTGGATGACATTCTGTACTCGCTGCGCCCTTTAACCCGCATACATTTCTCGCAAATTCAATAGAGGCACACTGCATACCAAGACATATCCCAAAAAATGGTATTTCTTTTTCTCTTGCATATCTTACAACTTCTATCATACCTTCCACTCCCCTTATCCCAAAACCACCTGGCATTATAATCCCTGAGACATCACCTGCAAGTACATTCAGTCCTTCCTTTTCAACAAGTTCTGTATCAATTTTTTTATATCTAACCTTTACCTTATTGGCAATTCCACCATGTACAAGGGCTTCATATATGGATTTATAGGAATCCTGCAATTTCACATATTTACCTGCCACTCCAATAACAACCTCTTCTTCTGGTTTCCTGAGTACATTAACAATTTTTTTCCACTTTTCAAGGTTATTATTCTTTTTTGCTTTCAAACCCAGATATTTCAGTATAATTTTATCAAGATTCTGCCTTGAAAAAATAAGTGGTATCTCATATATAAGGTCTGTATCAAGTGCTTCTATAACCGCTTCCTTCCTCACATTACAGAAAAGTGCTATCTTTTCCTTTATTTCATCACTGAGTGACTTCTCTGTCCGGCAGAGAAGTATCTCCGGCTGTATCCCTATCTCTCTTAATCTACCAACACTGTGCTGTGTAGGTTTTGTCTTTAGTTCATCTGCTGCTTTTATGTATGGGACAAGAGTTAAATGGATATGTAATGTATCATTATCCTTCTGCACCTGCATCTGTCTTGCTGCTTCAAGAAAAGGTAAACTTTCAATATCTCCAACAGTTCCACCTATCTCTGTAATTACTATGTCTACACCGTTAGCAACTGTGAGAATTCTTTCTTTTATCTCATCAGTAATATGTGGCACTACCTGCACTGTCTTTCCAAGATACCCGCCTTTTCTTTCTCGTGTAAGAACTGCATTGTATATCTGACCACTGGTAGCGTTGTTTTTCTTTGTAATATGCGCATCTGTAAATCTCTCATAATGTCCTAAATCAAGGTCTGTCTCCGCACCATCTTCTGTTACAAACACCTCTCCATGCTGAAAAGGATTCATAGTCCCCGGGTCAACATTCAGATAAGGGTCAAACTTCAAAATTGTAATCCTGTATCCATGTGATTCAAGGAGTGTACCGATAGACGCAGAGGCAATACCTTTCCCCAAGGACGAAACGACACCACCTGTAATAAATATGAATTTTTTCATTCTCGCTCCTTTAATCTATTCCCACTCAATAGTAGCAGGTGGTTTTGATGTAATGTCATATACCACCCTGTTTACACCCTTAACTTCGTTGACTATACGACTGGATATACCCCCCAGAACATCATAAGGAACTCTTGCCCAGTCCGCTGTCATACCATCAACACTTTTGACAATACGAACTGCTATAACATTTTCGTAGGTTCTTTTATCACCCATCACTCCCACGCTTTTAACCGGAAGGAGAACAGCAAATGCCTGCCACACATCTGAGTAAAGTCCTGCCTTTTTCATTTCTTCCATTACTATACTATCTGCTTCACGGAGAATCTGCAGGCGATTTTTATCTACACTCCCTATAATCCTTACAGCAAGGCCAGGACCAGGAAATGGATGCCTGTTAACAATAAAATCAGGTAGTCCTACTTCTCTTGCAACATCTCTCACTTCATCCTTAAAAAGAAATCTGAATGGTTCTATAAGTGTAAGATTCAGTTTTTCAGGGAGGCCTCCCACATTATGGTGTGTTTTAATTCTTGCGGAAGGACCGCCAAAAGGCGATACACTCTCAATTACATCAGGATAAAGTGTGCCCTGTGCAAGAAACTTTGCACCGAATTTTCTTGCCTCTTTTTCAAAGACCTGTATAAATGTATTGCCTATTATCTTCCTTTTCTTCTCAGGATCTGCCACTCCTTTTAATCTTTTTAAGAATATCTCCCCTGCATCAACATACTTAAGGTTTATCCTGTTTTTAAATACCTCTATTATCTTTTCTGCCTCTCCTTTCCTTAATAAGCCGTTGTTTACAAAGACACTTAAAGCATTTTTTCCACAGACATTGTTAAGAATAATGGAAAGTGTGGCAGAATCAACTCCACCACTCAAGCCACATATCACCTTTTCATTTCCTGCTTTCTCCTTAATTTCCTTTTCTGCCAATCTCAATATAGATTCAGGGTCCCAGTATGGTTTGAAACGACATATACTGTAAAGAAAGTTTTTTAACATCCTGCTGCCTTCTTTTGTATGTACAACCTCTGGATGGAACTGGAATCCGTATATCCTTCCATCAACACTCTTCATGGCAGCAATCTCTGTATTATCTGTCCTTCCAATTACCTTAAACCCTTCAGGAAGTTTAACCACGGTATCCCAGTGGCTCATCCATACAATTGTTTTTTCTGAAATTCCTTCAAATATAATATCCGAGGTATCCGGATAAAATACTGTCTCTCCGTATTCTCTTTTATCGCCAGGGACGACTTCACCATCGTAATACTTAGCAATCATCTGCATACCATAACATATCCCCAGTACAAAAAAATTCTCAAAGATTCTGTCATCAAAATGTATTTTTTCTAAAGCAGGGATATGCCCCGGACCACCTGAAAGAATAACTGCAGATACATTTTTTCCTTTAAGGGTTTCAAGATTAACTGAGGAAGGGAAAATTTCACAGAAAATCTTTAATTCTCTTATCCTTCGGGCAATCAACTGGGTATACTGAGAACCGAAATCAATAATTGCTACCATAAAAACCTCACTTATAGGTTGAATAATAATAAGGAGTATATGACTCAAACTCTCCTGCACAGGTATCTACAAGTTTATAGTCAGGAATGATACCATACCTCTCCCTCAACTGTTTTATTTCTCTTTCATCCCTTCTGCCTGTAATAAGTGCTATATGTCTGTCAGAAAACCCATATTCCTTTGCAGTTCTTAAAACATCCGCAGGAATCTTTCTTCCTTTATATTTTTTCATATAGATTTCATAGTCCACAAGGTCTTTCAGATTATACAGAAACCACCTGTCAATATACGATAGTTTAGTAATATCTTCTATAGACATACCTTCCTTCAGACCTTTTTTGATATAAAAAATCCGTAAAGGAGATGGTTTTCTTATCCCTTCAGATGTCTCAAGAGGAAGAAGAACATCTTCATAACCAGCAAATTTTTCTTCCAGACTTCTCAGCGCCTTATTAAGTGCTTCCTTAAATGTCCTGCCAATAGCCATTACCTCTCCTACTGACTTCATTGAAACCGTGAGGTAAGGACTTGTAGAAGGAAATTTTTCAAAGTTAAACTTCGGTATTTTAACAACACAGTAATCAAGAGCAGGTTCAAAACAGGCAGGTGTCTTTTTGGTAATATCATTGGGTATCTCATCAAGGGTATAGCCCACAGCAAGTTTTGCTGCAATCTTTGCAATGGGAAAGCCAGTTGCCTTTGAAGCAAGTGCTGAACTTCTTGAAACACGGGGATTCATCTCTATAATAACCATATCCCCATTTGCCGGATTAACAGCAAACTGTACGTTAGAACCACCTGTTTCAACTCCTATCTCTTCCATTATCTTTATCGCTGCAAGTCGCATCTTCTGGTATTCCTTATCTGTCAGTGTCTGAACAGGAGCCACAGTAATACTATCCCCCGTATGTACTCCCATAGGGTCAAAGTTCTCTATGGAGCATATAATTACAGCATTTCCCTTTCCGTCTCTCATTACCTCAAGTTCGTATTCCTTCCAGCCAAGAACTGACTGTTCAATCAATATCTCACTCACAGGACTCATCTTAAGCCCCGTATAAGCGAGTTCTTTAAATTCATCTATGTTATAAGCAACACTTCCCCCTGTTCCCCCAAGAGTGAAGGATGGCCTTATAATAACAGGAAAACCTATCCTTTTTGCTATTTCAACTGCTTCTTCAAGAGTATATGCAATATCACTTTCAGGAACTTTCAATCCGACACTGGCAGCCGATTGTTTAAATAATGCCCTATCCTCTGCTTTTTTTATTGCTTTATAGTTTGCACCTATCACTTCCACATTATATTTTTTGAAAACCCCCATCTCTTCCAGAGCAACCGTAATATTAAGTGCTGTCTGCCCTCCCAGAGTAGGTAAAAGTGCATCGGGTCTTTCTCTCTCTATTATCTTTGCAACTATCTCAGGGGTAAGTGGTTCAAGATATGTCCTGTCAGCCATTTCAGGGTCTGTCATTATAGTCGCTGGATTGCTGTTAACAAGTATAACATAGTATCCATCTTCTTTAAGTGCCTTACATGCCTGAGAACCAGAATAGTCAAATTCACATGCCTGTCCTATTACGATAGGGCCAGAACCTATAAGCATTATCCTTTTTATATCAGTTCTCTTTGGCACTTTACTCTCCTGCTCTTTCTTTTATCGTTTCTTTAAATCTATCAAAAAGATAAATAGCATCTAATGGACCAGGGGAAAATTCAGGATGAAACTGAACAGCAAATACAGGAAGTTTCTTATGAGATATACCTTCAAGTGTACTGTCATTAAGGTTTATATGGGTTATTTCAACATCATTCTCGCTCAACGTATTTATATCCACACAGAAGCCATGGTTCTGGACAGTTATATATACCTTACCTGTTTTTATATCTTTAACAGGATGGTTTGCACCATGGTGCCCAAATTTCAATTTATATGTCCTGCCACCCAGTACCTGTGCAATAATCTGTATTCCGAAACATATGCCAAATAAAGGATACTTTTCAATAAGATGTGAGAGTGTTTTCACCAAATACGGAACTGCTGAAGGGTCACCAGGTCCATTTGAAACAAGAATTCCATCCGGTTTCTCCTTATCAATTTCTTCCCACGGAGTATTTGCAGGCATAACTAAAACCTTCATATTCCTTTCTGCAAGTAACCTCAAGATATTATATTTAACACCACAGTCAATAACTACGACTTTATATTTTCCTCTGTCAGACCATATGTATGGCTTATCCTTTATAACTTCCTTTACTAAATCCACTCCTACAATATCCGGGGACTTTTTAACTTTTTCAATCATCTTCTTTACACTGTGTTTCCCGGCAAAAATGCCTGCCTTCATAGCCCCCTTATCTCTTAATTTTATTGTTACCTCTCTTGTATCAACCCCTTCTATACCAGGAACCCCATGCTCGTACAACAACATATCAAGCGGTTTAGTTGCCCGCCAGTTACTGTAAATCTTGCTTCTTTCCCTTACCACAAATCCTTCAAGATGTATCCTGCTGGACTCCACATCTTCATTATTAACACCATAATTTCCAATAAGGGGATATGTCATCACAACTATCTGTCCTTTATATGATGGGTCATAAAGAATCTCCTGATAACCTGTCATACTCGTATTAAATATAAGTTCTCCATAACTTTCTTCCTGAGCACCAAAGACCGCTCCCTTAAAAACACTGCCATCTTCAAGAACCAGATATCCTTCCATATCTCATACCTTTACTTTCTATCACATTCAAACTGCTCTTTACCCGAAAAACCGTTATTTTTTACATTGTACCTTCCTGTAAAACAGGCATTACAGAACTCGCTTTCAGAAAGTCCAATAGCAGAAAGCATACCATCAAGTGACAGGTAATAAAGTCCATCAACGCCTATTTCTTTTGCTATTTTTTCCGTATTATATCTGCCTGCTATAAGTTCTTCTCTAAAAGGAAAGTCAATACCATAAAAACAGGGATATCTTATAGGTGGGCAACTTACTCCCATAAAAATTTTTTTTGCACCTGCATCCCTTAAATTTCTTATTCTCAAACGACTTGTGGTCCCCCTTACAATAGAATCCTCAATAACAATAACATTCTTATCCTTTACTACTTCCTTTATGGGATTGAGTTTAACCTTTACACTTATCTCTCTTGAAACCTGAAATGGCTGGATAAATGTCCTTCCCACATAGTGATTCCTTACTATCCCCATTTCAAAAGGAATACCCCGTTTTTGTGAAAAACCGAGTGCAGCGATATTACCTGAATCAGGAATAGGAACAACTATATCTCCTTCATAAGGAAACTCATCTGCTAACCTTTCACCGAGTCGCTTTCTTGCGTTATATACACTTACGCCAAAGATATTGCTGTCAGGTCTTGCAAAATATATAAACTCAAATATACACCTTGAAATTTTCTGGGGAGGAATATAAACACTATCAAGTCCTTTCTCGTTTATAGTCAGTATCTCACCTGGAGAAAGTTCTCTTATATACTCTGCTCCTGTAAGGTCAAACGCACAACTCTCAGAGGCAACAAGATAACTATCCCCAATTTTTCCAAGACACAAAGGTCTGAAATCCCAGGGATCTTTCACCGCTATAATACTGTCAGATGTAAGAATAACAAATGCAAAAGCACCTTTTAATTTATAGAGTGCATCTATAAGTTTTTCTCTAAATGTCTTCTTTCTGGAAACCGTAATAAGATGCATCAGGACTTCGGTATCCAGAGTGGTCTGGAATATACTCCCTCGCTTTTCAAGTTTTTCTCTCAATATTGCACTGTTTACAATATTCCCGTTGTGAGCAATAGCATAAGGTTTGCCCTGATACTCAGCAAAAAATGGCTGTATGTTTTTAACAGAGGAGCTCCCTGTGGTGGAATATCTCACATGCCCTATACCAAAACTACCCTTAAGTGCTGATATATCTCCCTCTTTGAATACATCGGATACAGTGCCCATCCCCTTTTTTATATGTACCTTTTTCCCATCACAAACAACAATACCACAACTTTCCTGTCCTCTATGCTGTAATGAGAATAGAGAAAGATATATTATTTCTGAAGAATTTCTGTGGTTATATATACCTGCTACACCGCAGTTTTCTTTCAATCCATATTCTTTTTCAGTAGGCATATATCTTCCCGTATGGCCTTTTTGTAACAGGAACAATTTTATAAAATCTTTTTGGTATTTCGTTCTCAGATATACTGTAGTATAACATAAACCTTTTAAGATATGGGTTTATTTTCTCCATATCGTGGTTATCTAAATCAAAGATTTTTACCTCTTTCCCTGAAATAAATCTATCTGTTAACAAATTCTCTCCTACATATATAACCCCACCGTGCATACCTGTGCCAATATAATCTCCTATTCTTTGTTTATCTGTCATTCCCAGTAATATAATTATGCCACCTGCCATATACTCCCCGAGAAAATCACCCGCACTCCCTCCTATAACTATTACAGGATGCATATCCTTATATTCTTTCATATGAATACCCGTGCGATATCCCGCATCTCCTCTGATAAAAATCTCACCACCTCGCATAGAATGTCCTGTTATATCACCTGCATTGCCATATACTATAATTCTCCCTGAATTCATAGTATTACCTGTGCCATCCTGCACATTATTTTTAATAACAATTTCAGGACCATCTATAAAAATTCCCAGGTCATTACCTGGGATACCCTCAAGCATTATTTTAACATTTTTCCCCTGAAGTCCTGAACCTATATATCTATGTCCACAGACATTCTTAATAAATAGTTCATCACATCCTGTATTCACAAGTTCTTTTATCTTGTCATTCAATACTTTATAGTGTAAACCTGTAGCATCTATTCTTATCATTTTTCACACCTCTATACCCTCACCTCTTACCATATGCTTTCTGTATTCCGCAGGAAGAACTAAAAGTCCAAAATCATCACTGAGCAATTCATCTTTGAACCGGGAGACATCAATCTTGTATTTGATAAGTCCCTGGAAAATACCACTTCTTTCAATCCTCCCGAGGAAGATGCATCCGACTATACGGTTATCTTTCAAGACAATTTTTTTATATATATTCTCCCTTCTTTCCTTCACTATCTCATATCCATCTGTTTCAGAGGGGTTTGTAATGCCAAATGAAATTACAGGGACACCAACTATATCTACAGCATTCATAGGAAATAAACCATCATAAATAATATCGCTTCCTGCCATATTCATCCCTGCAACTTTACCCTGTTTTGCTGCCACTGGCCAGATTGCTATAACAGAATTATTTCCTGTAATCATATCCTTACCTTCCGCCACATCTCCAGCGGCATAAATAAAAGGAACACTGGTTCTCATATGTTCATCTACAAGAATACCTCTGTTATATTTAATGAAAGTATCTTTCACGAGGGTTATATCGGGTCTCACACCTGCTGCAATTATAAGAAGTTCCGTATGTATATTCTTACCTGATGATAGAGTTACACCTGACAGTAACTTTCCATCACACATTATCCTGTTCACTGTTTCTTTCGTCAAAACATCACACTGTTTTTTATTCTTCAACATTTCCTCTATAAAAAGAGATGCATCCTTATCAAGTGTCATTGAAAGTAATCTATCAGACATTTCCACAATAGAAACCTGTATCCCTCTCTCTATAAGCCCCTCCGCACACTTAAGTCCTATAAGACCTCCTCCGAGAATAACTCCTTTCTTAATGTTTTTCCTTTTTATGTATCCATCCAATCTCTTTGCATCAGAGAGATTCGTAAAGGTAAAAATCCCTTCTATATCTTCTGCATAACCATCTATTGCAGGGATGACCGGTCTTCCACCTGTGGCTATCAGAAGTTTATTAAATTTTATAACTCCTTTGCTTGTAACAACTTCCTTTCTGTCTATATCCAACCTTTCTGCCTTCGTTCCGAGGATAAGTTCTACTCTGTTATCTTTATAGAAGTCCTCGTTTTTGAAAGAAAGGGCATCTATCCCCAACCTGCCGCCGAGATAATAAGATATAAGTGGACGGGAATAGTTATATACATCCTCATCAGAAATAACCACTATACTACCATCCCTATCCATCTCTCTTATACCCGCAATACAATTAACCCCTGCTACTGAATTCCCTATAATCAGATATTCTGTTACCATATTTTCAGCCACTTTTTTTCTCCACCCTTTCACCTTTTTCGTCAACAAGAAGTATTGCCTCATTGGGACAGTGCTCCACACAGGCAGGAAATTCTCTATCAATACACAGGTCACACTTTGAAACAACTTTTTTCTTTTCATAATCTATCTTTATAACCCCTAAAGGACAACTCATAACACACATCCAGCATCCAACACACTTGTCTCTATTATGTAAAACCCTTCCTGTCTTTTCATCCCTGTACATTGCCCCTGTAAGACAGTTTTCTATACAGGGCGCTTCGTCACAATGCCTGCACTGAATTGCAAAAGAAACACTTCCTTTCTCCTCAAAATATATACCTGATACAGGCCTTACCTCACTCCCCTTATATGTTCTTATTATGTCCTTTGAAGGAGAATGCTGAGTAATACAATACACCTCACACAACCTGCACCCAATACAGTACTCTTCTTTTATCAATATTCTTCTTGGTTTCACCATGCCTCCCCTGCGTGTTTTATTCCGAGTAGATTTAACTCTACTTCGTTAAGTCCCACAGCTCTTAATTGTTCCCTGTTTCCCCTTAACGACTCTATAGCATTTATTCCCATACCTCCAAGCATCTCTTTTATTTCAAGAGCCCATGCCCTTAAAAGATTAGATAACCTTTTTGCGCCTATTTCCGGATTGAGCCGCCTTGTAAGGTATGGGTCCTGCGTGGCAATTCCCCAGTTGCACTTTCCCGTATAACATTTCTGACATACATGGCAACCTAATGCTATTAAAGCAGCAGTTCCTATATATACAGCATCTGCTCCAAGTGCAATGGCTTTAACTATATCTGCACTGGTTCTGAATCCACCTGCTGCTATTATAGACGCCTGGTTCCTTATCCCTTCTTCTCTTAATCTCTGGTCAACTACGGCAACTGCAATCTCTATAGGAATACCAACATTATCCCTTATGGCGACCGGTGCAGCACCTGTTCCTCCTCTTATACCATCAATAGTTATAAAATCTGCCCCTGCCCTCACGATACCACTTGCTATAGGAGCAACATTATGTACAGCGGCTATTTTTACTCCTACTGGTTTTCTGTAAGAAGTAGCTTCCTTTATAGCAAAGATTAACTGTCTCAAATCTTCTATGGAATATATATCATGGTGTGGTGCCGGGCTTATCGCATCACTCCCTTCTGGAATCATTCTGGTAAGAGAAATCTCCTCTGAAACCTTTTCTCCAGGTAGATGTCCACCTATTCCCGGTTTCGCACCCTGTCCTATCTTTATCTCTACAGCAGCCGCTTTTTCTAAATACTCCACATTAACTCCAAATCTGCCACTTGCTATCTGAACAATAGCCCTATCAGCATAAGGATAAAGGTCTTTGTGCAGTCCCCCCTCTCCTGTATTCCAGTATACTCCTGAGGCACTTGCTGCCTTTGCAAGGGACTTACAGGCATTAAGAGATATTGAACCAAAACTCATTGCAGAGAACATCACAGGAAGTTCCAGTTCAAGTAGATTTGTAACCCTTTCCTTTAAAATATATTTTCCTCTCGTTTTATCATATATAATCCTGTCCGGCTTCCTTCCAATAAATGTCTTAAGTTCCATCGGCTCTCTTAACGGGTCTATGGAAGGATTTGTAACCTGTGCCGCATTGAGTACTATGTGTTCAAAATAATTTTTGTATGGTCTGTCATTTCCCATTCCTGTTAGAAGTATTCCGCCTGTTGATGCCTGTTTAACCACCTTATATATGTAGTCCCTTGTCCAGTGAGCGTTCTCTTTTGTTTCCGAAAGGTTTCTCCGTATAGTAAGTGCACCTGTAGGACATATATCCTCACAGAAATGACAGCCAACGCATTTTATATTATCTGACAGAATCTCTTCCGTCTCTTCATCATAATTATGGACATCATTAGAACACACCCTGACACACGCCTGGCACTTTATACACTTCTTTTCATCTCTCTCTATAATAAACTCTGCTATATTCTTTGCTTTAGCCATCTTTTCCCTTCCTATCTCTCTTTACATTTACTATTACAGGTTCTCCTGCATCAGGCATCCACACCCTTTCAGGATTCCTGCATATACATCGGATAGCAGATTCTTCAGAAGCAAGATAGACAAAATCACCTTTTTCTGCAGATACCAGAGGTCTTAACTTAAGCCGGTCATTCAATCCTATAATGGTATTAGAATTAGCAACAATTATTGCAAAAGGACCATTCACAAGAGCAGAAGAGTATATAATTCTCAATGTCTTCCAGAAATCCTTATTCTCCATATCCTGTTCAATATCTATACTATCCCAGAAAGGAGCAGCAAGGATATCTCCAATAACTTCAAAGTCCAGTTTGTGCTTTCTGTTTAACAGGTCAAAAAGGTATGTTATTACTTCGGTATCTGTGAAAAGGGTGCAATAATATCCTGCATTTTCGAGATATCGTCTGTTTATACCATAGGAAGATATCTCTCCATTATGTACGACAGACCAGTCAAGTATACCAAAAGGGTGCGCTCCACCCCACCATCCAACGGTATTTGTAGGAAACCTGTTATGTGCTGTCCATATATATCCCTTATAATCATATATCTTATAGAATTCCCCTATCTCTTCAGGATTTCCAACTCCCTTGAATATTCCCATATTTTTACCTGAAGAAAATACACAGGCACCGTCAAAGTTTTTGTTTATATTCATTACGGTACTCAGTATATATTCCTGCTGGCTATATAAATCCTCTTTCCTACCATTCTTAATATCTACGAAATATCTGTGTAATAGGGGAATATATTTCAATGTTTTTACATTTTTAACAGGTATGGGTTCTTCATTTACAATATCAAATCTATTTTCCAAAAATGCTTCTACCGTCTCTTTTACTCTAATATCATCATACATAATATGGAAACACCAACTTTCCTTAAATTCAGGGTAGATACCATAACCAGCGTATCCAGCGCCCAGTCCGTTACCTCTCTCTGTCATTAAGCATATAGAAGTAATTATTTTTTCACCAGAGAAGAGATTACCCTTTCTATTTACGATACCAGATATACCACACCCTGAAGGTATATGCGCATTCTTTTCTAACTTTCTTAACTGGTCGTATTCCATTTTTTACCTCTCCCCCCACCCGTCCTCTACTGCAAACAATGCAGCAGATTCGGGGTGAGGGGTGCGGAACCCAAATTCCGCTATATTTTATAAAATCGGTAGATAAGTATTTATTTCGTACTCATGTACCCGTTTTCTGTATTCGTCCCACTCTATCTTCTTTGCTGCGATGAGGTTTGTGAATATATGTTCACCAAGTGTCTCTCTGAGTAAACTACTTCTTTCCGCTACCTCTATCGCCTCTATCAAACTACCTGGCAGACACTCAACTCCTAAC
>DAONKS010000024.1:8580-20435 GCA_035406305.1 bacterium | reverse complement strand
TATATACACAAACTTATAGATAGATTGGTCACCGCTTATTGCGATATGCTGGACCAGATGGAAAAACTGAATCTTTTTTCACTGGGAGGAGGATATCATACTGTAGGTGGGGGATTGAGTTTTACCGACCAACTACCACAACCTGACTTCAACACTGATTCCATACGTCTCTGCGACCTGTGGGCAAGAGCGATGGCACAGATATTTTCTGAGGTATCCCCTGCTATGCATGAAGAATTTGCCATTCAATATGAAAAGCGATATCTCAACAGAGCAGGACTTGTTTATTATGGATGCTGTGAACCCCTCCACAATAAGGTGGAAATAGTAGCAAAACACATCCCGAAGTTAAGAAAGATATCTATGAGCCCGTGGGTTAATATAAAAAAGGGCTATGAAGCAACAGAAGGAAGATTTGTATTTTCATTTAAACCAAACCCGGCATTTCTCGCCACAAAGGATAAGTGGGACAGAGAGAGCGCAAAAAAACAAATCCAGGAACTACTTGATATCACAAAAGGAAAAAATGTTGAGATAATTCTTAAAGATATCAGCACTGTCTGCCATCAGCCACATCGTCTGTGGGAATGGGCTGAGATGGTAATGGATATGGTAAAAGAGTACGAATAAAAAGAGTGGCAATTAGAGAGAATTACTTTTGAATGTAGTATTTACATATACATTTTATCCTTCTTTATATGAGGTAAGGCATAGAGGAAGGGGAATATCCTTGTGCCAGCATTCATTTAGAAGGATACACTCCAGTCCCAGAGCGGTTCCTAAAACATCGCTTTCCTGAAGTTGTGGAGTTATATATATAGAATTATGCCTTTCAAGCGTGAGTTTGTCCTGAAAAGAAAAACCTCCATCCTCTTTTTTATAGTCGTTTATAAGACGCAGGGCAAGTTTCCGGGATGCATCCAGTATTTCACTCTTCCATTCTGTCGCAAGTGGTTTTTCTCCCGCTGCATAGTATATAATATAAAGAGCATCCCAGTTCATACACATACTGCTTACCCCTGTAAAATCACCTGTCGGACGCTGTAAAGCAAGAATCGATGGTATAAGTTTATCAGCATAAGGAAAAGGTCTTCCTGTTTCTGCATAGGTAATAATAAGTTTAAAAATTCCACCAATGCGTCCCCCTTCTTCTTCTGGTTTAAGATATTTATCGGGAAAACCTGTTTCAGGATTTATAATTTCTTTTTCCAGTGTTTCAAATGCCTTCTCTATAACCGGATATGCCTTCCTCTCATCCCCCCTTCTTCTGTATTTTCTCAGGTATGCTTTAACCGCCATATACCAGTGTTCTGCAACATAATAGGGACGTCTCCAGTCAAGAGAACGTGTCCACACCCCAGGATCTGTAGTGTCAAAATCCACATGAATAGATTCAGGCAAAGGATATAACGGCGATACTCCGCAGAAATAAAGGGCTGTTTTACATACAGTTGTATGGTGTGCCCATATATGTTGCCAGGAATGCGCTTCCGGCGACTGCCAGCGGTCTTTTTCTGTAATAAGAGGGTCTTTAAACAGACCTGTAGAAGGCTGCTGACAGGAAAGAAGGAATCTTATTATCCCTTCTCTGTAAGGATATTTATGCAATTCATTTATTTGTTGCAGAATAAAGACAATATGTGCTGTTGCTTCAGTTGCATATGGACGTACCATATGCCGGTTATACTTAAATCTGCCACTATCAGGTTCAGATTTATCCCTGACCGATTCTATCCACCGAAGGATATCATCTTTTAAATCCTTTATCCCGGGGATTTTTTCCATATTTATACCTTTACTTCATACTATATTTTTACAGGACTAAAACCTCTCTTTTCCTTATCCCCTCCCAGATAGTTTATCCAGAAGGTATCAGGGTAAGGTTCGGGATTGGCATAGGTTAAAACTATTGTCCCTTTATTACATATGGCTGATGGAGAACCACCTTTCCTGTCTTCTATGAAATCCATAACATCTTTTCCTGTACATTTACCATTGTATCTTCTCGCAAATTCCAGAAGGTTTCCTCGTCTCAACCTTGTCGTATCAGTTTCAAAAAATTTATCCACTCCTTTTTCCATCAACAGATACATTAAACCATCATCAACTATATGGTTTGTCAGGGCACAATATCCCTCTGTTACCGGTATTTCAAAAAGTCCTCCAAGTGTCTGGTGCGCACAGAATATATTACTATTCCTGTCAACACACAGTATATTCATAGCAAATGGGTGTTTTTTACAAAAATCCCTTACTTCCTTCACAGTGGAAAGGTTCTGCAGTATAACCCTTATAGCAATATCCTGATTTATTATCCCGGGGAGAGGTCGTAAATTTCTCAATAATTGAGATGAGATACCGACAGCAAGTCCTTCACTGTTCATTCCGCGGTTACCCCATACCGTTCCAGTAATAGGAAATGATATAAATCTATATCCGCTCTCCGGAACTATATGGACTGGACCACAATAAATCTCATAAGGGTCATCCAGCGCGCCTGTGCAGGCAACCGTTCTATCTTTAAGTGTTATGGCAAAACTTGAACATCCTGTAGTTTCTGGAAAATATACCCTGTATTGCCAGGCGCGTAAATTGAGCAATAATATGTATCTGTAATCAACCCCCGCCCCTTCTGCAATTCCTCCCATTTCATCGATAAGATAGGGTGCAATCTCTCGCAGTATCTTTTCCTGTTCTTTTTCCCATTTTATAAATTCCTTATCGTTCAGAGGCACATCGTTTACTCCTTCTATTATTTCTATCCCCTTCCGTTCTATCAATACTGCAACATTTTCTCTTATCTTTTCTTTCATTAACTGTCCATACTTTCTTCCTGCTTCTTCGGGCTTCCCTGATAAAACCATAACCTTTTCTTTTTCCATGTTTATTCTCCCTTTAACTTTAAAAATTTTGTACCTAATGATATTTACACGTCGCAATAAATAAGAGTAGTTTAAAAACCTGACGCTGCAAGAACATCAGGCACATACTTCGCCCAGCCAAGGGGCATTATGTGTATGCCGGAACAAAGCCCTTTCATCCCTTTTATCAATTCAGCAGCAATCTGTACGCTTACTTTTGGTCTGTCTTTTTTATCCGCGGTTGCCATCATATTTATATATTTCTCAGGAACATTCACCCCTGCCACATTTTCGTTCATAAACTTTGCCATTGCTGCTGACTTCAAAAGCACTATGCCGCCAAGTATATATACCCTGAACTTAGATGCCTGCTTCATAAAATTTTCAAAAGCAACAAGGTCATATACCGCCTGTGTCTGGAAGAATCTCGCTCCTGCTTCAATCTTCCTTTCCATCTTTAAAATCTGCAGTTCCTGTGGCTCATATCCCGGACTCACCACCGCACCAAGGAAGAAATCAGGTATTCCATCAAGGTCATTACCCACCATATCCTTACCTTTCATCAGACCAGAGGCCACCTTTAACAGAGAAACAGAATCAAGGTCAAAGACCGGCTTTGCCTGTGGATGGTCACCCAATACAGTATGGTCACCTGTAAGAATAAGTACATTTCTTACGCCCAGAACAGATGCACTTAAAAGGTCTGATTGAAGGGCAAGACGGTTTCTATCCCTGCAGGTCATCTGAAAAACGGGTTCCATCCCTTTTTCTATAAGAAGGCGTGATGTGGCAAGAGAGCCAAGTCGCATAACAGAACTTTGAAGGTCTGTAACATTAAAAGCATCCACCTTATCTTTGATATGTTCCGCTTCCTCTATATGAGGCATAATATTTGTGCCTTTAGGTGGACCTATCTCACTTGTTATAACAAATTTGCCTGATTTTAATTTTTCTTCAAGATTCATTCTTCACTCCTTTTCCGCTTTCTATAATTAATCTGTAGTCCCTTATATTTACTGCTGCTTTTTTAATTATCTCTATTTCTCTAAGTTTTTTCAATCTCTGATATATAAGCACCCATCCACAATCCATTTCAGGATTTATCTCACACTTACCATCTCTCGCACCACCACAGGGTCCATTAAGAAGTCCTTTAGAACAGGAAGTGACAGGACATATGCCTCCTGTAATATTTAACCAGCATTCACCGCACTGCTGACAGTCAACATCCTGGGATGTTATCCCCTGAAACCCATTTATATAATGGGTATCACAGCCGGGAATCACAGGTATACAAGGTATAAGTTTTGAAACGACCTGAACACCAACGCCACAGGAGAAAACGACAACTGATTCTATTTCTTTTAATACTCTTTCAAGATGCCTCAAATACTTTTCTGCAAACTCTTCCCTGCAGATATAGTCAAACCTTGCTATCTCTTTCACATAATCCTTTATTTCTTTCAGCAGAGAGTCAATCTCTTCTTCAGGGAAATACACCTCTTTACATCCATAGCATTTCAAAACAAGCACCTTTTTGTCTTTCACAATTTCTATAATGTCTTCTTTCTTTTTAATCTCTGTTATCAGCATTTCTCTTCCCTTTCTTTATAAGGGATATCAGGTTTATCTTTGATGAGCATATATACTGACAGCAACCACATTCAATACAATTTTTTACTTTATATTTTGTCATATCACTCCACTGCCCTTTTTGTCCGTAATAAGCATAATAATAAGGAATAAGTTCCATCGGGCATACATCAACACATCTTCCACATCTGATACATATATTCTCTTCTGACACATTCACAGGATATTTCTCCAGCAGTAAAAGTCCTGTGGTGCCTTTTATCACCGCAGAATTAACATCCTGCTGAACAATACCCATCATAGGTCCGCCCATCTTAAGTTCGCAGTCATCAGGAATAGTAGAAGATTTAATATCAAAACAGGTATTGAGGATATCTGAAAAATGTGTCCCAATCCTGATAATATAATTACCCGGGGCTATTGCATTTTTCCCTGCTACTGTAATAACCCTTTCAATCAGAGGCATACCTTCATATATCGCACGGTATATAGAATGGAGTGTGCCCACATTGAAAACAACAACACCGACATCAAACGGAAGTCCTCCCTCTGGAACTATTCTGCCTGAAGTTCTCTTTATAAGCATCTTTTCTGCCCCCTGCGGATATTTTGTCGCGGGTGTCTCCAATTTTACTTCTGGATAATTCTCTAAAGAGCGCCTGATAATTTCAATTGCCTCTTTTTTATTATCTTCTATAGCAAATATAACACTGGAAACTCCAAGTAATTTCTTGACTATCTCTATTCCTTTCAAAATTTCTTGAGAGTGTTCAATCATAAGGCGGTTATCAGAGTTCAAATACGGCTCACACTCACAGCCATTTACAATGAGTGTATCCACGGGTTTCGGCGGACACAACTTCACAGATGAGGGAAACATTGCTCCACCTAAACCCACAATACCCTTTTCCTTCAATATATCCAGCAATTTTTCCTTCGGAAGTTGTTGCCACTCAGTCAGTGGTTCTATTGCACTGTCTAATTTCTCCATCCCATCGTTTTCAATAACCACTGCTGGCTGTAATGTTTGAGAAACAGGATGTAGTTTATTTTCTATTTCTATAACCTTTCCACTGACAGATGAATGGACTGGTGCAGATACAAACCCTGCACTTTCTCCTATCTTCTGTCCTTTTCTTACCCTATCCCCTGGTTTTACCAACGGCTTTGCAGGAATGCCTGTATGCTGTGAAAGAAAGATGGCTATCCTTTCCGGTATAGAAAAAACTTTAATAGGTATTGCCTCTGCTATATCCTTATTTTCCTGAGGATAGACTCCACCGTAAAATCCAGTTGCACGTGTTCCCTGGTTTTTCTTAATATGCTTTTTCTCTTTTTCCACAGAAAAGATATTGTAATCCCTTATATCAATTTTTTTACCCATCTCCCTTTTCTGATTATTCAATCTTTTATATATCTCAATCCAGACACAGGGAAGTTCCTTATTCACCTCACACTTTCCATCCTTACTTGCTCCGCCACACGGCCCATTAAGAAGGGACTTTGCACAGGCAACAACAGGACATATACCCCCTGTTTTTCCAAGATAACACTGGCCACAGGCAGCACACTTTTCAGCTCCTAAAGCAATTCCGTGATAGCCGACGATTGATGTGGCATTTCCGCTCTGGGGAATTGAATCAGATAGGGCGAGAACCTTCCTGCTTCCATTAAAAAAGTTAGATACAAACTGAATACCTATCCCGCAGGAAATAACCCCAACAGGAATGTTATCCGACATCAATTCAAGAATTTTCCCTGTAAGGTAATTATTACAGAGGAAATCAATGCCTTCACAACCAGCAATTTCTACACCTGAATCCCTGATTATCCTTACTGCCTCATCACATTCCTCTCCCGGTTCTTCCCTGAACTCTGTAAAGCACTTTTTACACCACAATAAAGTCAGTTTATTAACATTACTGAGGATATTTTTTAATTCATCCTCTTTCTTCAATCTGTATTTTGTGTAGTCAATCACTATTTTTTCGCCCATTTTGCAGCCCTTACTACATTTCTTAAAAGTATTGCTGTAGTTACAGGTCCCACCCCGCCAGGAACAGGGGTTATAAGGGATGCTCTTTCTTTTGCTGTTTCAAACTCAACATCACCCACAATCTTATCCCCTACCCTATTAATCCCTACATCTACAACAATAGCCCCTTCCTTTATCCACTTTCCTGGTACAAGATTTGCCTTCCCTACAGCCACAATCAGTATATCTGCACGACGGATATGTTCTTCCAGCATCCCCGCATCACTTGTTCCTATATGGCATATAGAAACAGTAGCAAATTTGTCAACAAGCAAAAGAGCAACAGGTTTACCCACAATATCACTGTGTCCCACCATCACAACCTCTTTTCCGTAGAGGTCAACCCCTGTAGAATCTATTATTTCCTTTACGGCAAGTGCAGTACACGGCGCAAGATAAGGCCTGCCATATACAATCCATCCCATATTTGCAGGATTAACACCTTCCACATCCTTTTCAGGCAAAATAGATGCCTGAACCTTTCTTACATCCATTCCCTGTGGTAGAGGTAGTTGAAGTATAATACCCGTGATACTGCTATCACCATTTAATTTCCCTATCTCTGCTATAAGTTGCTCCTCAGTAATATCCTGCGGGAATGTCTTCAATTCATAACCTATACCTGCCTTCTCACAGTTCTTTTTCTGCTGGTTTGTATATATAGCACTCGCAGGATTTTCACCAACCTGTATGGCAACAAGTCCAGGTTCTATCCCTTCTGTTTTAAGCACCTCCATCTCTTTTTTAACTTCTTCCTTTACTTTTTCAGCAATCGCTTTTCCATCAATAAGATTACCCATTCTTTCCCTCCAGTATCTTTATCACTTTTTCACACACTTTTTGTCCATTTATTATAAGTTTTTTTTCAATTGTTTCAACTTCTTTTAATATACTTTTCACAAAATCCCTATCTTTAATAAACTTAACATTTATAAGGACATTCATCTTTGCCGATAAGAATACAGAAATAGCAAGAGACGCAGCAATCCCTGTATCGGAGATAAGTCCTTTATTCCCCTTTTCTGTAAGGAACCCTGCAAATTCAATAATTTTAAGTGCAGTTCTGCATATGTCAAGGTGGAGTTCTGCTGAGTCCTTAAGATATTTTTCTGCAGAAGTATAATCCTTCTTTGCATTACACCTTCTTATCTCTTCATAGATCTGACTATCCTTTTCAATATATGAAGAAAGTTTTTTAAGAATCACATCATTTTCTTCAAAGATGTTTTTTAGTTCTGATTCGTATGCAGCATATTTCTCTTTCCCAATCGTATAATTCAGAACCATACTGATAAGTGCAGAGCTCAGAGAAGCGACACAGGCAACAACACTCCCTCCTCCTGGAATGGGAGTTTTTGAAAAAACTCTGTTTATATATCTTGCCAGTGGTTCATCCAGATAATTGATTTTTTCTTCGGTATCCATTAGCGGCTGACCAACCTTTTGTATCTCTCGTAGTTTTCTTCCCAGAGCCCTGTATCTTTTGGCTGATAAACAAAGAGGGGGAATGACTTCCTGACAACTTCACGCAACTGGGAAATATCGGAAATGTCTTTTGTGGCTATTGCCTGAACAAGTATATTTCCTGTACCTGTTGCTTCCACAGGACCTGCCATTACCACCTTCTTTATCGCTGATGCAGTAAACTGGGACAGAAGTTTATTCTGCGAACCACCACCAACAATATGGAGTGTCTCTATCCTTGTGCCTATAACATCTTCAAGATTATCCATTACATATCTGTACTCCATCGCTAAACTTTCCAGTATTACCCTGACAGTCTGTGGAATATCCTCTGGAATTTGCTGCCCTGTATCCTTACAATACTTCTGTATCCTCTCAGGCATATTGCCCGGGAAAAGAAAATCTTTATGATTTACATCTATAAAAGAAAGAAATGGTTTTGCAGAAGAAGCCATATCTGTAAGTTCCTGATATGAAAATTCTTTGCCTTCTCTCTGCCACTGCCTTCTGCATTCCTGTAAAATCCACAGTCCCATTATGTTTTTAAGAAATCTTATAGTTTTTCCGTAGCCACCTTCATTTGTGAAGTTATATCTTAAACTTTTTTCATTGATAACCGGCTGGTCAATCTCCACACCTAGCAATGACCAGGTACCTGAAGATAAATATGCCCACACATTATCTTTTGCCGGAACAGAAACCACAGCAGATGCAGTATCATGACAGCAGACCGTATAGACAGGTATATCAGAAATTCCAAGTTCTTCTTTAATGTCCTCTGATATATTCCCTAAAAATGTCCCAGGAGAAACAACTTCTGGTAGAAAATGAACAGGTATACCAAGTATTTCCAGTATATCAACAGCCCACTCACCTGGAACTTCTTTTTCTCTTTCAACACTGGAATCATACATCTGGGATGTACTGGCTATTGTATATTCAGCCACCTTTTTCTCTGTAAGGAAAAAGTTAAAAAGGTCTGGCATAAAAAGCAGTGTCTTTGCAGAATCAAGGAGAGAGGGAAATTCTTTTTTTGTAGCATATAATTGATATAGCGTATTCAAAGGCATAAACTGGATTCCGGTTCTCTTAAATATCTTCTCTTTCGGAATAATTCCAAATATTCCATCAGGCAGTCCATCTGTCCGCCTATCCCTATAGTGAAAAGGGTTGGAAAGTAGAATGTCATTTTCACCGATAAGTCCATAATCCACACCCCATGTGGTTATCCCCAGACCTGAGATATTCCCTTCGCTCTTTGCAATAGATATAATCTTTTTTATTTCTGAGAAGATGGCAAGAACATCCCAGTATATATGGGAATGTAATCTGACATTATGTGTTGGAAATCTATGTATCTCTTTCAAAACAACTTTCTCTCCACTGAACTCACCAATCAATCCTCTTCCGCTTTCAGCCCCAATGTCTATCGCTATAAATTTTTTTGTTTCCATCCCATATAATTTACAATTTTACTTTTTCTCTGTCAACACCACAAAATGGATAGAAGGGAAAAACAGGTATGAAATCAGAAAAGAAAGAAATAAATTCAGAATGCAGAATTATGGGACCCGCGAAAAAGAACAAGAACAGGGGGATTATATTTACTCTGTTTCTTCTGCGAGCCATTCAAGATAATCCTTGCTGCCTGAAGAAATTGGAAAAGATATAATCTCCGGGACTTCGTAAGGATGAATTTCTTTTATGGTTTCCTCAATTTTTTTATAAAGACCCCCCTTGCTTTTTATAATACACAGATATTCTCTGCTCCTGTCTATTCTACCCTTCCATCTGTATATACTGCTAACAGGAAATATCTGAACACAGGCAGCAAGTTTATTTTTAACCAGTTCTTCTGCAATTTTTTCTGCATCTTTTCTGCTACCTGTTGTTGTAAAAACCTGTATGTATTTCATACGAAGACCCCATCTATTTCAGCCCCACAGAAGGGACACTTCCCATCCCTGATTTTATTTTCCAGTACAGAAAAGCCGTATCTGTGTATCAGAAGTTTTTTGCATGAATAACAGTAGGTGTGTTCTCCTTCATCCCCGGGAATATTTCCTGTATAGACATACCTCAATCCCTCTTCAGAACCAATTTCTCTTGCACGACTGATTTTTTCAGTTGGTGTGGGATAATGATGGCTCATCTTATAATGCGGGTAAAACCTGCTTATATGCCAGGGAATTGCAATATCAATACTTTTAATAATACCTGCTGTCTCTCTTATCTGTTCTTCTGAATCGTTGTATTCAGGGATAAGTAGTGTTGTCACTTCTACCCATATACCAAGTTCTCTCATTAATCTTATATTATCAATTACAGGCGCTCTTTTTGCTCCACACAGTTTTTTATAAAATGCTTCATCTCCTTTCAGGTCAATATTTGCCGCATCAAGATACGGTGCAATCATTTCCAGTGCATCTCTACTCATATATCCATTTGTAACAAAATTGTTCTTCAGCCCTTTTTCTTTTGCTTTCTTAGCTGTGTCAAAAGCAAACTCAAAAAATATCGTTGGTTCTGTATATGTATAGGAGATGGACTGACATTCAGATTTAAGAGCCAGACGAACAATCTCATCAGGAGATGCTTCCCTTCCGAATAACAAAATTTCTCTTTTTTCATCCACCCTTGATATACTGTAGTTCTGACAGAAAATACAGGAAAAATTGCAGCCAGCAGTAGCAATAGAATAAGAAAGAGAACCGGGTAGAAAATGGAAGAATGGTTTTTTTTCTATAGGGTCGGTATGTTCAGAAATGATATTACCATAGACAAGTGAGAAAAGTTTTCCATCTCTGTTAATTCTTACACCACATCTACCTGTTTTCCCTTCACTGATTATACAGAAATGGTTGCAGAGACCGCATCTGACACTCTTATCTTCTCTGCTTTCCCATAACCTGGCTTCTATCAGATTTTCCATTCTAAAACGTCATCTTAACTTAAATGTGAGGACTAACGGAGTGTTATTTCTTATAACCTCAACGGTAACAATTTCTGTTTTTTCCTTTATTATCTGATTAGCCACGGCAAATCCCTTTGAAATACTATCTATAAAAATACCATTTACCCTGCGGACAATATCACCATCCCTCAATCCGTACTTATAAGGCAGACTATCCTGCGGAAGATTGTTCACTTCAAAACCATCTACTTTGCCCCCATTAACTTTCGGAGTAACATTTACCTTTTTAAACAGTTCTTTATCATTTTTTATCTCGTTGAGTGCTGTATTAAGGTCAACAAATACAGGTTCGGTAAATTCAGGTACAGCGACTGACGACGGATTGACAATCTGTGGCTCTGATTTATTTTCTTTCTTTACAGCTGTATCAGTTTTCTCATCAAGTTTAACAGTAAGTCCCGGTGCCACAGGCACCATCATTCCCTCACTATCTTCCTGTTTTAACGAGAACCTCTCTTCCTTCCCATCATAGAGAAAGACCACACTGCTTTCTTCAATCTTTACTACGCTGGCATTTTCTATGATATCCCCTTCCTGTAAAACAATTTCTTCATTTGTCTTTTTACTCTTCACTATTACAAAAGAGCCCCCTTCAGAGAAATAGATTATACCTGCGACATCTATGAGAGAGATTAAAGATGGGGGTGGTGCTGGTTTCAATATGGGTGTCTTTTCTGGAACTGGCTGCGGCTTTGGTGCTGGCTCAGTAAATATATTCCGTTTCAGTATAACTGAATAATCCTGTGCACCATAAAGTGAAGAAAAAACCACGCCTATAATTCCTAAAATCACTATCTTTTTACTCATATTTTAATTATACTCTCAAAAATAGATAAAAACAACCTGGCTGGTTTTTCAAAATAATCTCTCTGGAATATAATGTCCTTTTAAATTGACACTATTAAAAGAACCATTGTAAAATTAAAAA
>DAONKS010000024.1:0-8480 GCA_035406305.1 bacterium | reverse complement strand
TTTTCAGTGGATTTAAACATTCCGGCAGGAAATATTAAACCTTTACATGGAGTTAATCTCGGACCAACACTCTGGCATGGTAATTTTGATGCCACTGATTATTTTAAACGTCTGTGCATACCTTCTGTAAGATTGCATGACTGCCCGTGGGCGATGCCAAATGTAGTAGATATGCATAATATCTTTCCTATACTCAACCTTGACCCTTCAAATCCTGAAAACTATGTCTTCGGCCCAACAGACAATTACTTGCTTGCGGTTAAAAATACAGGGGCAGATATAAAGTACCGTCTTGGCGAATCCGCTGAAATTTATCCCCACCGTAACTTTCTGCGTGAACCATATAATTTTGAAAGATGGGCTGAAGCAGCTTTACATATAGTAATGCATTACAACGATGGCTGGGCTAATGGGTTCCACCACGGCATAAAATACTGGGAGATATGGAATGAGCCATGGACTTATGGACCAAAAGGATTCTGGCCAGGGACTCCGGAATCTTTTTTCCGTTTTTATGAAACTGTTGCAAAGAAACTGAAAAAATATAACCCTTCCTTGAAAATTGGTGCAGGTCTTTGTGGTGGATCATGGAACAAAGAATTCTCTGACAAATTTCTCCTTTTCTGCAAGGAGACAAATACACCTTTTGATTTTCATGCATGGCATCAGTATGGTCCACACCCAGCATATGTCGCCCGTCATGCCCGTATCGTACGTGACTCTATGGACCGCCTTGGTTTTGAAAAAGCAGAACTTCATATGGACGAATGGGCACCCCACTTCCAGATGGATTTCGGATATCTTATAAATATCCCTGTCCACGCCCCTGTACAGGTCCCGAGAATACAGGGTATGGAAGGAAGTGCAATGGTCGCAACTGTTATGTGCTGGCTTCAGGATTTACCTGTTGATATGGCAAATTACTACTGGGCAGCTCAGGGTATCTGGGGATTTTTTGATCACTGGTTCAGGACTACAAAGATATATGATGCCTTTTTATCCTTTGTTGAACTGTATAAATTAGGGCATCGTGTCTATGCTAATGGTTCCAATGAAGAAACAGGGGAAGGTATTTTAGCTGCATTATCCGAGGACAGACGGAAAGCGGCAATACTGATAAGCAGATTTCAGGGGTGGCAGTGTGAACTGGATATATCTATTACAGGAATTCCTAACAAAGGCGGGATAGTTGAATTTTATCATCTTGGTGATGGCAGATACCCTGCCCCTGTACGGATAGAAAAAATTACTGATGCATCAGTAAAATTTCGACATGTTATGGTTGCGCCGGAGGTACTGCTGTTAAAACTCAGGTTTGCAGAGTAATGAATATCCAGCAGGTCCTCGTAGATTCTTGCTGAAAATCTTTGAAGACAGAAGGGGGTAGAGATAGAAAGGCGTGAAGTTTAAGAAGTAAGATATGAAAAGGGAGAAGAAAAACTTATATATTTTTACTTCTCACGTTTCACTTTGTAATATATCTTTTTTGACTTTTTCCTTTTGACTTATTGCTGATATTCACGGATTCCAATAAATATTCAATATTTTAAGCAATTTGACGGATATGTATGGAATAGAGACCTTCCTTTCGGTGCAGGTCAGAAAATTTATTTATGAAACAACTACATCTCCAATAGAATCTGCCTCTCTTTCATCTTTTTCAGTTTTTTATTTATAATAAGGTTAACCAGCCTTTCTGCATTATGTTTTATTCTTTCAAGAGGCTCTGGTTTGAATAAAGAGAGCCATTCAGCGGGGACATTTTTTCCACCTTTTAACAGTCCTGAAAGCATCGCAGCACGGCCTGCTATGGTATCAGAATCTCTGCCTATATTTGTCCCTCCAATCGCTGCCTTTTTAACATCTCCCTTTGCCACTTTGAATATCGCCAGAGACAGACCCAACACTTCAAGAGGGTCTATACAGTGATAAAGGAGACACTTTTCATAAAGAGGTTTTCTTACCTCAAATACATCATCATATTTGTCAGCAATCTCAAGACAGATCTCCAGATAATCATAACAACTCTTAAAAGGTCTCCTATCAAATGTCTTAAATCTTCCCTTTGGAGCACACGATAGAACCTTTTTACAGATACTTTCCACTTCGGCATCAGGCCTGAATGCTTCTGAAACAGCAACCGCTAACAGAGAGGCTGCCACAACATCAAGACCCCTCTGGTACATATAAGAAATCTCCATAGCATCTATCATTGCAAATTCGTTGTCTAACATATGGTAAATTCCCACAGGTTCCATACACATAACAGTTGAACCTGTTACTGGCTTCCAGTGTCCTACAATCCTGGGGTCCCATCCATCCCTTATCATCTGATATGCACTCCCCATACAATGAGGATAAAAATGATACTCATCAAGCCGCATTTTCCACATTTCTCCGAAATGTCTTGCTGTTACAGGCTGTCCATCCCTTTCAATATATGTCTCAACAAGAAGCATTGCCATCTGGTTATCATCCTCTCCTTCAAGCCGCTCGGGATTTAAAACCGTTGTGATACCCCCTTTATATTTTTTATCTATCTCATAATAAAACATACCCTCCACAGGTGACCCCATTGCATTTCCAACTGAACCTGCAAGAAGGCAGCCATAGATTTTATCAAAGATCAGGGTACTACCTTCCTGCTTTTCCATATTCAATTTTTCGGTTATTCTTATAATCTCTCTTTCTTTTTTCAATCGCTGTTTTACAATACCTTTTAATAAGCTCCATTTTCTTGCTATTGGCTCTGCCCACTCAAGCCACTCTTTCTGAAAAACCCATTTACCGGACATAGCCCCTGAAATTGCACCTGCTATAACAGTAGAGACATAAGAAGAATTATTAGCAGGTATTAAGAGAAGCGAGATTATTTTACAGGGGTCTTCTCCCATGAGTTCCAGAAGAGGGAGGATATGATATAGCGGGTCAGGAGCAAGCCATCTACCAAACTTATTCCAGTCAGTATGTCCACCTCCGTAAAACCACCATTTTAAAAATTCCTTCTCTCCTTTATTAAAAAACCTTCTGTTTTCACGAAGAAAATGGTTGTACTGATAAAATATGTTTTTATTATTCTTAAATGCTATCTTCATAACCTTTTCTACTATCTCTGAAGGTTTAACTTCAGGAATAAAAGAAGAGGCGATTGCTGCTGCACATAACCCTGCCCAATCCGCTCCATCTTTTGGCTGAACAACGGAGGCAATTTCAACTCCATCAATATATGCATATTCAGGGTCTCCTGCATGATAAATTCCTGTTCCAATCATTGAAGCACATACAAATCCTGAAGGCGTTGCTCCAAGTCCGCTTAAACGGGGATGCATACCTTCTTTCAGTATCTCCTGAATGGTATGGATGCCATCCCAGATAAATACCCCTCTTGAAATTTCTTCATCTTCCCTGAGTATCTCTGCAAAATCTTCAGGCAGGACCCTGCCTTTCTTTTTAAGATATACCTCTATACCTAAACGGACAAAATGTAATGTGTTACCTATATTTATACGATGCTTCTCCTCTTTATAATCGGTAATTCTTTTCAGTTTGATATTGAAAATATTCTCGGGATTATCCACCTGAAATTTATCCGGTTTTACCAATTCAGAAAATCCAAGTTCTGCTCCTATTACTGCACCAGTGAGACATCCATCAATCTTTTCTTCAAAATTTAATCTCTCCATCACCGCCTCCTTTTAAAATAATCGGCCGGAGATAAAACCGAATATTATTACTTTACACTCCCTGTTTATCTCTTCTCCAGTACCAGCACCCAGTCCTGAAAGACAGGTAATCGTACTATCCTGCCTTTCACTACGGTTGGTTCCCATTTCCCATCAGAAGTGGGATTAACTCTCTCAATATCTATTTTTTCTCCTGTTGCTGGATTAAAAAGGAATGCTTTATAAGAGATATCCCTCTCAATCTCTTTCAGTTTGAAAATGTTATAGAAAAAAGGAAGATATACAATGCGCACTTCTTCTGGAATACCTGCAATATATGGATAATAATTTCTTGTCTTATCTTCTTCTGATACATTTACTTCTATCCACTCAGGGTGCTCCTGAAATTCCCACCACCTGTATTGTTCAAGAAGTTTCCTTGCAAGCCCGAGTTGTTTTGAGCCCGGAAGATTCATCGCTTCATCACATGGTGTGTCTCCCCAGCTCATTCCATGTGGAGAAGGACCGTAAGGTCTTTCTCTCCTGTTTATCTGCCATATACCATTTGCTCCATAAGTATAACCGCAGGCGCCGTTAAGGACAGATGCCCAGAAAACCAATCTCTGTATTTGCTCCCTGCATTGCCCGCCTATCCCTTCATAAACAGCTTCCCCGATTATCACTGGCATAACCGGTTCTGCATTGTATGACTGTTTAACTCTGTAAACGGCATTTTTTATAGAAGCGTCGTAATGTCCTGTTTGCAGCATATCAAAATCCAGGAGGTCAGGATATCCGGGGACTTCTCTTATAAAACTTCCTGGATGGACTGTTATAAGATTATGGTACGGGTCTATCTCTCTGATGTATTTTATTATCTCTTTCCATCCCTCTCTCTGAAATTTCTGGTCCTCTTCTTTCGTATCAGTTAAATAATAAGGCATATCATATTCTCCTGCTGCACACCATACCACAGGAAGTGCACTGTATCTTGCCACCAGATTTCTCCAGTGCTTTTTCATCTTTTCAATTCCCGTCCATTTAAGATAATACCCCCACGCACCGACAATACAGGGCACCAGACCTTCATTTATAAGATGGAAAATGCGTAAATCAGCCATATCAAAATAATCAGGATTAATCTCTGAAAAATCACCTGCCCATGGATACCCTGCTTCATTCTTTCCCCTTTCATCAAACCAGTCCATATCAGGATACAGCCCAGCAACAATCTGAATTACTGTAAACCCTTTTCTGACCCTGTCACAGGTTAACTCTTTAAATTCTAATGGCCACTGCAGACGTTTGCACAATCCCATCCACCATGTATCTCCGAACCAGAAAAACGGTTTGCCACTTTTATAGCAAAAGTACCTTTTATTATCAGAATTTTTCAGCCGTCCATATAAATAAAGCGGATTTGTCCCCGTATAAGGGACCACCTTTATTTCTCCTTTCTGTTTATGAAGTCCTGCATCACTCCTGTTAGAACATATACTCTCCCACTTATAAATCCCTTCCCCGGGAAAAGAAACCCTTACTCCGAATTCCCCCTCCCCTTTCCAGAATGCAGGCAACTTCAGTTTCTCTCCATCCGGAGAGGTAAAAATAACATCTACTTCCACCTCATTAAAAATATTTTTATAACTTCCCCGTGCTTTTAATGAAAATTCTACTGGAACATTTACCTCTGTATATAGCATCCTGCCCTCCTATATTTTATTTACAAGTCCCCAGAGTTTTTCTATATAATATAGATAATTTTGATACGATACATCCGGCGGTACACTATGGTCAAGGCCGGGGACATATCCGCCTTCTTTTACAAGAGGTTCAACTCTTTTAATCTCCTTATCTATTGCTTCTCTCCCTATTGCCAGGGCTCTTTTGTCTATCCCGTACCACATCCTTAAACTTTTTCCATACTCCTTTCTTATCTTATTAACATCCATCCCACACTGAACCTCAAATGGATACAGAATGTTTATGCCCGCATCAAGCCATACAGGGATTAGAGAAGTAATATCTCCATCACTATCCAGCGAAATAAATCTTACATTTTTTGATACAAGGAAATCCACAACCCTTCTGTATCGTGGAAAGGCATATTTTCTCAAAAGGGCAGGACCGATAAGGGGTCCTGTCCTGTAAGCCATATCTTCCCAGAAACCAAATACATCCACATCTGTAAGTTCCAGAATCTGTTGCATCATTGAAATTAAAAAATCTGCTAAGTCATCCATCATCTCTTCAACCCATGCAGGGTCATCATAAAAAAGCACACACAACTTCTCCACTCCCAGTAATGCCCGCAAGCCCCCAAAAAAACCTCCATGTCTGTCTGCAATTATAATAAGTGGAAAGTCTCTTTTTCTATAAGAAGTTAACTTTTCTTTATAGTCAGGACCTATCCGTTTTTCCAGATCCGGCTGCATTCTTTCTTTCATAAACCGCCTGTAGTCCTCTCGTGTCTCCACAGGGAATTTTACAAATTGAGGCATTGAAGAAAAAGGATTATCCTTTCTTTCTCTCATTGTTATTCCTTCATGATTGATATACAGAACAGTTCGGTCATCCTCATATATAACCTTTTTTTCAAAAGGGGGATCCGGGAAAAACCATCCGCCATACCATTCCCATCTATCCTGCAGAGGAAATGTTTGAGGTGCATCAGGGTCAAATCCCTCGTTCTTCCATCTCTCTATCGTCTCAGGCCAGACACCCATTCCAACCCTGTACACGCATCTATCCACCTTTCTATAATCCATTACACCATAAAACCTTTCTATATCTGTCATTTTATCTCCTTCCCGTATTTATTTAATACTGCTTATACTGACAAGAAACTCAATTGCTTTTTCAGAAATTATTTCTTCTCCACCTTCTGGATGAGAAAGATAATCAACCATCTGTAATAAAAGATATCTTGCCTCGGATAATCTCGGATCAAGATTAAGGGAAGTAATAACAAGCAGTCCTTTTCCGTACGAAAAGAGGACTAAATAACCAAGGGGATGGGAAATAAAATATGTGCTGATGCTTCTGATAACAGGATTTTTACATCCAAGAACAAGTAAATCTATGGGTGGGAAATTAGCAATCATTCTGTAAAACTGCAGGTCAGCGAACCCTTTATGTGGGAAGTTCCCAAGGATTGGATGTGAAAGAATTATTGTTCCACTGTTCCCATCTTCAAAAGAAGGATAATTAGCAGGCGGTAAGAAAAAGTACCTACCCTCCGCAAGACCCAGTTTAGGCGGGAAAGGCCTTACCAGTCCCTCTGAAGCACAGAGAATAACTTTACCTCCTTTTTCTATTTTTTCCAGAAGAGTAATGTCTACAAATTCCGTTAAAATAATTTTATCGGAACCCTCAATTTCTACATTATTTTTTTGTACCAGTGGAATACCTGAATTTTTCAACCATGTATATTTTGCTCTCTTATAAATCACCATATTCTGTGGCAGTTTTATTCCAAAAGGGAAAACCCAGAATGTCCACTGGTTTTTAAATAACCTTTCCCCTTCAATCAACTTTGCTTTAAGTATTAATTGCTGTGGATGATTAACTTCAGGAAGTCTTACCTTACCGTCGCCCGCCTTTATAGTCCTGAAGGGTTTATGTGTGAATTGTATAATCCCTGCACCATAGCCCCGTTTATCTTCTTCATCACTCAACTCCCATTTTATAAAAGGTGCTTTAAGAGGAGGGTGGGAAAAATCAGAAACAAAGAAAGAAAAACTGAAAGTTTCTCCACCCGTTATTATCCTGTCATTAAAGTTTTTATTCACAAGGATAACAGTATCTCCCATCGTCTGGCGCCAGGTTTCAGCATCTACAAGTTTCCTTTCATAAAATTCATCAAGGATTCCCTGCGGAGAGAAGCCACTATCCATAGCATTAAAATGGCAGATTCCAGCCAATCCGGGATTATCCCGTCTGCAGTTTTCAAGTTTTGTGCGTGCCTCAATATACTGAAGTTTATGGCTGTTCTCTGCTATAACAGGTAAAAGTGATACCATATTGTTTTTCTTTGCAGCTTTTTCAGCAAATTCAATTGCATAAGGCCTTACTGCACCCTTATATTTATTCTTTATCCGCACATCAGGATAGGAACTCCACCATCTGAACTCATGCTGAATAACAGGCAGGGATGTCTTTTTATCTATATCTGCCTCAGCATTTACAAAATCTCCGGGTAACCGGGGGTTATATCCTCCATCTGTCCATATAACAAAGGCAGATGGTTTAATCTTTTTGGTGTTTTTATAACACTCCCATGCAATCCGTGGAAAATCGGTATTATTTAACAGTTCATTGCTCATACAATAGATATTAGCAGAAGGATGATTTACATCTCTCATTACTGTATATTCCCAGTGCCACTTCAATTTACGGTAAAAGATAGGTTCCGGTGTTGGCCAGGAATACCGATGCCAGCTACTTGTACCAGCCCATGCACCAAGCATTCCCATTTCACTCTGTATAAGAAGTCCAGCCTCATCTGCTACATCGTAGTATTCAGGAGCAGGAATAAATGACTGACATCTCACGTAATTATACCCATATTCCTTTAATACCTTCAGTTTTTCTCTCCATCTCTCTCTTGAAGTATCGGGACAGCCGGTCTCCGGCTCCCATCCCGCATATCCTGTCCCTCTGAAATAGTATGGTTGACCATTGATAAGCATATGCTTTCCTTTTACAGATAATTTTACAAATCCAGTTCTTTCAGATATCACATCCAGGATATCATCTCTATTCTGGTAATGTCAAGATTTTTGTGTAAATTCATTTTGGGTGTTCCTGTTTTTCTCT
>DAONKS010000023.1:0-20914 GCA_035406305.1 bacterium | reverse complement strand
GTTAGGAGTTGAGTGTCTGCCAGGTAGTTTGATAGAGGCGATAGAGGTAGCGGAAGGAAGTAATCTGCTTAAAGAGACACTTGGAGAACACATATTCACAAACCTTATTGCAGCAAAGAAAATAGAGTGGGACGAATACAGAAAACGGGTGCATGAGTATGAAATAGCTACCTATCTCCCAATCCTGTAAACAGATACCGTACCCGCAGTAGAATTATCGGCGCACTTTTCTTGCAGCGTTTTTTATTCCCTCTATCATCATATCAAGTTCTTCTTTTGTCAATCTTGGATGCATAGGAAGGTTCAGTTCTCTCTTATAAAAGAACTTCTCTGCATTGGGACAGAGTTTATCAGGATAGTTAAATAATTTTTTAATCCCCGTGAAATGATATGTGGGTTGATAATGAAGAATCCCCTGTACTCCTTCTTCTCTGTAAAGAACCCTCATAAATTCATCCCTTGAAGCCCCGAGTTCCTCCTCTTCCACACAGAGTGTATACAGGTGGTAGCAATGAAAACAGTTGGGGTCTTCATAAACAGGGGTTATTCCTTTTATCCCCTGGAGTCCTGCATTAAGATACCGTGCATTTTCTCTTCGTTTTGCTACAAGCATATCAAGTTTTCTTAACTGCGCTCTTCCAACAGCTGCCTGTGCCTCATTCATTCTGTAATTATTTCCCCACTTACCATTATCATCAATGACATCAAAGTGAGATGGTATCCAGTAGTCCCTTACATCCTTCTTTTCCATCTTAAAGCCCGCAAATTCAAATACCTTCTGTTCAGGTGGCCAGTGGGTTATACTCATACATCTCAGACGCTGTATCCTCTCTGCAAACTCATCACTGTTGGTAGTAATCATCCCGCCTTCTCCAAGTGTAGTCATATTCTTGAGAGAATGGAAACTGAAACATCCTATATCTCCTATACTACCGGCAGGTCTTCCTTTATACTTCGCACCGTGTGCATGGGCGCAGTCCTCCATAACGAAAAGTTTATATTTTCTTGCTATCTCCATAATCGGGTTCATATCACACATCTGCCCGCCGTAATGGACCACATATATTGCCTTTGTCTTTTTTGTTATTTTTTCTTCAATTTTTGCCGGGTCTATATTGAATGTCCTGGGGTCAATATCCACATAGACCGGCTTTGCTCCTTCCTTGATAATAACCAGGGATGTGGCTATAAAAGTATTGGGAGTTACTATAACCTCATCTCCTGGGCCTATCCCGAATGCCTGCGTTGCCACATGCATTGCAGTTGTACAGTTACTTGTCGCAAAGGCATACTTGACTTCAAATTTCTTAGCAAACTCATCCTGAAAGAGTTTTACCTGTGGTCCCATTGTTTGAGAATCCTGCTTCATTGCCTTTAATACCGCCTCTTCTTCATCCTTATCATATATGGAGCCGAAGAACGAGTAAGACACCTTCAACTTCACTCCATCATTCATCTGATAACCAGATGTTATACCTCCTTCTGTATCTGAACCTGTATATAAAACATCTTTTTTCTTTTCCATTGCCCCTCCTTTATTTACTTTTTTGTAAATTATACACCTAAAAAAATTTCTGTCAACTCAATTTTTTCAGAAAATTCTGTAAACAAAGTGCTGCCCCACCTAAAGGTGCCTGCTCTTTTCCAAGAGAGGATATTGTAAATTTTACTGATTCTCCATAAAGTATGCTTTCTTTTATTGTATTAAAAAATCTGTCAAGAAATTTCTTCCCCATTGCTGAAAAATTTTTATCAAGTATTACCAATTCCGGATTCAGCAGTTTAATTACATTTGCCACCGCAATCCCCATATACAACGATGCCTCGTCCAGTATCCCTTTAATAAGTGGATTGTTCTGTTCATATGCTTTTATAATATTTTTAATAGATGCATTACTCAATGGAAATGGCAGATTTTTATGTAGAGCAAGCTTTCTCACTTTTCTTTCTATTGAAGGAATACTTGCTATTGCTTCAAGACAACCTTTTCTCCCGCACCTGCATCTTTCATCCCTCCCGGGAAAACTACAATGTCCCATCTCTCCCGCTACCTCCGTATAACCGCCAATAATTGAAGAGTTGCTTATAATGCCACAGGAAATACCCTCCCCATACTCTATAAAAACAAGGTCATTTAGTCCCTTACCCTTTCCAAAAAGATGTTCGGCAAGAACCTTTGCCTGTGATGTATTGATTAAAAATACCCTGAATTTTAACTTTTCCTCAAGAAATTTCTTCACAGGAACATTTTTCCAGGAAGGCATTATAGTGGAAGAGATAGAAATACCTTTTTCTACATCAATAATCCCGGGATCTACAAAACCCATACCGTATATTCTGTTATGCGGTATCCCTTTTTCTTTTATCAATGAGCGTAATAATTTTTCTATATACGATAGGACCACTTCACTTCTTTCTTTATCCGCTATTTCACACAGTTTAGTATGGACTATTTCCCCTTTGAAATTGAGAAGCAGTGCCTGTATCTCTCTTGGCCTTAACTCACAGCCAACAAAAAATCTACCCTCCGGTATAATCTCCAGCATATTCTCTTTGCGGCCAATACCCTGTCTGTTTTTAAGTTTGCCTGTTTCCTTCACAAGCCCTTCTTCAATCAGTGCTTTAACCACTTCGGTAATAGTGGCAAGTCGTATCCCTGTTATCTCTCCTATTCTTATCCTTGAAACTGGCTGATTATTATATATAAAGTTAAGTACCTGCATTCTGTAATATGCATTCTTTTTTATCTTAACCATCTATATTCTCCTCTATCTCAGAAATTGCCGGTCAAAAAATATCTCCGAAAATTCAACGACTGTCGGACGTCCGTGAGGACATACAAAAGGTGTTTTACATTTCAAAAGTTCATTCTTTATATATACCGCCTCTTCCTTTTTTATTTCCTCTCCCGCACTTACAGCACCCTTACAGGCCCTTCTTGCAAGGGTATCTTTATCATATCCGGTAAAATCTCCATCCGCGAGTATATTCCTTACAGAAACCTCTGGCTGTTTTATCCCTTGAGGAAAACCGTGAAGAGCAATAGAAGTGGCATCCCATCTTGTTGTCAAAAACCCGAGTTGTTCTAAAAACTCACACCCTTTCTCCCATGCTACCATCTCCTCAGGGTCTATTCTTATTATCAAAGGAGTAAGTATTCTCTGTATCTCTATTGCGCCGCTTTCCCACTGGCTCTTCAAAATTTCATACCTTATCCGTTCATGAGCAGCATGCTGGTCTATTATCAGAAGGGTATCTCCTGCATCAAAAAAAAGGTACTTGTTCCGGTAACATCCTATATAGCCCGCTTTCTCCAATTTCCCTCTGAGTCCTTCATATCTTGATATATCCACCGGCTTCGTATCAAAAAGTTTTCCTTCCTTTACATCAGAGACAAAGGTAGCAGTAACTTTTCCTGTAATATCCTCTCTTTTTTCAGAATAGACAATATCTCCTCCAACCTTTGCCCTCCCCTGTCTCAAAAGAACATCCCTGCATAAATCAGAGAGTTCGGAGGAGATATAACTCTCTTCTTTTAACTTCACTTCCCTTTTTGTGGGATGGACATTTACATCAACATCTTCTGATGGTAACTGGATAAATACAGCAAAAGCGGGATATACATCCCTCGGAAATATATCTTCATAAACAGAATTTATCACATAGGATATATTTCTATTATAAACGGGCCTGTTATTGACAAATATATATTGCCGGCTCTTCTGGGGAAATTGAAGATTTATATCTCCAAGTAAGACCTTTAATACAACGTTTTTCTCTTTTATCTCCCTTATTCCAGAAACCACATAGTCCTTTTTAATACCTGCCACATCACAGAATCTATCAATCACATCTTCTGATGGGTTGAAGTCAAAGATATTTTTACCATTGTGGATAAGAGAAAATTTTTTATCATAAAATGCAATGGTATACGGGATAATAAGATTAACTATCCTTTTGAATTCTGCAGTGTCTGATTTTAAAAATTTTTTTCTCGCAGGCGTATTAAAAAATAACTCCCTTACCTCTACCGTTGTTCCTTCTGTACGTGATACATCTCTCATCCCTACATTTACTCCTCCCCTGATGTGAATCTCTCTTCCCGTGCCATCAAAATTTCTGGCTTTACTCTGTAATAAAACATCTGAAACAGCCCCTATGCTGTAAAGTGCTTCTCCTCTGAAGCCCAGCGAATTTATGTTGTAAAGGTCTGTAACGCTCTCTATCTTGCTTGTAGCATGTCTTTTAAAAATTTTCTCAATATCATCGGGCTCTATACCTGCACCATCATCCTTTATAGAAATCAATTTTTTTCCGCCTGCCTTTATCTCAACAATAATATTTTCCGCTCCTGCATCAATGGAATTTTCTACAAGTTCTTTTATAACTGAAGAGGGTGTCTCAACCACCTCTCCCGCAGCTATTTTGCTTACTATTGTTTCTGATAGAAATCTAACCTTTCCCATTTTCTTTCGCCTCTTCCTGAATTTTTTTAAGTTTCATACTCACTTCAATTGGAGGGGTTTTCTCAATATCTATAGCAAGAATTTCAGCCCGCAATTTCTTAAGAATCTCTATTTCCTTTTTAATCTCGTCATATGGATTCTCTTTTCCTTCTGCAAAAAGTGAAGGTGTGTCTATTTTCATTTCCCCTATGATATGCTCCCTGAGTGTTCCCTGAAGTTCCAGTTTAGAAAGAATTTCATCAGCACGTTTTATAATTGTATCAGGAACACCTGCCAATTTTGCTACATAGATACCATAACTTTCATCAGTGCCACCCGGCATAATTTTGTGAAGAAAGATAACATCCTTACCACTTTTTTTAACCGCTACATTATAGTTTTTAACTCCTTTATTATTTTCGGCAAGTCCTGTAAGTTCGTGGAAATGAGTGGCAAAGAGTGTCCTTACCTTACAATCTACCAGATATTCCGCAACTGCCCAGGCAAGTGAAAATCCATCATATGTACTTGTCCCTCTTCCTATCTCATCAAGCACCACCAGAGACCTTTTTGAAAGGTTATTTATAATACTGGCTGTTTCATTCATTTCAACCATAAATGTACTCTGACCTCTGCTTATCTCATCATGAGCACCTATGCGGGTAAATATTTTATCCACCAGCCCAATCTTTGCTGATTTTGCCGGGATAAAACTTCCTGCCTGTGCCATTATAACAATAAGTGCAACCTGTCTTATATACGTTGACTTTCCTGCCATATTTGGCCCTGTAATTATTAAAAAGTGGTTTTCCTTATCATCCATAATGGTGTCATTGGGGATAAACATTTCCTCAATATTCTTTTCAACAACCGGATGTCTTCCTTCATTGATAATTATTTCAAACCCGTCGTCTATTTCAGGCATAATATAACCATTTTTTTTAGCTGCCTCTGCAAGTGAACAGAGAACATCCATTTCAGCAACAGAAGAGAAAATTTTATGCAACTCTGCAGAATATTTGAGTATCTCCGCCTTAACACTTTCAATTATTTCTTTTTCTATCGCAAGTATACGATCTTCTGCTATCAGTATCTTTTCCTCAAAGTCCTTCAGTTGTGGTGTAATAAACCTTTCGGCATTTACAAGTGTCTGTTTTCTTATATAATCGTCAGGAACAAGCGAAAGATTGGGTTTTGTCACCTCTATATAATATCCAAAAACCGTATTATATCCAATTTTAAGAGAATTTATTCCTGTTCTTTCGATCTCCTTTTTCTGCAGTTCTCTTAACCACTCCTTTACATTTTCTCTTATGTCCCTTAATTCATCCAATTCCCTGTTATAACCTTTTTTCACAAAATATCCTTCATATCCGGTAGAAGGAATCTCTGTCTCCACGGTTTGCGAGAGAAATTCTCTCAGCGACGGAATATCCTCAATAAAAAAATAAGGATTTTCCACTCCTTTAAGTATCTGTTTTAATCGCGGGACCTTCTCAAGAAGATTTTTAATTAAAAGTATCTCTTTCACAACATCAGAATATCCACAACTTATCCTGGAAAGCGCCTTTTCCGGGTCTCCTGTCCCTTTCAAAATATCCATTATATTCTTCCTCAATTCCTGTTTCTCTATGAGTGATTTAACTGCATCCTGCCTTTCTCTTATTTTCTTAAGGTCAAGAAGTGGGTAATAAATCCAGTGTTTCAGTTTCCTCTTACCCATAGGTGTTACTGTGGTATCCAGAAGAGAGATAAGATTTTCTATTTCAAGCCCATAGAAAGCAGATGGAGAGATGTAAAGATAATCAGTATCCGTATAGAGTGAAATTTTTGTAATGTGGGTTAAGGGTCTCCTGTTAACCTGCCTCAGATATTCAAGCAAGCCCCCACAACTTCTTATTGCACCTTCGTTTTCTTCTATCCCGAAGCCTGCAAGATTACCTACCCTAAAGTGTTCACACAGATTCTTCTCTGAAATTTCTCTATTGAATATCCAGTCATCAGAAGAACTCATTGTTATTTTCTTATACTTTAAAACAGATGTCTCAAATATACTCTTTACAATATCTATCTTTTCTTCAGGAAATACACACTCATAAAGCGGTATCCTTGAAAATATCTCTATTATCTTGACATTATCTTCAAAAACGTTTGTATATATGGTCCCACCTTCTATATAATCCACAAAGGCAATTCCGATGGACTTTTTATCAGGATATATCGCTGCTATATAGCGCGACTCAGGAGAACTCTCATCTATAAATGTCCCTGAGGTAATAAGCCGTACCACATCCCTCTTTACTATACCTTTTGCCTTTGAAGGGTCTTCAACCTGTTCACAGATTGCTACCTTATATCCCGCCTTTATAAGTTTTGATATATAACTATCAGCAGCGTGATATGGAATACCACACATTGGTACCTTACCTGAACTGCCTGCACTCCTTGATGTCAGAACAACCTCCAGTATCGGTGAAGCAACCTTTGCATCCTCATAAAACATCTCATAGAAGTCCCCAAGACGAAAGAAAAGGATATATTCCGGATATTTCTTCTTTATCTCATTATACTGTTTGAGCATAGGGGTAAGATTTTCCATAGTAGTATAATTATATCATTTATTGGCAGTTTATTGCTTAATAGTGAAGTGAATATTTACTGAAACACGTAAATATCAAAATCAAAAGTACTTCTCTTTAACTTTCTCTACCTGTCTTCCGATTGATAAAAAAACAGACAGCAGGAACGAGGTTCCGGCAGCAATATTTTAAACCCTTTTTCTTTAATCCTCTTCCCGGTGAAATACAGACATTCTCCACTGTCAGCATTCTCAAAGCAATAGCGCCTGTTCACAGAAAGCCCCTTCAATTGAAATACAGCAACTGGATGAGGACTCTGCTCTCTGCGAAATGCTATAACCATTCCCTGTTCTATATCAGGTCTATGTAGTTGATATGCCAGCCATATATGTGATGACAGGTTAATTTCTGTTAAGGGATAGAAATCTCCATAGAAAAGTGGTCGTGCACGGTAATATTCAGCGAGCATCTTGCGGTACCAGTCCCATGGATATTTCTCTTTCCCTGCAAGGAATTCTTCAAAAAAACAGGCCTCATTACAGAACCCCCCTTCTACAAGACCCGCTGATAGGTTACTGCGGAAATAATATGTATCACCCGGGGGGCAGACACTTCCACCAGCACTTAAAGGTACCCATAAGGTAAGCCCAGAAGAATGAACCTGGAACCCTTCAGGTTTTGCCTCAGCAAAACAACCATAATCACTACGCCAGAGCGGGATACTTCGGCTCACTGTCTCAAGATCTATCCGTCTCCCTCCGCCCGCACAGTTATCTATTAGAAGTTCTGGAAAACGCCGGCGCAGTTCATCCCAGAACGCATAGAGCCCTTCTATATGCTTAATCTGTGTGATACCCTGCCGTTCCAGAAGATCATTGGCACGCCAGTATTCAATAACGGAGGACAAATTAAAATCCTGTCTGTACCAGTCAACCCCTTCCTTTTCTATAAGTTGTGCTATTGTTTCCACTGCATAGGAAAGCGCATCAGGATTTCCCAGATTAAGCATAAGAGCATCTCCCTCTTTACGCGGCTCCGGACATTTACTTAAAAACCATTCAGGATGTTCTATAGTAGGAGGTGTACCATGTACCGCACTTTCTATATCAACCCACAGCATAAATTTCATTCCTGCCTTATGTATTTTTTCGCTTAATGGCTTAAGCCCATCTGGATGATAGTTGCGATTTACACGCCAGTCGCCCCTTATCCACCATTCACCTGTGAAAACATCAGGACAGGGTGTCTCTGAGGTACCATACCAGCCTGCATCTACCCAGTAACAGTCGTACTTAATATCTCGCTCCATAAGACGCTTTATTAACCTGTAATGCTGCGGTGTGGGCTGTCCACCCCATGTCGCCACACAGGAAGGTGCTTCAACCGGTTTCCCTTCAAACTGTGGAACACAATGCTTCAAAAGATATCTCCTCAGAAGGTTATTACCATCCACCGGTTCACCATTCCAGTATAGAAGAAGTATACGTGGAGTGCGAATACTCTCGCCTGAATGGAGCTTAAGATGAATATCATCCATCCCTGCACTGATATGTAAAAATCCTGTATCTGATTTTCTGCAAATTTCCGCACTCCATTGACCGCTCCACCCTATACCCAGTACTATGCCATCATTGACACCATCAAGATTCATAAACGGCAGATATTTCACAGAAGAACGCCCATTAATCGCTACATCACTTCCAGATTCCATTTGTAAAACAGGGAATTCATGACGGATAGTTTCAAGTTCTTCTATAATGTACTGAAAATCATCAGCTGCTGAATTGGAACCTTTTGCACAGTGTAACCTTGCAGGTGCATATCCTGGCCAGAAAAGATTAATAGCCCTGACGTTTTCTATCAATGGTGAATCTTTGTCTGAATTGTTAATAAAATATGCTATCCATTCCACTGCAGGAAAATCATCATATTGCCAGAGGTCTATCTGGAGAGATAGGTCGGTGGTGTTATCTATAAACTTTACTTTATATAAAACCTTTCCTTTCTCCTTTTCCACAGATACTTCCCGCCTGCAATCTCTGAAAAATTCTTTTTCTGTACGTCCCCCAATTCGGAAGGAAAGAGGTGGTGTAACAACCTGGTCCAGCCGTTGCTCTTCAAGTGTCCGTGCCACAGTGCAGAAACTTCCATCACTGAATTCTATCATAGCATCTGCAAAATCAGCATGTGCCCAGTAACCTTTTAACGCCCGTGCAGATTCGTTAACCATCACAGCTTTAAGGATTAAAGACCTCACTCCATTAATCGGTATATCAACCATCTGAGGAGTATCAGCCGTAGATAAAGGATTACTCCTCCATACTTCACGACCTTCCGCTTCAATTGAAAACACTACAGAAGCCAGAACCATCTTCCGCGAAATATCATTGTCATCCAGACCGACAAAAGAACGAAATCTGGTTATCGGGGTTTCACTGATAACTTCAATAGAACCATCTGTAAGCATTGCCACTCCACTGGCAAAATTCCTCCCTTTTATACATACAGGTCTATTGGCAAAGGATATACTTTCCCTGAACGGCTGATTGCTCCTGAGAGTAACACAGCGGGGATGTCTTTCCCCATTAACTAAAACTTCTAACCATTTCTTCATAAATTCACAATATTTAATTGCTCTATCCTTAAAGGACACTTTCTTTCTTCCTTTTATCATATTAAAAAACTGTTTTTTTACATTTAATCTCTTTCAAGTCTCACAAAATCAAACACTATATAGTCCCCTGGTCTTGCAGTCTCTGCTTTTTCAGAAGAAACAAAATTAAGTCCCAGATAGTAAATACGTATATCAAATGTATGGACTCCTCCTTCAAGGTTGAACTTTTCCTTAAGATTATATGCCCTGTAATCAAAAAACGGAGGCCAGTGCATCTCTGTTAATAAAACCCCTGTCCCTGTTTCTTTATGTATAACCCTAACAGCATAACCAGCAGGATTTAATTTAAAACCTTCAGGCGTACCAATATCCTTCTGTTTCCATGTAAGCCACGGAGTATTATCAATGTCAACTTTAACATCTCTGATTAATATATGGGGCCAGTTCCCTTCTGCCTTTACACGCCTCATTATCACAACATCATCGTCTGCCTGTGCCATTGCAAGATAAAAACTATTAGGTCTTTTCGTGCCATCCATATAATCGTTGAGGTCCCATTTATATTTATCCGGAGATAAATCTATGTAATCTGAAAGTGATAACTTCTGTTTATGCCCGTTATAAATAAAAGGTTCTGCAATTTTTTCTTTTTCAAGAGCTTTTACCTTTTTTACAATCTGTGAAAGAAGCTTTTTAGTTTCGGACAGGGAAAGGGAATCTTTTATTTTTTCAGGAGGACAAACAGGTTTTTTAAGAAGCTCTGGAATTTCATTACGGTAGTCCCCTATATTATCAATTGACACAAATGAAAGCAGGTCAGGGGAAACACCTGCAAAATATTTTTTAAGATCTATATTTTTATTAATTATAATGGGCTTTATCCCTGCAAGATGACTGGAACGTATCTCTATTTTGTTTGGTATCTCTATGCAATATACTGCAGCAGGAGCAGCAGGATTTCCGAGAGCATAAATAAAAGAATGGTCTATCAAAATACTGGGGCCATCCAGTTCCTTACTCGCCTTCGCATAATTATAGACAGGGGTAAAACCTCCTCCCTCTCCTCCAAACCGAACGTTTTTTGCTACAAGATGCCATCCGTAATTGTCTATCCATCTTAAATTCTTTCCTCCCACAAGTGGAACACCGCATATATTTTCAAGTAAAAGGGATGAGTAATTTTCTATTACTGCTTTATCATTCACTCCCCATCTGGTAGTAATCCAGCAATCCCTCATTGTAACCATATCAGTCCTGGAATGAAGGACCTGTTCGCAATGGAGAAAGTGACATTCCCTTATATACAGAACGGTTGATTTCATATTATCTGTAATAGCAGGCCCGTTGCTATTATTAAAATGGCAGTTTTCCACAACAATCATACCTGTATCAAGATTGGGGTTTTTAAGTACCAGGTGCGTCTTTCCACCTTTAAATTGAAGTCCCCTTATTTCTATTCTCCATGCATCTGTTGTTGTAAATATATCCCTGTCAGTATGTTCCATAACTATAAAAGGATTCCCCACACCAACAACTGTACCTATTCCCGGAATTTTTATACTATCCGTTACCTTATATACCCCGGGAGGAAAGAGAACTACCTCATTTGAACCGGTGTTTACCCCTCCTGCCTGAACGGGGTATCCTTTCAATGCAGAAAAAGCGGCACGGATTGCACCGGTATCATCAGTAATTCCATCTCCTTTTGCTCCGTAATCCCGCACATTTATGTATCCCGTATAATCATTCGCAGCAACAATCTTTATCTCTGTAATAAATACCACTATGATACATAAAAACAGCAACTTCCTGAATTTCAATTTATTCATCTTCTCCTCCCGCCTTTACAAATTATGATTAAATTTACACTTTTTCCCTTTGATTTTCAATTTTATTATACAAAATTTTATTTATTGGGGTATAATTCATTCTGAAATATGGAAAAAAACTATGATATTATTGTAGCAGGAGGAGGACATGCAGGGATAGAAGCAGCCCTTGCAGGAGCAAGGATGGGACTTTCTGTAATACTTATTACCTTTTCAAAAGATAAAATCGGATATATGTCCTGTAATCCTGCAATAGGCGGAGTTGGAAAGGGACAACTCGTAAAAGAGATTGATGCTTTAGGTGGAGAGATGGCTAAAGCCACCGATTCCACAGGTATTCAGTTCAGGATACTCAACAGTTCAAAAGGTCCTGCTGTATGGTCATCAAGGGCACAGGTTGATAGAAAAAGATACGCAGCATATATGCAGGAAGTCATCAGCAAAGAAAAGAATATAGAAGTTATTGAAGGAGAAGTAAGAGGACTTATTGTAGAAAACAACAGGGTAAAAGGAGTGGAGATAGACGGAGAAAATGTACGAGGTGAAACTGTTATACTCACCCCTGGAACATTTTTAAATGGCACAATATATATAGGTATGGAGAAAATTTCAGGTGGAAGGGTTGAAGAAAAAAAAGCAAGTAAGAAACTTTCAGATTGCTTGAGAGAACTTGGCTTTGAAATACTCCGTTTCAAAACAGGAACCTGCGCACGACTTGATGGAAACACAATAAACTTCAGTAAATTAAGGGCACAATACGGAGATAATCCACCTGTCCCATTTTCTTTCTCAACAGAAAAACTTGAAATTTCACAACTGCCCTGTTATATCACCTATACCAACGAAGAAACTCATAGAATTATCAGGAAAAACCTTGACCGCTCTCCTTTATTTACAGGAATGATTAGAGGGACAGGAGTAAGATACTGCCCATCGCTGGAAGATAAAATAGTAAAATTTCCACACCATACAAGACATCACATCTTTTTAGAACCTGAAGGGATTGATACAAATATCTATTATCCTAACGGGATATCCACAAGTTTACCTGTAGATGTCCAGGAGAAATTTATACACACAATAGAAGGACTTGAAGATGTAAAAATAGAAAGGTATGGATATGGAATAGAACACGATGTAGTGGAACCAACACAGGTCTATCCAACCCTTGAAACAAAAAAGATTGAAGGTCTTTTTCTTGCAGGTCAGATAAACGGCACCACAGGATATGAAGAAGCAGCAGCACAGGGTCTTGTTGCAGGGATAAATGCTGCCCTGAAAGTAAAAAAACAACCGCCCTTTATTCCTGACAGGACTAACACCTATATCGGTGTTTTAATAGACGACCTGACAACAAAGGGAACACGAGAGCCATACAGAATGTTTACATCAAGAGTGGAATACCGGCTCCTTTTAAGGGAAGACAATGTTGACCTGAGATTAAGGGAAACCGGATATAAATTGGGACTGGTAAATAAAGATGAGTGGGAAAAGACATTTTACAAAAAGAATAAAATGGAAGAACTTATAGAGAAACTCAAGAGAGAAAAAATTGCTGTTGAAGGGGGGAAGATAACACTCTTTGAATACCTTATTAAGCCCGGTTCAACTATCAAATCAATAATCAAAGAAGGAGAGTATCCTGAAGAGATATTGAAAGAAGTGGAGATAGAAGTAAAATATAGCCCTTATGTAAAGCAGATGCTTTCAGAAATAAAAGAGTTAAGAGATATTGAAAAAGTAAAACTGCCGAAGGATATTGATTACAGTAAAATCCATGGACTCTCACTTGAAATAAAAGAGAAACTCTCCTCTTTCAGACCACTTACACTCGGGCAGGCAAGCAGAATTTCAGGAATAACCCCTGCTGCTATATCCATCCTTATGGTATATTTAAAAAAGAGATTTGACTGAACTTAATTTATATCCTATGATAAAAATGTATGGGAAATAATAACCTTTTATCACTACTAAAAAACACACCTGTTCTTATCTTACAAACCGATACAAAGGGCAATATATTAAATGTCCCCTTAGTAGATGAATCATTAAAATCTTATAAAGAATCTCTTACAGGGAAAACTCTGGAAGACATTTTTCTCGGAGACACACTCAGGGAATTTAAGGCCAACTTAAAACAGGCATCTCTCACTTCAACTCTACAGATAGTATCTTTCAATCTCTCTATAGAAGACAAACTCTTTGAATTCAAAACATACATATTGCCTGTAAAAGACAACACAATCCTTCTGGCTATCCATAACATAACCTATTACAAAACGATAGAAGAAAAGAACCAGAGACATAATGATATCCTTCAAGAATATAAGCAACTTTTATCTATATTTGACTCCATTGACAATATAATTTATGTAACAGATATGGATACCTACGAAATCCTTTATGCAAATAAAACACTGCAGGACAGGTTTGACCATCCTGTAATAGGGAAATTGTGCTATAAAGAGTTTCAGGGACTTGATTCGCCCTGCCCTTTCTGCACAAACAATATAATAAGGAATAACAACTATCAGCCACACTACTGGGAGTTTTACAACAAACTCTTAAAAGGATACTTCCACATCACTGATAGAGTAATAAAGTGGCCTGATGGAAGGGATGTCAGGTTTGAACTTGCTGTGGATATAACAAAGCAGAAGATGCTGGAAAAAGAACTTAAAATCCTTGCCACTACAGATGAACTCACAGGCCTGTGGAACCGCAGACATTTTATACATCAGGGGAATCATGAATTTGAAAGGGCACTCCGTTACGATACTCCTTTTTCTCTTATATTGCTTGATATAGACCGATTTAAAAATATAAATGATACCTATGGACACTTAGCCGGAGATACCGTAATGAAAAAAATCACAAGAACAATACTCAATAACCTCAGAGAATTGGACATATGTGCAAGGATAGGTGGTGATGAATTCGGAATTATTTTACCCAATACGGATATATCAGGAGCACTAACACTTGCAGAAAGATTGAGAACCGCAATTTCTGAAAAACCTATCAGATATGAAACAGTCAGGATAAATACCACTGTAAGTATTGGTATTACAGAATACAATAAGGAATTTACTGCTTTTGAAGATATGTTAAAAATAGCAGACAGGGCACTCTATGAGGCAAAACAAAAAGGGAGAAATATTACTGTATCAAAACAGTTATAAATCTTTCAGATAGCAGGACCACCCTTACACTCTCTCTGAAGAACAGTTATTGCGGTTTCCATATTTATATCCGGGGTATCCCTGCCAGGATAAATCTGGACATATTCAGCCCCGCAGTTTGCAAACTCCTTTATCTTTTCTTCCATCTGATGGGGAGTATATTCTTTCATCTGCTTGGGAGTAACCTGGACCCAGAAGTTGTGCCCCATAATTTCATACATCTCTTTAATGGTAAGATTCTTTGCCTCCGCACCATGAAACGATGTAATATCAAGCATATCCTTTGCAATACGAAGGTGTTCAGCCCGGAGCAGTTCACTGTGCATAAATCTTGCTTCCTTACCTTCATAAATTTTCTGATAGCATGGAACAGCAAATCTTTTATACATCTCCGGAGACAATAACCCTGAAAAATCATCCCCTGTGTATCCACCTGGATTTTCCCCGCATAACTCTACGTCTATACCTTCCAGGTATTTATCTGCACTAACGATAAATTCAAGTACTTCCATTGCTTTCTCTGGCTCTTCCATAAGCCATATAAAAATGTTACTTCCTGTAATCTCACAGGCAGTAGTTATCACACTTCCATGTGTTGCCCAGAACATTACTTTGTATCCTTTTGACTTATAATACTGCCATGCCTCCCATCGCTTTGCCATAAGTCCTGTTTTTTTATAGTCGGGGATATAAAGCTTTTCTATATCTTCCAATCTGGTAATTAATTGCCGGGTGTTATCTATATAAGGCAATTCATCTTCTGAAGGAAAAACCACAGGCATACCAAGAAAGGAAGAAAAGATAGAGGCAGGAGAATCCACATATGGCTGGATAAATTTCCCCACTCCAAATCTTTTTTCCACATACTCTGATGCCTTTAGCTGTGCCTCAAGCATATTCACAGGTGAACCATAATATTCAGCATAACTCATCCCTGCATACTTAGTGATTGTTACATTACAGAACGCTATATGCCACTTTGGCTCCATCTACCCTTCCCTGTCCATACACCTATACTGTATTGCCTCTGCGAGGTGGTGTGTCTGTATGGTATCTGAACCTTCAAGGTCAGCAATAGTCCTTGCCACCTTCCTTATCCTGTCATACGCACGGGCTGACAGATGCATCTTCTCAAGTGCTGTCCTGACCAGTTGCTGGCACTCATCGTTAAGCACACAGTACTTCTTTATCTGTGCCGTATTCATATGTGCATTAAAGTATATCCCCTCTCCTTCAAACCTTTTCTCCTGTATTTTCCTTGCCTTCTCCACCCTTTTCCTTATCTTTTCTGATGGCTCCTCTTCCCTATCTTTTAGAAGAACCCCAGCAGGTAAACTTGATACCTCTATATGTATATCTATCCTGTCAAGAAGTGGACCTGAGATTTTCCTCCTGTATTTCAATATCTGGGAAAGTGTGCAGTTACACTGCCTTGCACTATCCCCATACCATCCACAGGGACAGGGATTCATTGAGGCAGCCATAAGGAACCTTGCAGGAAATTCCATCCGTCCCTTTGCCCGTGATATACTTACCTTCCCGTCTTCAAGTGGTTGCCTCAAAACTTCAAGGACATCCCTGTGAAATTCTGGAAGTTCATCAAGAAACAGGACTCCATTATGCGCTAAACTCACCTCACCTGGCTTCGGGATATTACCACCACCAATCAGTGCAATGTCCGATATTGTGTGGTGTGGTGCTCTAAAAGGCCTTTCTGTTACAATCCCTTCCTTCAGTATACCTGCTACAGAGTGAACTTTTGTTATTTCAAGTGCTTCAGGAAGTGTAAGTTGTGGAAGAATGGATGGTATTCTTGATGCAAGCATTGTCTTACCTGCACCAGGAGAACCAATCATAAGTATATTATGCCCGCCAGAAACTGCAACCTCTATCGCCCTTTTTGCATATGCCTGTCCCTTTACATCCTTGAAGTCAACTGAGTATTTTTTCTTAGAATTGAATAACTCTTCAACATCACATACAGCACGCTCTATCTCCTTCTTCCCTGTCAGAAATGCCACACACTCTTTTAAATTGTTAACAGGATATACCTCTATATCTCTGACTATGGCTGCTTCCGTTGCATTATCAGCAGGGACAATTATCTTTTTGCTTTTCAGTTCTGCAAGTTTTATTGCTATGGGCAGTATACCTTTTACACCTCTCAATGAGCCGTCAAGTGCCAGTTCCCCTACAAAAGAAAAATCACTTACACGGCTGAGTGGAATAAGTCCTTCAGCAGCGAGTATCCCAATAGCAACAGGCAGGTCAAAATATGCGCCTTCTTTTTTCAGGTCAGCAGGTGCGAGATTTATTACAACCCTTCTATCGGAAGGAAATTCAAACCCTGAGTTTTTTATCGCTGGTTTTATCCTGTCCCTGCTTTCCTTAACCGCCTGGTCAGGAAGTCCCACAATGGAAATGGTGGGCATACCAAAACTTATATCTACCTCTACATCAACAGAAACGCCTTCTATTCCCCAGATAGTCAGTGAGTTAATTTTTGCGAGCATAGTAAAAAGGTAAAAGTAATAAGTCAAAAGTTAAAACTGTTAAGAAACCGCAATTTCTGTTCATAACTTTAACATTTTTAATACCTGCTCTGTAGTGCTGTAAAGAAACCTCTTACCATTTTTTATCGCATCTTCAAGAGAAACCACTCCCGGAACGATACTTAAAATTATAGCATCTCTTAAGGATTTGTTTCTATATACACATTCTTCCACACTTCCCGCAAGAATAACAACAGGAATACCATATCTTCTGCATAAACCTGTCACAACCCCTATTGACTTACCGTATATCGTTTGAACATCAATCCTGCCTTCACCAGTAATAAGCAAATCTGAACCCTTCAATCTTTCTTCAAATCTCCCCATCTGTAAAACAGTTCTTATCCCGGAAACAACTCCCGCATTAAGAAAAGCGGCAAGGCCACCGGCAATACCGCCAGCAGCACCTGCTCCCTTTACTTCATTCATATCTATCCCTGTGGCTTTCTTCACCACCCTGTTATAATTTCTTAAACCTTTATCAAGTATTCTTACATCACTACTGCTGGCTCCTTTCTGTGGAGCATAGACAAAGGCAGCACCTTCTTTACCATAAAGTGGATTTTTGACATCTGAAAGAACTGTGAATTCACATCTTTTCAGTTCAGGCATCACACCTGAAATGTCAATTTTTCTTATCTTTATAAGGTCTTTGCCACTTCCAGGATATATAAATTTTCCTTCACCGTTAAAAAATCTGATACCGAGAGAAGTAAGTGCACCTATACCTCCATCATTGGTAGCACTTCCACCCACTCCTATAAAAATTTTTTTACAACCTCTCACCACCGCTTTTTTTATAAGTTCACCCACTCCATAGGTTGTCGTTTTTAATGGATTTCTTTCCCTCTCTTTCAAAAGGGTGAGCCCTGCTGCCTGCGCCATCTCTATATATGCAACTTCTCCTTTTTTGAGCCAATTTGCCTTTATCTTCCTTCCGAGCGGGCCTGATACATATTCAAAGAAAAATCTACCACCTGTAAGTTCTTTTACAACATCTATAGTTCCTTCTCCGCCATCAGCAAGGGGGAAAATAATAAGTTCTGCTGAAGGGAAAACCTTATGGCATACTTTTTTGATTATATCCGCTGCCTCAATATTTGTGATGCTTCCCTTGTAAGACGCAGGTGCTATAATAATCTTCATAATTTGCCTCTGAATATTTTATATAATAGAATATCATCATTCCGTCTGAATACAAAAGGGAGTTTTTTATGCGAGAGATAAAATTACTTAAATATGGATGGAAATTTAAAAAGGGTGATTATCCCGAATCCATAAAAATATCCTTTAATGCCTCTGACTGGGAAGAGGTAAGAGTTCCTCATGACTGGGCTATAAAAGGGCCTTTCAGTCCTGACAATGATTTGCGCACTACAAAGGAAGGTAAGGTAGAAGGGACAGGTGCTACAGGAGGACTTCCACACACAGGGAAAGGCTGGTATCGTCTGAAGTTCAATCTTCCTGAAGATGTAAAGAAAAAGCGTGTACGGATAGAGTTTGACGGTGTTATGAGCCACAGTAAGGTTTATGTAAACGAAAAATTGGCAGGAGAATGGCACTACGGATACTCTTCTTTTGCATTTGACATAACTGAATATGTCCAGCCAAGAGAAAATATACTTACTGTTTCTGTTGATAATAAACCCAATTCATCAAGGTGGTATCCAGGTGCAGGGATATACAGAAATGTCCGCCTTGTCATACTTAACCCTGTCCACATCTCCCTCTGGGGGACTTACATAACGACACACTTAATAGACAAAAAAGAGGCGCGGATTGACATTAGAACAGAGATTGAAAATAACACAGATAAAGAACTATCTGTGGAGACGGAATCAGTAATCATCTCTCCTGACGGTAAAAAGGTTGTATCGGATACAGTAAAGAAAAGTTTAAAAGAAAAAGAGATGGTGTATCAGGAAGTATTTATCAAGTCCCCTGTTCTGTGGGATATAAAATCCCCTGCTCTTTATACCTTATGTTCCACAGTAAAGATAAACGGAGAAAAAGTTGACTATTATGAAACGAGATTCGGGATAAGAGAAACTATATTTGACCCTGAAAAAGGGTTTTTTCTGAATGGTAATCCACTAAAATTTCAGGGTGTTTGTATGCACCACGACCTTGGACCAATTGGAACTGCAATAAACAAATCCGCACTAAAAAGACAGTTATCCATTCTGAAAGAGATGGGGTGCAATGCAATAAGAACAAGTCATAATCCGCCAGCACCTGAATTACTTGAACTTACAGATGAGATGGGATTTCTTGTAATTGATGAGGCATTTGATGAATGGAAGATACCAAAATGTGCAAATGGATATAATACAATCTTTGATGAATGGGCAGAAAAAGACCTGCGTGCAATGATAAGAAGGGACAGGAACCATCCTTCTGTTATTATGTGGAGTATAGGGAATGAAATACCAGAACAGGAAGACCCGGACAATGGACCTAAGTTAGCAAGATTCCTTCATAATATCTGTAAGGAGGAAGACCCTTCCAGACCAACAACATCTGCTTTTAACATCCCTGACTCTGCCATTAAAAATGGCCTTGCAGGTATCGTAGACATCCCTGGATGGAACTATCAACCACACAAATACGGAAAATATCATCAGTTACTGCCAGGAAAACCTATGTATGGAAGTGAAACTGCATCCTGTATAAGTTCAAGAGGAGAATACTTTTTCCCTGTTGAAGAAGAGAGATATATAAACAATTATTATAAAAGGGCTAATCTGCAGGTAAATAGTTACGACCTATCCTGTCCGGGTTGGGCAACCATACCAGATGTAGAATTCCGTGCTCAGGATGACCATCCTTTCATTATGGGAGAATTTGTCTGGACCGGCTTTGACTATCTTGGAGAGCCCACGCCATACTATAAAGAATGGCCCAGCAGAAGTTCCTATTTTGGGATTGTTGACCTATGTGGAATACCGAAGGACAGATTTTACTTATACCAGAGCAGATGGGCACCAGAAAAAGGGACACTCCATATACTACCTCACTGGACACACCCTGGATATGAAGGAAAGATAACACCTGTCCACTGCTATACATCCTGGGATAGGGTTGAACTCTTTGTAAATGGAAAGTCCTGCGGTGTTAAAACTAAAGACCCGAGAAACATCCTCAACAGATACCGCCTTGTATGGTATATTGTTTATGAACCAGGTGAGATAAAAGCAGTTGCATACGATAGTAAAGGAAACACAGTGAAGGAAACAACTGTTCGGACAGCAGGTGCTCCAGCAGAAATAGTGCTTATACCTGACAGAAAAGAAATAACAGGAGATGGAGAGGATATGGCTTTTGTATATGTTGAGATTACCGATGCAAAAGGAACCTTGTGTCCGAAGGCAGATAACCTTATAAAATTCAAGGTTGAAGGACCTGCTGAAATTGTTGCCGTTGATAATGGAGACCCAACATCAACAGAGCCATTTTATCATCCTTACAGAAAGGCATTTAACGGGAAATGTGTGGTATACTTCAGGTCCATTGAAGGGAAAAAAGGTAATGTAAAACTTATAGCACAGTCAGAAGGACTTGTTGAATGTGTTGCATCCATTACAGTAAAATAACTTTTGCCTTTTTACTTTTGACTTTTGACTTTTAACTTTTTACTTATTAGTTATTACTTATTACTTTTGGTAATGTCAAGATTTTTGTGTAAATTCATTTTGGGTGTTCCTGTTTTTCTC
>DAONKS010000022.1:18066-21008 GCA_035406305.1 bacterium | reverse complement strand
TTTCCTTGACATCGGAGAGGGTTTAGAATAATCTTATAGAGTTTAAAACTTAACAGGAGGCAGAAAAAATGAAGATAGGGGTAGTAGGATTGGGAAGGAGGATAAGTGGAGTTATCTATGGTTCTATTAAACAGGTAGAACCGGATATCCAGATAACAGGAGTTGTTGACCCTGATGAGAAGGGTGCAAGGGAACGGCTTTCAGAAGAGGATAGAGAAAGGGCTGTATTTTATCAAACACTGGATGAGATGGTGCGTAAGGCAAAGCCGGATGCGTTGTTTATCGGGACAAGGTGTAATCTTCACGCACCTTATGCAATACAGGCAGCAAAATATGATATACCTCTTTTTCTTGAAAAACCGGTAGCAATTAATATGCAGCAGGCGTTAGCCCTGGAAAAGGCATTTGAAAATTCAAGGTGCAGGGTGGTGGTGAGTTTTCCTTTAAGGGTATCTTCTCTGTGCGTTTTTGCAAGGGAATTGATAGAGAAGGATTCAATAGGCGAGCCGGTCCATATTATGGCATGGAACTATGTACCTTATGGGACCGTCTATTGGGAGGAGGAATACCGTAACTACAAGATAACACAGGGGCTTTTTCTGCAGAAGGCGACCCATGACTTTGACTATATGATGTATCTTATGGGGATGCCAGTTGTGAGGATAGGGGCAATGGCGACATTTCAGAAGGTATTCGGTGGGAAAAAACCCTCGGGCTTGAAGTGTTCACAGTGTAAGGAATCTGAGGCCTGTCTTGAAAGTCCTGAGAACAGGAAGAGGAACCATTCAGGTCCTCATGAGAGAGACCACTTCTGCCTTTTCAGTGTTGACTGCGGTTCTGTGGAAACAGGTACCAATGAAGATACATCCAGTGCGATTGTTGAGTTTCCTTCCGGTGCACACGGAGTATATACACAGGTTTTCTTTACCAGAAGGGATGCAGGTGCAAGGGGTGCAACTGTGAGCGGTTATATGGGGACTGTAAAGTTTGACTGGTATAAAAATCAACTGGAATATGTAAGACACCACAAACCATTTTCAGACACTGTTAAAACAGACCCTGGGCTTGCACATTTTGGTGGCGACTATGAACTTGCCAGAGACCTTGTAAAACTTGTGAAAGACAGTAAATATATTTCAAGGACACCCATAGAAACAGGACTGGCAAGTGTATATACCTGCCTTGCAGCAAAGGAGTCGTATCAGAAAGGGAAATTTGTAAAGGTGAGACAGGTAGGGCAGGAGAGATAAAAAGAAAGATTGGAAGATAAAAGCGTGTTTGTAGTCGGTAGTTAATAGTCAACGAACAACGAACAGAATGAGATTCAGGGGAGAGAATAGAAAAGCCACAGTTTTTTCCACTCCTCAAGCAATTTTTCTGCGGTCTGTTTATCTTTTATTATTATGAGGCATTCCGTGTTTCTTCTTGCCGAAGCAGTGGGATTATAAGAACCGGTGATAACTATCTTTTCATCAATAATAAATAATTTATCGTGAAGAAAGCCGGCTCTGTTGCTTTTCTTTAATTTACAGCCATAGTCAGAAAGTGGATAAAAGACAGAGTATGGCTCTATTGTTGAGCCCTCCTGTATTCCATATACATCCACACCTGACAACTTCTTTTTTATAATGGCTTTTGCTATCTCTTCTGATGTAAAATGGTAGTTAAGAAAATGTATGGATTCTCTTGCGTCTGATATATTCTGTATAATAATGGACTCACAGTTTGTCTCAGGAGAAAAATATATCTGGTATATATGGTCTTCATAAACCTCCTCTGAAGGTGTATCATTCCACCAGGAAATAAATTTTTGCCTGAAAAATTCGGCTATTTTTGTATCCTGTATGAGAAGAAAGTGATTGTGATGGAGATGGAGCCCTTCATCTGTAAAATTCCCTGAGCCAATCAGGACTATCTTACCATCAACAGTTATGAACTTTGGATGAAACAAGCCCGGTTTTTGATATACCTTTAATATCTTCTCCGGCAGGTCTTCCCATCGCTTATCGGTTATAATTTTTATCTCTATAGTATCTTTTTTCTTTTTAATCAGCGGTGTGAGCTCTTTCCATGAAACAGAATACCCTGCTATATATACAGAACTCTCCGCACCTTCAATAAGGGAAATTAACATTTGGTCTGTTTTGCTGTTTGGGGTAAAATAAAGCACAGGCGAACTCCCGGAAAAAACTGGTTGTAACAGGATAAGGAAAAAAGGTATAAATTTTTTCATAAAAATATTTTACCATAACCTCTGGAGGGACTATGAAAGCAGCGGTCTATTATGGAATAAAAGATATAAGGGTAGAAGATGTGGAAACACCTGTATGTGGGCCGGAAGAGGTAAAGGTGAAGGTTCACTATTGTGCTATATGTGGTACAGACGTAAGAATATATCTTTCAGGGCACAAAAAGGTTATTCCTCCTGCTGTTATAGGTCATGAGATTACAGGTGTAATAGAAGAGATTGGTTCAGATGTCAGATATCCTGAAAAGATAAAAAAGGGGGATAAGGTTGCTGTGGTGACATCTATTGGATGTGGAAGATGTAAGATGTGCAGTAAAGGGTTTTATAATCTCTGCCCTGATACAAAAGCGATAGGGTATTTCTATCCCGGTGGCTACGCTGAATACCTTATAATACCTACCCCCGCGGTGGAACAGAAGGCAGTGATTAAACTTCCTGAAGGCATTTCACTGAAAGAGGGGGCTTTAATAGAAGCACTTTCCTGTGCAATTAACGGGCAGAGTTACCTGAATATAGGGAGAGGAGATGCAGTGGTTATATACGGCGGTGGTCCAATAGGGTTTATGCATGCTGTGCTTGCTCAGGCAGAAGGTGCTGCAAAGGTTATAATGATAGACCCTGCCTATGAACGGCTTGAAAAGTTCGGGAAAAACTTCGGCGATATCATTCTGCTTGACCCGAAAAAGGTGAGTGT
>DAONKS010000022.1:0-17966 GCA_035406305.1 bacterium | reverse complement strand
TTTATATCCTGTGTGCTGCCACTGGAAAGGATAAATGAAGGTATAGAGATGGTGAGAAGCGGTGAAGTGCTAAAGTGTGTGGTGGAAATTAACAAGGAATGAGAGAGCATAAAGAATTTATAAAAGAAACACTGAAACTTGCAGAAAGAGGCAGGGGGCTTGTAAGTCCTAATCCTATGGTGGGTGCGGTTATAGTAAAAGGGTCGCGTGTTATCGGGAAGGGCTGGCATAATGCCTTCGGGATGCCCCACGCAGAGATAGAGGCGCTGAAACAGGCAGGGGATAAGGCAAAAGGAGCAACCCTTTATGTTAATCTGGAACCCTGCTGTCATTACGGTAAGACACCACCCTGCACGAAGGCAATTATAGAAGCGGGGATAAAAGAGGTTATCTGTTCAATGGAAGACCCGAATCCCATGGTTGCAGGGAAGGGCATTAAAGAACTTGAAAAGAATGGTATTACTGTCAGAAAAGGGATTCTCAGAGAGGAAGCGGAGGATTTAAACAAACCATATATGACTTATATAACAAAAAAGAGACCATATATAATTTTGAAGTGGGCACAGACCCTGGATGGGAAGATAGCCACATATAAAGGTAGTTCACAATGGATTACAGGAGAAGAATCGCGAAGACGCGTCAGGATAATGAGATTTGAAGTGGATGGTATTGTCGCAGGGATAAATACGGTGGTAAATGATGACCCTTCCCTTGACTATATTCCACCATCTTTCCAGACAGGAAAAGGGGTTATAGAGAAAAAAAGATACTGGAAAATAGTAATAGACCCTTATCTTAGAATACCTGAAAAAGGGAGGGTCTGGGAAAACCCATCTGCTAATGTTCTACTGATTATTTCAGAAAGAGCGTCAGAGGATAGGGTAAGATATTTTGTTAATAAAAAAGGGTGTGATGTTATAAAAATCCCTATGGAAGACAGCGGGCTCTCTCTGAAAGTTTTGATGGACGAACTCTATAAAAGGGATATAGGTATCATTATGGTTGAAGGGGGAAGTTATACCCTTACCTCATTCTGGGAAGCGAAACTGGTTGATGAGATAATGGTTTTTATAGCAAATAAGATACTTGGCGGTAAGAACGCTCTTATCCCAATTACTGGAAAAGAAAGGGGGCATATCTCTGAAGCAATCATTGTAGAGTATTATGAGAGAAAGATGATAGGAAATGACCTCCTTATAAGAGGCAGGCCATGTTTTCAGGAATAATTGAAGAGGTTGGGAAGATAAAAAAGATATCTCCGGCAGGGAGTGTCTGGTTGTGTGAGGTCAGTGCTGATAAAGTATTTGATGGGTTAAAAGAAGGGGATAGTATCTCTGTTAATGGTGTATGTCTTACAGTGGAAAGGTTGAAGGATAAAGTTTTTGCCGTTTCTTTAAGCAGGCAGACGTTGAAGGAGACAAATTTTTCAGAAATAAAGATTGGTGATTGTGTAAACCTTGAAAGGGCATTGAAATCAGGAGAAAGAATAGGGGGGCATATTCTTACAGGACATATTGATTTTAAGACACATCTGAAGTACCTTCATAAAGAAAGGGATACGGCTGTAATGGGACTTGATATGCCTGACAGATTTCAGAGATATGTGGTTTGCCGTGGTTCTATCGGAGTTGATGGTATTTCTTTAACAGTTGCAGAATTGAAAGGAAGAGAGATAAGGATTTTTATAGTCCCGTATACAATAAATCATACAAATATCAGATATCGGAGGCCCGGGGATATGTTGAATATAGAAGTGGATATAACAGCAAAACATATAGAAAAAATTTTGCAGGAGAGACGAATATATGAAGAAGGTATTCAGCACAATTGAGGAAGCAATAAAGGATATAAGAAAAGGTAAGTTTATTATTGTCGTGGATGATGAGAGCAGGGAGAATGAAGGCGACCTTGTTAAGGCAGCAGAAAAGATTATGCCTGAAGATATAAATTTTATGGCAAAGCATGCACGCGGGCTTATATGTGTAGCACTTACAGGAGAAAGAATAGAACAACTTCACCTTCCACCTATGGCGCCTGACAATACTGCACTGCACAGAACTGATTTTACTGTTTCAGTTGACCCGGCAAAAGGTGGCACAACCGGTATCTCGGCATACGACAGGGCACTGACAATAAAACTTCTCATAGACAGAGACACGAAGCCAGAAGACCTTGCAAGACCGGGGCATATATTTCCCATAAAGGCAAAAGATGGTGGTGTACTTGTAAGGGCAGGGCATACAGAGGCAGCAGTGGATATAACAAGAATTGCAGGGCTATATCCTGCCGGTGTAATGTGTGAGATAATGAAAGATGATGGAAGGATGGCACGTATCCCTGACCTTATAAGGTTTGCAAAGAAGCACAGATTGAAAATTGTTACCATAAAAGACCTCATTGAGTACCGTAGAAAAAGAGAAAAGCTGGTAGAAAGGGTCTTATCCGTGCATCTTCCAACTGACTTTGGCAGGTTTAAACTTGTACTTTACAGAGACAAGATAGAAGGCAACCCACACCTTGCTCTCGTAAAAGGGAATCTTAAACTGAAAGATAAAAATGACAGTATTCTTGTCCGTGTCCATTCACAGTGCCTTACAGGGGATATCTTCCATTCTCAGAGGTGTGATTGTGGCAGACAGTTGCAGAAGGCACTGGAGATGATGGAGGAGGAAGGGAGAGGTGTTTTAATCTATCTGCCACAGGAGGGAAGGGGCATAGGACTTGAGAACAAATTAAGGGCATACTATCTTCAGGAAAGAAAAAAACTTGATACAGTGGAAGCAAATCTACATCTTGGTTTTCCGGAAGACCTGAGGGACTATGGTATTGGTGCCCAGATAATCGCTGACCTCGGACTTACAAGGATACGACTGCTTACCAATAACCCGAGGAAGGTTGTTGGACTTGAAGGATATGGTATTAAAATAGTAGAAAGGGTTCCTATTGTGGTAAAATATACTGCCTATTCTAAAAACTACATAGAGACGAAAAAGAGAAAGTTAGGCCATATTATATAGGAGAAAAGGCGTAAAAAGGGGAAAAACAGGAGGCAGAGATGAAAACAAAAGAAGGAATTCTGGATGCAAAAGGTAAGAAATTTGGTATTGTTATCAGCAGGTTTAATGAATTCATCTCAAAACGGCTTTTAGAAGGGGCTATTGACTGTATAAAAAGGCATAATGGCAGTGAAGAGAGCATTGATATCGCTTGGGTACCAGGAAGTGTTGAGGCGGTCTTTGCTGTTTCAAAGATGGCTGAAAGCGGGAAGTATGATGCGATTATCTGTCTGGGAGCGATAATAAGGGGGGAGACCCCACACTTTGAGTATGTCAGTTCCCAGATAGCACGGGCGGTAACACAACTTAATCTTCAGGGTAAGACCCCGGTATCTTTTGGTGTGGTTACAGCGGACTCAACAGACCAGGCAATAGAAAGGGCAGGAACAAAGATGGGAAACAAAGGGTGGTTTGCAGCCCTTTCAGCCATTGAAATGGCAAATCTTTCTCCCATCCTGTAATTGAAAGACGGAAGATGAAAAGACGAAAGGCAAGAGAGCTGACACTGGCATTTCTTTATCAGATGGAGATAAGGGATGAGTTAAACGAATTCAGTGAAGATACCATAAGTTCTTTCCTGAAAGAGCAGGGAATAGAAGATGATGAGATAGCAGAATTTGCACGGCTTCTTATACAGGGCACCATTAAAAACCTGACTTTTATAGATAGCAAGATATCAGAATACTCTATCAACTGGTCACTTAAAAGGATGCCATATATAGATAGAAATATTATGAGAATTGCTATCTTTGAGATGTTATTTGTTGATACGATACCAGAACTGGTTTCCATAAATGAGGCAATAGAACTGGCAAAAAAATACAGCACAAAGGAATCTCCGAAGTTTGTAAATGGCATCCTGCATAAGATAAAAGAAGAATATGTCAAAAAAATGAAAAAGATACCGGCAACTGAAGATGAAAAAAAATAGTTTAAAACAACTCTTAAAGGTATCTATAAGTATCTTTTTTCTATATCTTGTCTTCAGAAAAATTGACCTCTCCCTGCTTTACACTACACTGAAGGGATGTTATATTCCTCTTGCTGTCTTATCGCTTCTTATAGCAGTTTTACTCTCTTTCCCTCTTGCCTTCAGATGGTATCTTTTTCTTAAAGGGCAGGTAAAGGCAGATAAAATTCGGTATATAAATATCTGGAAACTCAATATGGTGGGAATGCTTTTCAATAACTTCCTGCCAACAGGGGCAGGCGGAGACATAGCAAAGGTATTTTACCTTGTCAGGGGAGAAGAGAATAAACTGCTTTTAGGCAGTTCCGTTCTGATAGACAGGTTTATAGGCGCACTTACAGTTATAACAATGGGAGTGGTGGCAGGACTTTTAACTCCGGATATCCCTGTAAAAGTAAAATACTTTCTTTTATTTCTAATCTTTTTTTTACTCTTCATCTTCATATTCTTTTCATACAGAGCTTTTGCTTCATTTTTCTATTTAAAGGTTAAAAGATTTATTCCTGACCGGTTGAAGGAGACCCTTGAGAATACATACAGCGCCTTTAACAGGTACTTTTCTGCAAGAAAGTGGCTTTTATATGCGGCTTTTGTAAGTTTCTCTCTGCAGGCAATATCTATCCTGAATAACTATCTTATGGCTCTTTCTATCCTCTGGAACCAATCAGGAAGTGTTTCTATTTCTATGTTTTTTATATATATTCCTCTTATCTGGACAGCAACACTTGTTCCATCTCTTGGGGGACTTGGTATAAGAGAGTTCACCTATATGTACTTCTTCTCTTCCTCTATGGGCAAAGAAAATGCCTTTGCACTTTCTATCATATTTCTTGTGAGTGTTATTATTCAGAGTGTTATCGGGGCGGTTATAATACTTTTCTTAAAAGAAAGATAGAGTGGTAGTTTCAGATGCATTAACAATTTTTACCTTTTTAAGTATTTTCATTACATCACTTCTGCCCGGCATACTGGTCCCTTCTTTTAAAACTTTTGCTGTTCCTGCAGCCACAGCAAGACGCAGACATTCTTCAGGGGGCTTATTTTTGCAGTATCCGTAGAGAAAGCCAGCAAGAAATGCATCTCCACAACCAATGGTGCTTAATACTTTGACAGCAGGTGGCCTGCCATAAAGGAAGTGTTTTCTGGAAAATAGTATTGCTCCATTTTCACCGTTGGTCAGAAGAACTGTGGATATACCGCTATCTATAAGAGAATTCAGGGTATCTTTAAGAGAGTGAAAAGACCGTATTCTTCTTCCTGTAATTCTGGTTAATTCCCACAGATTTGGCTTTATAATATGGGGGATTCCTTTAATTCCCTCTTTCAGAGTTTCTCCATCTGTATCAAGGGTAACGATACCTCCTTTTGTCCGCAATTTTTTAATTATATCTCTACAGATACTTTTTTCTATCCCGGGTGGAACACTTCCTGAAATAGAGAGGATGTCTCCCTTTGAAAAATTTAGAGAATAAACAAGATTGAGAAAGGCATCCTTTTCTTTTCTGGATATTAAAGGTCCTTTTTCGTTAATCCTTAATACCTTTTTCCCTGCAATAAAGTTGAATATACTTCTGGTATTCCCTTTAATAGGGACATATCTGAAAGGGATTCTCTCATCCTCAAGAAGTTTTTTTAATATTGTCCCGTTTGGACCACCGAGAAATGTGAGTGCTTCACATTGATAACCAAGAATATGGAGCATACGTGCAACATTCAGCCCCTTACCTCCGGCATCCACACGTGACTTTTCTATCCTGTTGATATCGTCAAACCTGATGGAATTGAGATAGAATGTATGGTCAACACAGGAATTAAAAGAAAGGGTATAAACTGCAGGATGGGAAGTCATTTTTTATCTTACAGGGGCCCTCCTTCCTTTTCTTGCTTTTCGCCTTCTTCTTATCTGGCTGGGTTTCTCGTAAAACTCTTTTTTCTTTATCTCCCGTATAATCCCCTCTCTCTCCACATCTCTCTTGAACTGTTTGAATATACGTTCAAAGTCAGGGTTTCTCCGCATTAAAAAATTTTCACCTCCATTCCTGTGGATTTACTGAAATCCGTAAATAGAAAAGTTAAAACTGTTTTTCTACTCGCTACTCCTGTAAAACCTACCGTCTGTCAATCTGCCTTCCAGAAAAAGACGATATATTACACACTGTCTATGATGAATATCTTTGCTCCGCAGTGTTTACATTTCTGCTCCTCTGATGTATAGCTATCCACCATAAAACAGTTCCTGCACCTTATCGTTCTTTTTTCCTGTCTTTCCTTCTTCTCGGTTCTTTTCTCTTTTTTGGTCATATATCCCTTAAATTTTTATTATAACCTTTTCTATAAGTTCTGTCAATTTTGGTTCAGCCCTTGAGGCAATCTCAATTATCTCATCCAGGGATACAGGTTTTAAGGCGTCGGGAAGACACATATCGGTTATTACTGAAACACCCAATATTCTCAATCCTGAATGGACTGCGGCTATAACCTCAGGTACAGTGGACATACATACCATATCAGCACCTATCATCCGCAAAAAACGGTATTCTGCCTTTGTTTCTAAATTCGGTCCTGTAAGTCCCACAAGAACACCCTTTTTTACAGGAATTTTCAATTCAAGAGCTGTATTTTCAGTAACTTCTATCAATCCCTTATCATATACCATACTCATATCAGGGAATCTTGGTCCGAACCTTTCATCGTTATAACCAATAAGAGGGTTATGTCCCATAAGATTAATGTGGTCAGTTATGATAATAAGGTCACCCCTTGAGAAAAGTGGATTCAGTCCACCCGCAGCATTTGATTCAATGAGAGTTGTTACCCCCAAAAATTTCATTACTCTTATAGGAAGTGCTATCTGTAAGGCAGAATAACCCTCGTAAAGATGGAACCTTCCCTGCATTGCCACAACCTTTTTTCCTGAAAGGTCTCCAAGTACAAGGTTTCCAGTATGGGACTTCACTGTGGAAACAGGAAAGTGTGGAATATCTTTATAGGGAATTACCGCATCCTTCTTTATTTTATCAGCCAGTTTATCCAGTCCTGTTCCCAGTATAATTCCCACATCTGGCTTAATTGATGATTGTTTTGTAATATAATTTACTGCCTCCTGCACTTTTTCAAATTCATTCATGTTGCCTCCTTCTTTAGATTGAAATCTCTCTCCTCTCTACTTTTATACAATCTTCTAATTTTTCTCCGGATGCTTTCTTTTCTTTGAAGTAGCCCCTTTTATGACTTCCCAGTTTCTATTTTTTCTTACCTTCAGGTTTGACTTCCATATCTGAATCAGCAGTTCCGGGTTATAGCCCAGTTCTCTTGCACGGTAAATCAGGGCATTCAGGTCCTTGGGGAGACACTTTCCGCCGAACCCCATATCTCCATCAGGTCCCGGGACCTTGGTGTTCCTTCCGATAAGAGGGTCAAGTATTATGGCGTTCCTTACAAATGCCCAGTCAACACCAAGTTTCTGACATATCTGATAAAGTTCATTTGCAATCATCACCTGTCCTGCCAGTGTAACATTGGCAGCGTACTTTATCATCTCAGCTGTTGTTGTATCTGTAATTATATATCGTGCGTAAGGAAACACGAGCCGGTATATCTCCTCAACCTTTTTACAGTACTTCAGATGTCCGCCAATGACAACCCTGTCGGTTCTTTCCATATCTGCTAAACTGTTTCTTTCAGAGAGAAATTCAGGGTTATATACAAGATGGAGTGAAGGGAATTTCTTCTGCAGTGCCGCAGTTGTTCCAGGAACAATGGTTGAACGGATTACAACTACCGGCAATTTTTTTTTCGGGAGGTTAACAGCGAGGATGCTCTTCAGTGCATCCTCCACACATGATATATCTATACTGCCATCCTCATACATAGGAGTGGGAACAGCGACAAATACAATGGGACAGTTTTTTACCACCCGCTCAATATCGTTATATTCAGATATATACTTATCATAGATAAAAATTTTCACCTTATCCTTAAAGACATTGACAAATGCCTTTCCCACCACGCCATAGCCAATAATTCCTATCCTTTTCATTATATCTTCTTCCTTATCTGCTTACTTCTTTCCTCTGCCTTTTCAATAACTTTTTTCAAAAGGGATGGAAATTTCCCTTTTTCAAACGCCTCAAGCCCGGCAATTGTTGTGCCTCCCGGTGAAGTCACCATTTCTTTCAACTTTCCTGGCTCTGCCCCTGTCTCAAAAAGCATCTTTGCCGAACCATAAAAAAGATATCTTGTTATGATGGCTGACTGACTTTCTGAAAGCCCTTTTTCCCTGCATATTCTTTTAATACATTCTGCTATGTAGAATAAAAAACCAGGGCCACTTCCTGATATTGCTGTAATTATATCAAACTTATCTTCAGGGAGTTTGAAAACAATACCTAAAGGAGAGAAGAGTTTTTCTGCTATCTTACAGTGTTTTCCTCCGTATCTGCCTGTACAGTAAACAATAATGCCTGCTTTAACCTTTACATTGATATTTGGCATCACCCTTATAACCGGGATGGGTTTTTTACCAATGAATTTTTCAATCTTTACTGTTGACAGTCCTGCCGCTATTGATATTAATATACTTGCTGGAGTAAGGGTATCTTTTATTTCTGTAATTACCTCCTTTACCTTATCGGGCTTCACTGCTATTATTACTATTTCTGCTTTTTCTGCAATAGTTCTGTTATCAGCAGGAAAGATACCGAAATCCTTTTTTAGTCCATCTAACTTTTCCTTTCTTATATCTGATACATATACAGAGGAAGGAGGATATAATCCTCCTGATACAACCGCATCTACAAGTATAGAACCCATATTACCGCATCCAATAATCCCTATTCCCTTTTTTTTCATAACCTTTTTATCCTGCTTCTTCTCCTTCCACCTCTCCTACCTTAATGGTGATATTTTCTCTGTCTTCAACCCTTTCTATCATACCGTCTCTGAGCCATATCACACGGTCTGAGACATCCAGCATTTTAAGGTCGTGTGTAGCAGTTATAACACTTACACCTTTCTCTTTGTTCATCTCACGTAGAAGATTGATAATTTCTTTACCTGTTTTCAGGTCAAGATTCCCTGTTGGTTCATCTGCCAGAATTATTGCTGGGTCGTTTGCCAGTGCCCTTGCAATAGCAACACGTTGCTGTTGGCCGCCTGAAAGTTCAAATGGCTTATGGTTCACCCTGTGTCCGAGTCCGACAGTTTCAAGTAATGACTTTGCCTTTTCTCTTGCGTCATCTGTGGAAAGTCCTCCGAATATCATAGGCAACATAACATTTTCCAGAGCGCTCATAACAGGGATGAGGTTGAATGTCTGAAATATATAGCCAATCTTTCTGCATCTTAGCCATGCGAGTTCATAGGCATCAAGTTGAGCGATATCTACCTCATCAATATAAACCTTTCCTTCAGATGGCTTATCAAGGCCGCCTATCATATTGAACAGAGTGGTTTTTCCACTTCCGGAAGGGCCCATTATTGAGATATACTCCCCTTTCAGTATTTCAAGGTCAATACCTTTAAGAACATGAAGTGGTACCTTCCCTAACATAAAACTTTTTTTCACCCCTATTGTTCTTACAATTGCTTCCTTTGGCATTTTTGCCCCCTTTGTTTGGCAAACTCCAGATACCAAGCCCTAATTAAACTCTGATATTCTAAATTCATCTTAACTGCTTCGTGTTTCAAATTCCTTAAAGTTTACCTGGAATTTCATGCTTTTCAAGTTTTGAATTCAATATTAACTACACTTCTCTTCTTATTGCTTCAGCCGGTTCCATCTTTGCAGATACATACGCAGGATAGAGTGCACCGACAACCGCAAGAAATGTTCCGAGTAATATACTGAGGAGCATATATTTAAGTATCATACCTCCCGGGAAAATTTTTATAATAAGTCCGCCATACTGGATAAGATATACAAAAGTCATTGTAATGATACCTATAAGAGACCCTGCAAGTGAGCCGACTATTCCATGAGCAAGGGATTCAAGAAGAAAAAGTTCAACGATGAATTTATCAAGCGCTCCCAGACACTTCATTGTTCCTATCTCTCTGGACCTTTCCGTAACGGACATAAGCATTGCATTAACAATCCCGACGGTACAGACAAGAAGCGAGAGAGATACAAGCCATGCCTGTCTTGTTTTTACCTCAGTGATATCTGCCATTAAAAGTATCCTGACTTCTTCGGGGCCCTTATTTATCAAACTCATCATAAAGGCATTTCCTGTAAGCACAGACATCAAAAAAGCAATGCCTAAAAGAATGGACATTGTGATAATAATTGCCCTTCCAAACCTCACCCTCATATTTCTAAAACTCATCTGGACAGCGTTTTTCAGGGGTAGGGAAAGCTGTTTCTCTATTTTTTTCTGTTCCATCACATCTCCTTTTCCTAATTATTTTATACCAATTCTTTACAAAAGAAAAGTTTTTTTCTCTAAAAAATGTTATAATTCTTCTATTATGAAAGAACAGATACAAAAGGCATTTACAGAAAACTTTGGAGCAGGCACTTTCATTACTATTACTACACCGGCAAGGGCAAACCTTATAGGTGAGCATATTGATTATCAGGGGGGATATGTATTGCCGATAGGTGTGGACAGGTTCATATTTACCTGCGGAAGAGAAAGAAAAGATAAGTCCATAAAACTTTTTTCTTTCAACTATAACCAGTACTTTGAAACAGATGTTGAACATATTACCTATCAGGAAAGATACCGCTGGGTAAACTATATTCTTGGTGTGCTGGCAGAGTTCAAAAAACTTGGATATAACCTGCCTGGTATAGAGATGGCAATCGGAGGTAACATCCCTGTAGGAAGCGGTCTCAGTTCTTCTGCATCAGTGGAAGTGTCAGTGGCAGTTTTATTCCAGAAGATTACAAGGATAGAAATGTCACCTCTTGAACTGGTCAAACTTGCGCGACGTGCAGAAAACGAATTTGTTGGGGTTGCCTGCGGTATAATGGACCAGTTTTCTATATATCTTGCCAGGAAGGATAACGCTCTGCTTATAAACTGTAAGACACTTGAATATAAATATGTTCCTTTACCAATGGGAAGCCATAAATTTTTACTTGTGGATACAAAAAAAGAAAGAAATCTGTCTTCTTCTGTTTATAACAGCCGTGTTAAATCTGTAGAGGAAGCAGTAAATATCATAAGGCGGTCCAGGGATATTGCTTTCCTGACAGACCTTGATGATATTAACCATTACAAAAAAGAACTTTCAGAGGAGACATTTAAGAGAGCACTACATATAGTTGAAGAGAATAAACGTGTAATTGCAGCAGTAAGATGTCTTGAAAATAATGACACTGATGGGTTCGGGGAACTTATGTATCAGTCCCATAGAAGCTTGAAGGAACTCTATGAAGTTAGCTGTGAAGAACTTGACTTTATTGTTGGCTTTTCAAAAAATCTTGACGGTGTCAAAGGTGCACGACTTACCGGTGCTGGTATGGGCGGTTGCTGTCTCGTTTTGCTTGAAGAGAGTAAAATCAATTATTTTATTTCAGAGATTACACCACTTTACCAGAATGCCTTTGGTAAAAAGCCAGAGTTTTACCCTGTCCAGCCCGTTGATGGCGCCTTATACCAGAACCTTTAGTTTTATGCCTTCAGTCCCATTGATGTGAGATATTCAAAGCTTCTCTTAAGTGCCTCAAAGGCATCTATTGTGGGTTCATCCATCTCAACAAGACAGTATTTTACTCCTGCTTTTTTTGCTTTTTTTATTATCCTTTCCCAGTCCAGATTTCCTTCTCCAATAGGTGGCATTACCTGCTTATTGTTTATCATTCCCATATCCTTGAAATGTAACTGACTACACCTACCAGCGAATTTTTCTATCCATCTGGCAGGGTCTCCTCCACCATACTGGACCCAGTATGTATCAATCTCTGCTTCCAATCCATCACAGTTATCCAGTAGTATCTCAAGACCTGTCCGGCCATTATATTTCTGCAGTTCTATTCCGTGGTTGTGGTAGCCAAGGATAAGGCCATTTTCTTTTATCTTTTCCATAATTTTTTCAAACTCTCCTGCTACTTTAAGATACCCTTCTTTGTTATGCAGTTCACCTGGTAGTCCCGGGCATACAATTGCCTCACAGCCGAGTATTTTATGTTCATCTATTACAGCATTTACATCCTTTACTATCCTGTCATAACCTGTGTGTGTGGAACAGGCATAAAGCCCATTATCATCAAGAAGTTTTTTTAACTCATTTACATCTTTTGGTTCAGCCATACCCGAGACCTGGATGGTCTTGTATCCCATCTTCCTCACTTTTTTAAGTGTCTCTGCTGTATCCTGAACTGTTTTGCAATATTCTCTTAAGGTATACATCTGCACACCTGCTATAAGTTTTCCCATGATTTCCCCCTTTTTTATATTCCTATTTTCTTCTCAATGTCTCTTAAAAAATCCCTCGCTTTTATTATATCTGCTTCAGGATTTTCACCTACTTCCCTTTCAATGGTGAAGAATCCATTGTATCCTATTTCCTTCATTGCCTTCAGATACTCTAAAAAGTTTACGTTACCTTCACCCAGAGGTGTTTCTTTCCATCTCTTCTGTCCGTTTTCATCAGGTAGTTTTATCCCATCCTTTGCATGTGTATGGACGATATAATCCTTCAGTATATATACCCCTTTTACAGGGTCATCTCCGGCTACCATTACGAGGTTTGCAGGGTCATAGTTTACCTTCAGTCCTGGATTGCCAATGGTATCTAAAAGTTTTTTTAAAAGAGACGCTGTCTCAGGTCCTGTCTCTGTCGCAAGAAACACCCCTTTATCGTAAGCATAGGTTCCTACTTCAGGTAATGACTGAACCATTGTCTTCCATTCCTTTGCATTTTCATCTTCAGGGACAACCCCTATATGTGTTGTTACCACACTTACTCCTAAATCCACTGCAAGGTCAATTACTTCTTTTGTCCTTTCAACGCGCCAGTCAAGGGTCTTCGGGTCTGTAAATCCATGCCCCCCAAAGTCCCCAACAAGTGCAGAGATTGTAAGGCCCAGCCGTCTAACAAATGCCTTAAGGTCTTCTCTGCCTGTCTTTGAAAGATTTTTAGGGTCAAGGTCTCCATGCGTAGCATACGGCTGGATACCATCTAATTTCAACTCTGCTGCTTTTTTAATTCCTTCCTTCACAGGTATTCTGAAACAGTCAGGAATTACACCTATCTTCATTCTCTCCTCCTTCCTTGTTAGGGTTCGTTTTTAATATCTCTATGGCAACATCAGGACATATAATGACACACCTCTGACATCCCGAGCAACTATTTTTCCCTTCTCCTTCTGGCTCAACGTAGTGATAGCCCATCTTATTGAATAGCCGGGATACTTTAAATACCTTTTTATGACACACTTCTATACATAACCCACATCCTTTACATCTTTCCTTTTTTACCTTTACGATGAACATTTAACTGCCCCAGTGAAATTTTGACCTTAATCTGTTGAAAAAGCCATCCTCTATAATAATGTTAACCCTTTTTGTTGCCTTTTTTACAACGATTCTATCAAAAGAATTTACCGCTATCTCTCTCTGCCCATCAATAACAATAAGTGCTTCTGGTGATACCTCAATGGATAGCACTTCCTTTGAAGGGATGACCACAGGTCGCCAGCATAGAGAATGTGGAGATACAGGAACCAGAAGCAGGCATTCTGTATCAGGTGAGACCACAGGACCTGAAGCTGAAAGTGAGTGTGCGGTGGAACCGGTTGGTGTGGCGACTATAATCCCATCGCAACGTAACCTGTTGAATATCTCCTCTTTCCTGGAAGTCACAGAGATATCTATAATCCTTATACCCTTTCTAAAGACAACGACTTCATTGAGACAGAAGTCCTTTATGGATTTACCCTTTCTTTTTACAGAAATCTCCAGCAATATCCTTCTGGATGTTTTAAAATTCCCGGCAAGGACCTTTTTCACACTTTCCTCAATGTCCTCTGCGCTATGGGTGAGAAAACCGACCTTTCCATATTTGATTCCATAAACAAATGTACGTGGACTATCTACAAGATGAACACCCTTTAAGAATGTCCCATCTCCTCCCATCGTAATAATCAAATCCACACTTTTCGGGCTGTTTTCCACAACTTTTCCACATTTTCTTAACATTTTTTCTATTCTTGCTCTCTCGCTTTCTATCCCTTTAATTTTTGAATTGTGTAAAATAAATACACTTTTAATCATTGCCCTGTCCTTTTAAAAATTTTTTTATTCTCTCTGCTATACCTGCGGGACTCATCCCGTATTTTTCCAGAAGAAACTCTCTTTTCCCCTGTTCAATAAATGCCTCAGGCAGTCCGATTCTTAAGACCTCTTTCCTGCCACCTAAGTATTCTAACACAGCAGAACCGAAACCACCAGATGCAGTATTTTCCTCCACAGTAACAATTCTCTCAAAAGAATTTATCTCCTTCAGCAGTATTTCATCCAGTGGTTTTACCTTATCTACAGGAAGACAGGATACATTGATATTTTCTTTCTTCAGGATATCACACGCTTTTATAGAGTAATCTGCCATACTACCACAGGCAAGTATAGCCAGTTTTTTTTCAGGGGAGTTTATCGGTTCCAGTTTTTCAGGGAGTTTCCCTTTAGGATAACGGATAAAGCAGGGGGTATTTTCCTCCAGTGTCTTCATTATTGTATATTCAAGGTTTTCCATACTGTAAGGGGTGAATATCTTCAGGTCAGGAAGTGTGCGCAGGAATGAAATATCAAAAATCCCATGGTGGGTTGGTCCATCTTCTCCAACTATTCCTGCCCTGTCAATGAGAAATACCACGGGTAGTTTCTGAAGGCAGATATCATGGAATATCTGGTCATAACATCTCTGCAAAAATGTTGAGTACATTGCTACAAATACCTTCATTCCTGCCTTAGACAATCCAGATGCAAATGTAATGCAGTGTCCCTCAGCGATACCTACGTCAAAAAATCTATCAGGAAATCTTCTTGCAAAGTCCTCAAGTCCCAGTCCTTTTTCCATTGCCGCAGTAAGAACAACAATTCTGGTATCTTTTTCTCCTAATTTTTCAAGTATCTTACCTGCAAAACATCCTGCTGACTGCCCTGCTTCATTATTTACAGGAGCACCTGTCTTTATATCAAAAGGTCCTGTGCCGTGAAAATCATCAGGTCTCTCTTCTGCAAATCTGTATCCCTTACCCTTTCTGGTAATAATATGCAGGAGCACTGGCTCTTTTATCTCCTTTATATTCGTAAGTATATCAATCATTTCCTGGATATTATGTCCGTCTATGGGCCCTAAATATCGCAGCCCTAACTTTTCAAAGAAGACGCCAGGAACTATAAGATACTTTGCTTTTTTTTCAAGGTCCTTTGCCAGGTGAAGAATATTTTCGCCCATTCCAGGTATTTTCTTTAACACCTCCATAAACTCTTCCTTTGGCTTGTTAAGAAAAGGGGATGTTATTAGTTTTGTAAGGTAGTATGATAAAGCACCCTTTGTAGGGGATATGGACATCCTGTTGTCATTAAGAATTATCAGGAGTTCTTTACCGAGAGCCCCAAGAAAGTTCAGTCCTTCAAATGTAAGTCCATTCGTAAGAGAACCATCTCCTATAATTGCGATTACCTTGCCTTTATCTTTAAGAAAATCCTGGCCGGTTTTAAGCCCTGTGGCAGATGATACAGCAGTCCCGGCATGCCCTGTTTTAAATATATCTCTTACGTCCTCCTCAGGAGATGGGTATCCTGTCAGCCCTTTATAGGTTCTTAAACTTGAAAAGTTTTTATATCTGCCTGTGAGAAGTTTATGGGTATAACACTGGTGTCCCACATCCCAGATAACCTTATCAGGAGGGATATTGAATACCCTGTGGATGGCAAGGGTGAGTTCTACAACACCTAAATTGGAAGACAGATGCCCCCCTTTTTTAGAAACCGTCTCTATAATAATCTGTCTTATCTCAGATGCAAGGGTTTCTAATTCTTTTACAGAAAGTTCTTTCAAGATGGCTGGTTGTTGTGAGACCTTTTCAATCAGTTCCATTTTCTACAATTTGTTTTTTTATATCATCCAGTATCTTCTGAATCTCTTGTTTTCCGTTTATCTCGTATGCCTTTGTAAACCAGAGTAGCGCACTCTCATACTCTTTAAGTTTCAGGTATACATATCCAAGGTGTTCATATACCTCAGCATCTTTTTCTCTCTCCACTGCCTTTTCAAGATACTTTCTGGCAAGCTGGTAATTTCCCATCTTATAGTACGCCCAGCCCAAACTGTCTAAAAAAGCACCATTATCCGGTTCAATCTTACATGCCCTTTTTATAAGTTTATATGCCTCTTCTATGTTTCTGTCCTGTATAAGATATGTATAACCGAGATAGTTTAGAGCCATAGCGTTGTCAGGGTCTAACTCTATAGCTTTCTTCATCTCCTCTTCCATCTTTTCCCGCTGGCCTGTCTTATCATATAGAACTCCAAGATAGAAGTGTGTACCTGAGAGGTCCTCTATTTTAATACTTTTCTGAAAAACCTCTTCTGCTTTGTCATATGCCTTCTCATCCATATATATTATCCCTAAAAACTGGTAGAACTGTGCTGAATTTATTCCATTTCTTATTGCCTCTTCAAGACAATGCTTTGCCTTCTCTTTGTTGCCTTCTGAATAATAGGCACTGGCAAGTAATGAATAAGAGACGATTTCAGCAGGGTTCAGAGATACTGCTTTTTCAAAACATTGTATGGATTCTTTCTTCATCCCGAGTTTGTCATATAAAAGCCCCAGAGAGAAATATCCCTTCCAGAAAAAATTAGCCAGTTCCACCGACCTGAGATACTCCTTTTCTGCCTCTCTGTTTTTCCCGAGCCGTTCAAGAATATTCCCGTAGTTATAATGAAAAAGATAGTTCTCAGGGAATACCTCTACTAAGTATTGATAGTGTCTGGAAGCATCTTCCAGCTTATTCATCCCTGCATAGAGGTCACATAAAATCATCCTCGCAGAATAGTTTTCCCTGTCCAGTACAAGTCCACGCTCCATATATAGAGCAGCAAGGTTATAGTTCTTTTCCAGAAGATAGGAGAGCCCCAGTCCGAAGAGTGCTTCATATCTTTGATGGTCAAGACGGGCAGCCCTGAAAAAACACTTTTTCGCGGAAGGAATGTCCTGCTTCTTAAGATAGAGGTTCCCTAATTTCACATAGAGATAGCTATCTTCTCCTGCTTTCTGTATTGTTTCTCTGTAATACCGAATTGCTTCATCAGGCCTATCTTCTCTCTCAGCGAGGACACCATATGCATATGTATCCCTGCCCTCATACGAACGCTGTATATGGGCACAGCCAGAAAGCAGGGCTGATAACAGTACAATCCCTGTAAATATATATCGCATTATCTTTTTCTCTTTTTATGTCTTAATGCTGCTCTTCTCTTTTTCCTTTTGTGTGTCTTTATCTTTCTTCTCTTTCTCTTCCTTCCGCACGGCATAGACATCTCCTTTTTTATATCACCTTGTTAAGCGGGTATTCTACAATTCCCTGAGCACCGCGTTTTTTAAGTTCAGGAATCAGAAGTTTTGCTGTCTTTTTGTCAATAATGGTCTCAACAGCAACCCATTTTTTATCTGTCAGAGGAGAGACCGTTGGCTTCTTCATTGCGGGCAGTATCTTTATAATTTCCTCAAGTTTTTTTACTTCCACGTTCATCTTCAGTCCGACCTTACCTTCTGCCTCAAGAGCACCTTTTAACAGCAATGCGATATTTTCCAGTTTTTCCCTCTTCCACCTGTTCTGCCAGGAGTTTCTGTTTGCTATGAGTTTGGGTGCGGACTCCATCAGTACATCAACTATCTTAAGGTTATGAGAAAGCAGGGTGCTGCCTGTCTCTGTTATTTCAACGATGGCATCCGCCAGTGTCCCTGCCTTTATCTCTGTGGC